>NZ_CAXBGN010000005.1:0-426123 GCF_963975415.1 uncultured Kriegella sp.
ACGTGGAGCCCAAGGCAACGTTGGGCACCATATAGAGCCCCAGTCCGCCCACCTGTACCTTCTTTAAAAAATTCCGTCTTTGCATAAATTGATTGTTTGAACCTTCTTCTTCCCATAGAAACATAAACCTATTTCGAGGCCATCCTTCTTAAAAATCGGGCCGTTTTAGCTGACATTTCATCCGGTCGGTACTTTATTCTCTTGGGCGATTTTCCAAACAATTCCTTAAACCAAACACTGCCCGCCAAGTAGCACCCGTTGCTACTAGCGTGAAACCGATCCTTTGAACTCCATAAATCAAGAGCTTCCCTTTTCTTGAAAGAATGGTAAAAGGCATCTCCTGAAGGCAAAATGGGGGCATTATATCGTTCAGAAAGCACTTTATAATTCTCTTTTAGTCCCATATACATTTGATCTGCGGTAATCCCAAACCCCTTTAAGCGGGAACAATCGGGTGCGTACGCCCAGGTTTCGTGTATAAATATTTTGGCCTTGGGCGCATACTTATTTATGTGTTCACGAATTTCATCGGCAAAGGGCTGGTACGATTCGGACTTAAAACTAAGATGGCTCACCTGTTGAATGGTTACAATATCCCAATCATCGGCCATCAACCAGTCTTTTAAAGACTTGCCATTATAAGGTTTGCGCAATGGGTCTTGTTCACATTGCTTGATCAGGTCTGCGTGTTTTTCAAGGTAACACCCCCCGATATTGGCTTTGCCAATGCGAATTTCACACCCTTTTACTGATGCTGCAATTTGCTGTAAATACTTAGTAGCATTGTCGGCAAAGCTATTGCCGATGGTCAATATTCGAACGGTGTCGGCTACTTTTTTATAATTATTACCACTAAAGGCTTCCGTAGGTTGGACAAAAGTTAAAAGGAATAACAACACATAAAAATTGAATCTCCAGCTTTTCATAAAATGTTTTATTTAGATTTTGATATTTTTTTAATAAACGGCCTATAAATTTTGATATACAATCGGCTGTGCCCACCGAAACGTTGCAATTATCTTCCCCCTTTATTGGTTTTTAGTGGCTGCTCAATGGACCAATTTTTACCACAGGCAAGTTATGCCAATGATCAACGTTGTACGAATTCTTGCATATCTTTTGGATGAATGCCCTCCCACCTCTATTCAAAGTCAATCATCTTTAGCTCAATTGTTCCAACCGAACCTCCCGGTTTGGAGCGAATCTGTGTTTTGAACTCAACCTTCACTTCCTCCGCATCCGTAAAATGTTGTGAATTGTTGATCAAAAATATTCTCTCACCTTTCCTCTGTATGGCTTCCGAATTGGGAACATCGTTAATTTCAATTTTCCAATCCTTAAAAGCAAGGCCATATCCACCCGATTCCTTTTTTTCATATCCTCGGTCATGGGTAATATAGCGGAAATTCAACTCGAATTGCCCTACTTTATTTATCAGGTACGGTGTTAAGTCGATACTCAGCTCTTCCCATTCATTGGTATAAGTCCGGTTATCCCATCCACCTAAGGTTACTGCCTCATTGTCCAATTCTCGTTTTATACCCTCGGATAATTTTTCAAAATTAAAAATAGCAAAATTGACAATAGAAGGCGTAGCAATGGCATCAGTAATTCGGAGCCTTACTTTTGATACGTTTACAGGGGGAAATTCCTCGATTCGTTTACTACCGACCGATGTTCCTTCCTTTATAGTTTTCCAAAGACCGTTCGCATAGCCCTCGATAGCAAATTCCCGTATGCGCTGACCTTTCAATATGTCTTCTTGAACTATGACAGAATTAATATCCGCCGTTTTTTTAAGGTCTATTTCCAGTACATTTCCCTCTCCCGAAACAGATGCTATCGGTTTATCGAATCTGCGGGCAATTTCCTTTCCAAAAGCTTCATAGCGTTTCGCATGTGATTGTGGAATCAACCCGGTCGTATCAGGGGTAGCGTTCAATAATAATGTACTACCCCGCCCCACCGATTTTTTGTAAATATCCATTAAACCGGTTTCACTCAATAAAATATTGTCCGTGTTTGGTGCCCAGAACCATTTGTGTGATTTTTGGTCCATCAAAAGAGGTACATCAACCTCGACCGGAGCGTAAGCTTCACCTTCGGGATCGGACGACAATGCCGTCGCTTGCCCAGTGGCCAGATCCATGTTGTCAAGGGTATACCAATTGGGGTATGGAGCGATTCCCCTTTCGTTGCCAACCCAACGGATGGTTGCTTGGGGACCCTGAAAAATTACGGCATCACTGGCATATTCTTCAAGAATATCGGCGATATCTATCACACAACTTCCATCGAACCAAACTTCTTTCATTGGTTTGTACTTTGACAAGACCTCGGTCAGTTGTTTTCGGAACACTTTATTATAGGCTTCCTGCTTATCAGGATCTTCTGTGCGACCACCGCTACCAAGACCGGCACCCCAAGTTTTATCCCCGGGATAAATATATACCCCAAGCTCCAGCCCATACTTGTCACTTGAGCGGGAAAGTTCTTCAAGCAGATCGCCCTTCCCATCTTTCCAAGGAATATTTTTAACACTGTAATCAGTAGTATTGGTCTGCCACCAACAAAATCCTCCCGAATGCTTGGCTACAAAGACAATCATTGTTGCTCCCCAAGATTTAGCCACCTTGCACCACTGATCGGTGTCAAGTTTGGAAGGGTCGATCCTGTTCATCGGAAGGGAGTTATCATCTTGGCTAAGTCCCGTCCAAGTATTCGGTGCGAAATGGATGAACATGAGCCTTTCGTTCTTTTGCCAATGTGCTTGAGGACCTGACGGCAGCGGTATCATACGCTGGGTCACCCGATAATCGGTCGCCCGTAAGACAAAATCTACGATGGGCTTGGGATCTTGAAGGCTATGCGGGTGATGCGCGATTCCTGGTTTATGGATAACATTGATGAACCCTCCCGCTTCCTTTATTTTTTGTTCGAACAATGCAGTATGATCCGAAACGGGAACCACTTCATCTGCATCACCGACCACATGCAACATGGGATATCCACCTTTGGCAATTTTCGCAGTTAAATCTAGTGGGTTTCCTTTAAAGGCAAGGGCTTCTTCTGTATTGAAGTTAAATTCCTTTTTAAAAGAAGCCCATTTTTCGGGAAAATTATGTTCTGTGCCTTTCGAATACAATTTAAGGTCCAACATAGGTGCATCGGCATAAATTCCAGAAACCCTTTCCGGATATTTTGCCGCCCATCGATAAATATAAACACCTCCACGGCTCATCCCTTCCATGACCGATTTAGTCGACAGACCGGCCCGCGTAAGAAGCTGATAAAAATCATCCCAAATGGACAATGCCTTATCATTACCGAACATTTCAGCAACATCACAATAAACTATATGGAAACCTCTTTCCAGCAAAGCGATGTCCGTCTGGGGCTCAAGGCCCCAAAAGCGGGCTCGCCAAACCCAGGGTTTGCCGACAGCCATATGTTTCGGCTCGACAATTTTGGCATCGCGATTCATGAATTTAAAATCATGCCCCTGAAAACCGTGAAAATTGAAAGTGCTCGAATCCTTTGGCAAATAGCTGGAAAAATCGATCGGTTCAACGGATTTCATTTTAACCAGTTCACTTATCCTTCTAGCAATGACCTTTGCACCTGCCGCCGAGGGATGGACCTTGTCTGGGAACAGCTCTGGCGATTCGATCATTAAATTATAGAGGTTTAATATCTCGCTGTTCGTTTCATAGGCTATTTTCCTTATCATAGGAAGTAGCTTTTCACGGACTATCTGACCCGTTATACCCGTAGTATCGTTAGAAAAGACGGGGACAGGCAAAAGTAAAACGACCCGCGGTTTGCTCGGCAACCCTTTAAAAGATGTGATCAGATCCTTGTAATCTTGCACATATTCGTCCAAAAAGACCCTGTTGACAGGTTTGGTGTCGTTGGTGCCCAACTTAATAAATACCCAATCGGGACTTGAATCCAGTGCCTTTTGATAGGCATCCGTTTTCCAGTAGGGCAGATTGCCTTTGCGTAATAAAGTTGTGCCACTGACCCCAAAATTTTGAACATCATATCCATCACCCAGTATTGACCCCAGTTGCGCCGGATAGCTGTTCACCTCACGGTTTTCGATTTTGGCGCCATAGGTTATACTGTTACCTACACAGGCAATTTTTAGCTTTTGACTATTTAAGAAAAATGAAAATTGAATCGTAATGAACAAACAGATTCCTAATTTTACAAGATACCGTTTCATGGAATTATATGTATTAGATTGTACCCCGTTTTTTGAAGTTATTTTTCATATTCAGAAAGTGTAAATGCGCATGTACAAAATATCATTTTGCAAAATCTAGGATTATGGTTTACGATAATATTGAATAAATGCAGCCAGTGAAACTCCCATGGTCGGATAATTTGGGTATGGGTGTGGATTTCCATATTGAACCGCTATTCGTTCATCACCTTTATACCCTGTATAAGGCATTATAAAGGTTGAATCTTTTCGAAACCATGTGCCATTTAAATTGTCTATGGCTATCCCGCCATCCACAATGTGGATATTTTCATCTGTTCTATTATCAAACTTTTCAATGATATTTCTTCGAAGCTCCCACATGCACGCATTTTGCTTTGTAGTAAAATCACCTGCCATATTATCCAATATCCCACAGCTAGTAGATGGAATCATTAAAACGAACTTGCCCGATGGAACGGCTTTCCGATATGAGGCTATTACTTTCTCCATTTTTACATTCCATTCGGAAAAATCAATGGAGGAAGGGTCTGATGCATTTCTAAAATCGTTCAGCCCCAGAAATTCGGCTAAAATTGTTGGGCTTTTTAAACCCCACATGGAAAGGTATTTACTGTAGTCAAAATCCCAAACAAAATTTTCATATGTTACTTTCTTCCATTTTGAACCATTATATAGCATGTAACTTTCCAAAGCATTGTCATACATCACGTCATTTTTGGCAGGTTTTAGTTTATAGCCGGTTGTAATATCGAAAAGGTCTGCATGCGTATGATATCTGCTGGCATTATATTTCTCTCCGAAACTCCACTCCTGCTCTGGGTCTGAAGAAATTTCTTTGACTAAGTTCCAAAACGCGGTTGCTCCCCAGTATCTATATTTTCCCTCTGGTTGCCAAAACCCATTATAGGCCTGTGTTCGTTGGTTTGTCACATTAAAGTAACTTTTCAACGTCCATCCTCCACGGCCTTCATCGAACTGTCCGGGAGCATCGACAACCGAACGAAGACCTATCATCTTGATTTTTGGAACATATCCTTTGTCAAGCAAGGCATCCCGAAAAAAAGCCCCATTGGTAAAACTGTCCCCAATGATTGATACGACTACCGTATCCTTGCCAACCCCTGCCTGGCCCACTTCAATTGTTGAAGTAATCGTCTTGACCGTTTTGAATTCATCTTGATTTACCAATTCCAAGATAACCGTTGATTTATGTTTGGGATCGGTAATACTGGCGACGCGTTGTAACCGCCTCGAATATTCAGAGGTACCTGAAAACCTTACCACATCGTTATAAGGTCTCCAGCGTTTCATCAACGGCTCAACAAATATGTCATTCTGCGTACCTGAAAGCATATAGAGCTTGCTAGGCAGGCAAATGTCATTCGCAAATAACTTTGATTGGTTTTGCGCCAATGTAACATAGGGGCAAAGTATGGCCAGTATGAAATACTTCAAAAGATGTGTTGTTTTCATATAAAAATCATCCTTTGTCAATATATAGGTCTTCATTTTTTTATTCGATTTTTAGGTATTCAAGATTTACACATCTTATTAAGCACTTTAGTATACAAAGCCCTGCCGTAGACCGATTCCCTAAATTTTAAGAACTAACCTTGTATAATAATTCATGGTTGCCTAATAAAAGAACGGATCTCTTCTGCCCAAATCTGATAACCCTTATCAGTTGGATGACAAAAATCACCAGCTATATCTTTAGGCAAAAGACCTTTACTGTCAAGCATTTTGGAACTAATGTCAACAATGGTAATATTACGTTCATCGGCATAAATCTTAAGTAGATGGTTAGTTTCATCGATCAATTTACGCCGGGGATGATCTGGGAATTGCTCCCTGGGCATTACGGCCATTAAAATTATTTTTGCGCCAGGCACTTTGATTCCTACCTGTTTACAAATCTCCGCTATTCCCTCAACAATTTCAGGAGCTGTATTTTTTCGTGCATTCAAAGTTTCACTGGTATTGTTAGTGCCGATATGAATAATGACTAAACGTGGACTTAGCCCATCTAGCTCTCCATGGTTCAAACGCCAAAGCACATTTTGTGTACGATCCCAGCCAAATCCGAGGTTTAAAACCCGATGATTACCAAAAACTGAATTCCATGATTTGGGACCATTGGGGTCGCGTAATCTTCCGTCAGCATATTTTAATTGTGGCAGCCCTCCCCAAAAGTGGGTAATCGAATTACCTATTAAAACAATTTCAGGATTTATAGAATCTTTAATGCGCAGGGCTTCAGCATGACGAGCCCACCAATCGTAACTATCATTTTCTAGTTTAGGGACAGGAACAATGGCCGTATTTTCGTTGGAAGCAACACCAATGGGCCTTTCTTGCGAATGACTATAATTCGTGAAAATTAATAAAATTGAAATCCGAAAAAAAAACTTCGAAACCCTATTTCTATTTTGGTATTTCAATGTCTTGATCACCAATTTTAATAACATTCCAAATTTCTTATTATTGGATTCCCTTCAGACTTCACTATCTCGAACTTTATAGCTGAAAAATTTTCGTCATTTAAAACTTCAATACGTTTGTGCCCAATTGAACTTCCTGTGTTTACTAATTTCCATTTCCCATCTTCTTTCCCGTAGAGCTTATATTCACGAACCCTTTCACCTTTGGAAATGTCTTCTTGGATTATCACATGTCTAACTCTTTTAGGCCCCTTAAAGTCAATTTGAAAAAGATTCCCTGTCCCCTGCGTTTGGCCCAATGTTTTAGAAAATTGTTTTTTCATTTCGTTCCCAAACTCCTCAAGTCTTTCAAAATCGGCCTCTGGCACCAACCCCTGGTCATCAATTACGATTCCTAACAACATATTAGTGTTGCGACCTACAGTTTGAACATACCTATCCATCAAATCATCTAAACTACGGATGGTATTCTCTTCTCCCTCATGCCAAAACCAGCCTCCCTGAAAAGCATGTTTACGCAAAGCGAAATCGGCCTCGCCCGGACACCAATATTTGCCAGATGGATCACCGTTCAATCCTTTGATCTGGACCATACCGGTCGCTGTGGTTGTAGAATCTGCAGTAGCCCAACAGGGATAAGGGGCCACACCGTCTTCATTTCCGACCCAACGGATATTGTTCTCGAACCCGAAGGGCCCTTGAAAAGCAATTGCATCTGGTTGGTATTTTTCTACAAGGGAAAGCATTTCTATCCCTCCTTTTTCGGGAGGCAGAACGCCGCCGTCAAACCAAATTTCAAATAATTCCCCGTATTCGCTCCATAATTCCGTGAGCTGGGTCTTCACTACTTCATTGTATCTTTTTTGCTCCTCAGGATCACCGGACAAAACCAATCCCGGATTATCAACGTGAAAATAAGCATTGGCGGAAGCACTGGCGTACAAGCCGGGCTTCACATCATATTTCTTACATGACGCAATAAAATCTTTTACGATATCTCCCTGCCCGTTTTTCCATGGTGAATTTTTCACGCTGTATTCATGGGCTTTGGTCGGCCAAAGGCTAAAACCGCTACAATGTTTGGCAACTAACACGGCATAGGTAGCCCCTGCTGCTTTAGCCGAACGAATCCATTGGTCGGTGTCGAGTTTCCCGGGATTGAATACCGACGGATCAGGTTGATAGTCCCTGGTCTTGCGCCATTCGTAATCGGGCTCGAACACTTGTACATCGAGGTGAAACAGTGCACCGACCTCTGCATCAGCCCATTCTACTTGGGACTGGGTGGGAAGAATCAGTCTTGATTGTCCCTGTAAAAAGAAGGGTAGGCCAATAAGTGCAAAAAGTGAGTATCTGAGTATTTTCATATCCATTTTTTAATATATTCCTCCCATAAGCCGTAAAAGAACAGAGTAAGTATAGTTCTCATTTCACTTATGAGAGGCAGTTCTTATATCATTCTGACCAACCTGGATTTTGCGTCAGATTTGGGTTCAACGTGATTTCCTGTATGGGGACAGGATAGAGATAGAGTTTATCATCCCACGTTCTGGTTAAACCTGGATATAAAACCCGGTATTCTTCTGTTTCAGCATCAAGGGCACCAAGAAATGAATTAGGTTCTTCCAAAAGTTTACCCGCTTTCCATCGCATTAAATCATCAAACCGGAACCCTTCGGCAGCCAGTTCTACACGACGTTCACGTCGAATTTCATTGATCAATGCTGATACCGGAACCTCCCAATTCGGCCAATCGGGATCAACGAACCCAACATCTAAAGTCATAGAAGGCATATTGACGCGCGCTCTCAATTTGTTAATACTAATATCCAAATCCGACTGATCTATTTCACCTAGCTCGGCCTTAGCCTCAGCATAATTAAGCAAGATCTCTCCATAACGGAATATAAATTCGTCGATAGTACATCGCTGATATTCAAAATCACGCTGCGTCGGAGAAAATTGTTTGTATATCCTATAACCTGTAAAACATAACCCATTATCAAACTGTGGTGCCTCTTGATATTGTACCTCACCATCACTGGTGATATGGTATGGCTGATCAGGGGTGTAAATAGATTGTTTCATACGAGGGTCCCGGTTTTCAAATTCTTGCATATAGTCATTTGCATTATCGCCTCGGTATTCAGTACTAACCGCTATGGGAAGCCCATCATTGCTTAGATAAGTCAATGCAAAATCCTTAGTAAACCCACTGCCCGATTCACCAAGTTGTCTAACTCGATTTGACATCAATAAATTTTCAGAATACTGCTTGATCATTATCGCCTCACTATTACCAGAAAGTTCATCTATTATAAAAAGGTTATAGTAGTCCTCATCTGGGTTACCCGTATTGTAAATTTCAAAATTGCCTGAGTCAATGATTTCTGATGAAGCTTCAGCAGATTTTCGCAATAAACCTTCGAAATCACCTAAACCATGATATTTTTGCCATGTTCCTTCATATAAACAAATGCGAGATTTCAATGCAAGAGCAGCATATTTGGTCAACCGATTTTCACCAGAGGTTTCTGGTAAGGTGTTAATAGCAAAATCTAGGTCCGCTACGATTGAATCCACCACCACCTTACGTGAAGTACGCGATATATTCAATTCTTCAGAGTCGACATTGAGTTCCTCATCTATCCAGGGTACATCTCCAAATTGCCTGACCTTTCCATAATAGTTCCAAGCTCTAAAGAATCTAACTTCACCAACATAGGTATTAATAAGTTCGGTATCGCCCTCAACGGTCTGAAAGTGTGTGAGAAAAAAATTACAACTTCGTATTGTAGCCCAATCGTCCTTGCCCCATCCACCACCGGTAGAAGGAATTACATATTCATTCCAAACGAAAGCGTTTCGATTGGCCGGACCTTGGTTATCGGTCATATTATCTGCCTGCCAGTTACCAGAGGTCGAAAGATCCGTATAAAATTGATTTGAATAAGTCTCTAGATCCCCCAAGGTTTTCCAATAATTAGCCTCATTAATCTTATCAGGTGGATACCTGTCCATAAAATCATTGTTACATGAAGTATTAAGGCTTATAAAAGTCAGTATGTAAATTATTCTAGTTAAGGTTTTCATCTGTGTTTTTTTCATGGTTGGACTTAAAAAGAGATATCTAACCCAAAAGAATGGGTTCTATTCAAAGGATACATGTTGACGCGATTTGATTCCGGATCAAAAATGCTTTCCACCTTTGTGAACTCGAACAAATTTTGACCAGAGTAGTAAATACGCAAACGCTCTACAAATATTTTCTCTAACCATGTCTTGGGAAAATTATACCCAACGGACACCAATTTTCCACGTAAATAAGATCCATTTTGCAAGTACCTACTTTGAGCTATGCCAATTTCATTGCCGTTTAGACGAGGCCTTGGGAAATATGCATCTGTATTATTTTGAGTCCAGTAATCTGTATTAAATTTTTGGGGAACCGACCATTGTGAAGAATAGTGGGCATAGAAAAAAGTATTTCCCGGATAGAAATCTCGCTTACCGACACCTTGTAAGAAAAGACTAAAATCGAAATTTCTCCATTGAGAATTAAGTTGAATCCCATAGGAATACCTTGGTGTGCTATTGCCAATTACCTTAAGGTCTCCGTGGTCATTAAGTGTCTGTGAACCCCTAGTGATTCCTGGTATCCCATCTAAATCTTTAAATTTCAAATCACCTGCCAAAGGGGCATGACTCACAACTTCCGATTGATCATAGTTCTGAGCTTCTTGATCAGATTGAAATAAACCCTCTGTTTCAAAACCCCATATTTCCCCCAATTTTTGTCCGACATAATAATCAGCCAAAACACCGTTGGGGTTGTCATATTTCTTAATTTCCGAAACGTAATCGGAAAATGTAAAATTAACACCGTAAGTAAGTTCTTCTCCTATCTGGTCTTTCCATGATAAAAAGAGTTCCCAACCTTTCGTACTTAAATCTGCGGCATTTGTCTGTGGCTCACCAGTACCAAGAACAGCTGGTTGAGTTTTAGATTTGGTCAACATATCTTTCGTATCGCGTTGGTACCAATCGAAAGTTCCTGAAAGTCGATTTTTTAACATTGAAAAATCTAAACCAAAATCCAATTGATTCACCGTTTCCCAAGTCAATGACGGACTCACCAACCCAGGGGCATATACCGTGACCGGTTTTTCGCCATTCAGCAAATAATTCACCTGCCCTGTACCATAAGTGGCAATGTAGGGATAGTAATTTCCGTCAAGCGCAGATTGATTACCCAGACTTCCGTAAGAGCCGCGAATTTTAAATTCATTCACGGTGTTTTTCAATTCACTCCAGAAACTCTCATTAGAAACACGCCAACCAGCTGAAAATGATGGAAAGAAACGAAACCTATCTTCGCTAGGGAATCTCGAAGAACCATCATATCTACCATTGACCTCTAAAAGATATTTGTCGTCAAAAGAGTAATTGAATCGAAAAAATCCTCCTCGAATAGCTAGTTCATTACCTGAATCACCTCCGGCCCATTCTCCTGAAGCTGTGCTAATATAAGGGATATCATTACTAATTAAATCAGCTCTTCTAACCCAAAAAGAATCAAATTGTTTTTCTTCTTGATTGAAGCCAATCATCGCTTTAAAATAATGCGACCCAAATTCTTTTTCATAATCACTATAAATATTGAGCGCAGAATAGCGATTGCCTTCCTCATCTTTTCTAACCCAATTGGGAGTAGTATGCGGAAATAAAACTGCTGGACCATCGGCATCATAATCCCAATACTCTTTCAGGTCGTGCACCTTGGTTTTATTGAAATAATTGTAGGTATAATTCATATTGATTGACAACCCTTCTATAGGTGTCAAACGCAAGCTACCAGTTACCCAAGCGTCATTCGTCTTATATTCTCTATTTCCACCCTGACTCAAAAAAGCTGGCATATTTGTAAAATACCCATTTCCAGAGTATCCGGCAAAATTTCCGTCTGGGTGGTACACTGGCATAATAGGCCTTGAATCTTGTGCCATATATAGGTTGTCAGCATTTGAAAAACTTCCGCGTTTATTGTCTGGAATATCATTCTGATCGGCAATATTGAAAGTAGCTTTCATTCCAACCTCTAACCAAGAATTGATTTTATACTTGACGTTCTGAAGGATATTTATCCTCTTATAATCTTCATCGAACCATTTCATCAAACCTTTTTGATGTAAAAGCCCTAGAGATGTATAATAGCTAACTTTATCACCACCACCACTTATACTTAGGTTATAATTGTTAATGGGGTAGCTATCTTTCAACATTACGTCCGTCCAATCAGTATTTCCATTATACCTCCATAAATTGGACGGATCAACTGAATGATGGAATACCTCTTCATTTTGTTCTGGATTGTTATAATAGGCTTCAATATGCCCCATTGTTTCATCATCAAAATAATTGGAACCATTTGTAGTGGTATTAGCCGCATTCATCCAATTGGCATATTCCATGGAGTTCATATACTCAGGACGGTCGGTGGGTTTATTGAGAGACACATTGGTACTAAAAGAAATAGTCGGTTTGCCAGACTTTTGACCCAATTTGGTCGTAATCAAGATGACACCATAAGCAGCACGAGCTCCATAAATAGCCGATGAAGCGGCATCTTTAAGTACCGATACGGTTTCGATATCTTCGGGGTTAATCAAATTCACATCCATTTCAACACCATCTACCAATATTAAGGGCTCTCCGCCGTTAATAGAAGTAGTACCCCTGATATTGAAAGTAGCACCTCGACCGGGTGCACCGCTGTTTAAGTTTATATTAAGGTTAGGTATAATTCCTTGTAAACCCTGACCTAAGTTTGTAATGGGTCGATCTTCGAGCGTTTCTGAAGATATTTGAGAAACAGCGCCCGTGAGATTCACTTTCTTCTGAGTTCCGTACCCAACAACAACAACCTCTTCTAACCCGGCTGTACTTTCTTCCAAAATCACTGATATGGACGTTTGACCGATAAGACTTACCTCTTTAGTTGCAAAACCAATATAGGAAACTACTAAAACGGCATTTTCATCTTGTACGGAAATAGAAAAATTACCATCAAAATCAGCCTGTGTACCATTAGTAGTGCCTTTTTCGATAATATTTGCCCCAGGTAGGGGAACCCCGTCGGAATCAGTTATGACTCCATTAACTGAACTTTGTTGAGCGGGAATAGTACTATCTATTTTTTTGTTTTTTATGGACGGAGAAGATTTTCGACTAACTAAGTAAACACGTCGTTTATTTAAGTTGAATGTTGTCTCGGTATTTGCAAAAATGTCGTTTAAAATTTTAGAAATCCCTTCTTTCGTTACATTAATAGAAACGGTTCGTTTCAAATCTACATCTTCGATTTTATAAACAAATTCAAATTCAGTTGTGCTTTCAATCTCATCTAATAGTTGGCCAACAGAAACATTATGGAGGTTCAAAGTAATTCTCGCACGTTGTGCATAGCTATCATTGGCTTGTAGGGTAAAAAATGTGACCAAGATAAACAGCGTACTTAATTTCATTTTTAAATCATAGGAGAGTAAAGGATACCGCCTTCTTTTACAATTAAGAAGTTTTTTCATACTTTTAGGGTGTTAAAATGTGGTTATTTTTACTTTAATCACTAGTACCAAATCGGGAAATGTTCGAGCATTTTCCGGTTTTTTGTCTATTGCGACGAATGGCAATAAGCGATTAGTTTTTAGTATTCTGTTTGTTGTTGAATTTTTATTTCATTGACATCTATTTTAATAGTTAGCAATTCGTTTTTCATTCAATTATGACTTGACTATCATCAATTATTTCAAACCGAATGCCATAATTCGATTTGAGTTCTGCGAGTACTTTTTCAATCGGTTCATCTCCAAAATTAGCATTGAATTTCTTAGCTGACAGCGCTTTATTCTTATTTATAATTGAAATATTATAATGTCTTTCAAGTCTTTTGACAATGTTTTCAAAAGTCATATCCCGGAATATCAACTTTCCATCCATCCAAGAAGTATACATCGCCGTAATGACTTGATTTTTAGTAATAGCCATGTCATTTTTATCTAAACTACCTTTAAACCCCGGTTCTAATAATACCACATTTGGATTGCCCTCGTTTTCCAATTCACTTGAAAGACTAACTGAGCCCTCGACAAGCACGACTTCTGTCGTTTCATCTTCTGGATAAGCAGAAACGTTGAATGCTGTGCCTAAAACACGAACATTCAATTTACCGGCATTTACAACAAAGGGGTGTGCTGAATCTTTTGCAACATTGAGATAGGCCTCGCCCGAAATAAAAACACTTCTTTCTTGACCCTCTAAAAATTTTACTGGATATTTTATGGAAGAACCAGAGTTAAGAAAAGCTTTCGAGCCGTCAGAAAGTTTTAATTCAAATTTTTTGCCGAAAGGTATTGTCAGCGTATTAAAAACGAGTTCCTCTGCATTGCCAGTTTTCGAGTACTCCAATCGATTTCCTTTTTGTTGACCAAGTACGGCGCCCGTCTTGTCGGTCACTTGCACAGAACCATTTTCTTCAATAATTTCAAGCCTTCCGTCTTCAAGTTCCAAGATGATGGCATTCTCAGGAATGATATCTAGCGAAGTTGTACTTGCATTATAGATGTAGTGATATCCCAAAATCATTATTCCAATAAATATAGCTGCACTCGCAGCAGCTAACCTCCAGATTCCGGGTCTTTTCTTATTTAAGATACTTTTAGTCTTAATATCATCCCACAAAGATTCCTTAATTTCAATTTTATTCGATTCATCTATAAAATGTGGCCTATCATTTATTGAAATCATATTCTCGCTAAATTTGTCGAGAATTCTTTTTTCTTCCTCGGATATAGAGCCATTTAGATACTTATCCAATAATTTCCGGAATTCCTGTTCGCGCATAGTTTCTCCTCTATAACTAGATGAACCAAATCAAGCATGCAACACACACCAAATTTGACTATTTAACATTACTTTAACGATTATTGTGAGATTTGTGCCTAAGAAAGGCGGGGCTTTACAGTTTGAAATGGATGTGTTGCCGGTATTCTATAAAAGCTAATTAAAAAAAAAAGTGATGAGAAGTACGTTTTGTAGAATTCCCAAGTTTTCCCTAATAGCTTTTAATGCCAAGGAAACTTGATTTTCAACCGACCGTTTTGATATGCCCAAGTGTAAGGCAATTTCTTCATTGCTATTGTCTTCAATTCGGCTTAATCGAAAAATTTGTTGACACCTAGGGGACAATTCTTTTAAAGAATTGGTTATAGCGATCTGAGTCTCCTCTAGGTCATGTTGATTTTCAACATCAGGGTTGGTTAACTGTAATGAATCGATAACATAAAGCTGCACGGCATTGAATTTATTATCTCTTAAATACTTAAAACACCCATACCTGACCGCTTTAAAAATATATGCCTCGAAATTTACAATTACCTTATTTTCTTTGCTTCTCCATAGTTCGACCCAAATTTCCTGAACGATATCTTTGGCTATGTCTCCATCGGAAAGTATAGCTTTAGCTTGTACAAACATTGATTCCCAATACTGCTCAAAAAGCTTCTGAAACGCCTTTTTATTACCGTTTTTAAATTGCGTAACAAGCAATTCGTTAGTATAGGATTTTTCCGTGGACATTATAATTAATTATGCAATTTAAAACCATTATAGATGATAAATGTATAAAAAATACATCAATATGTTAAAGTATAATTAGTTATCGATGGATAAACTACATTTGAAGCTATACTTTGCAGAAAGTATTTGTGTCAATAATCCTATATATAAAACAAGCTTTGCTGAAAGCTTAAATAATTTAATTGCCAAACAAGATTCCCTACAGTTTCGCTGCTAGAACATCGAACAGGAACGTCCCCTTAGAATAGCATCGGATAATTTCGTGCTTGTTGCTTTCGGTATTGCCTTTATCCACAACTTCTTGGTCACTAATGATGGGACCCCAAAGTGCCTTGAGCCCATACTGTTAGGACATGTAACATTCCCTTCTGTTTTCGGTAAAACTGTGTGTCTCCAAAAACGGGGTCTTCGCGGATCAGTTCACCTCCGTGTTCAGATAGATTGATCTCGTTATCTAGATGCCTTATAAATTTCTTTCCGTAGTTCTTATGCCAATGGACTTTCGATTACCTCCGTTTCTTCATCAGCTGTTCGTTGCACCTATGTTCCGAGGTCTCCTCAGAAAGGTCGGATTTTCACAACAGCCAGGCATCGAAGGTCTCCTTATCGAAGAATTTTTATCAGATATAGGGATTGTTCCCCATCGGGATAAGCTTTAAATGCGTGAGTTTGTAAATCTCTTTGACAGCCAAGTGTAGGCGACAAGGTCGTCGGGGTTCATTACTTTTTATTGTGGCCGAGCAGCCCCCTTGATCTCGGAGAACAACCGTACCACGTTCTCTTTTTCTTCCATGGTATTTCTTTTTGGGTTTTGCCCAAAGTAGAGGAGCGGGTACCTTCAAAGGAAATCCGAGGTGATTTTAGCGTTTGAAAATACTGGTTTTTGAAGAATGTTCGGCGATATAACGAAACCACCTAAAATTGCGCAACACGAAACATTGGGGGTAAAGGAGTCTTTTCGGACACAAGCCTATGGGCTCTCTTGACACTTCAAGATATCGGGCCAATGCTATTGATTGTGTAGGTTTATACTTCTCGAATTGCCCGCCCGATTATAAATAACGACAGAATCCATAGAAGGAGCAATTAACAGGTCACTAGATGATTGGGAAAGATATCCCTGACCCAGATAGCGCTCAAATTTACTTTTAGCGCCGTTGTTATAGTAAATGTTCCCCCAAACATCATTAGGTTTTAGTGGGAATCGCGATACTTCTGAATCCAAGTCGGACTTAAAAGCACGCGGACTATCCGAATTCACTGAAGCAATTAGAAACCTATTTCTATCGGTCAACCAACTTGTTAAAGCTCTGGTTTCCCCTTCGATGAAAAAACCAGTTTTATCTCCTCGAAGAGCTCTAAAATTACCGTTTCCATCACCGCTTAGATAAAATCCCTGTGAGGTGTTATTCCAACCCGAAATGACTTCCATTTGAGAATTGTTCCCCACTCCAATTACATCGGAAAAACCGACTACATGGAGATGTCGGAAAAATGCCTTAAAACCGCCAAGTTCCCTGCGTTCCAAATATATAGTACCAATCAGATAACGAACAATTATGAAAGTTGCGAAACGGTCCATGATAAAAAATATTTCATGGAGGATATGACCCAAGGAACTATTCTTTTTGATGAATTGACTTCAGAACATGTGGCAAGCAATTTTGGCAAAGTTGACATTATGAAGGATATATTGGAAGAACGTTATACGCAGCGAAAAATGACACACATCACTATAAATTACAAAGAGGGTTATTATAAAGATATTCCAGCGGCACTGGCAAATATTGGCGAAAGACATGGTAGCCGGGTCTATGATAGAATTTTCGAAATGTTTAATATCATAGTTTTCGAAGGAAAGAGCTTTCGAAGATAAAAGGTTAAATAAGGTTTAATTTAACCTATTTCCCTCCTAAAATTTACTAAAAATGGAAAAATATTGTAAGCATTGCCACCTATCTTTCACTGCACGAAGAAAAAATCACGTGTATTGCTGCTCAAGTTGTAAAACAATGGCCAGCTATAAAAGAAATGGCTATAAGTATGTCTCCGGTCATTATAAAGCACGGGGAAACGAGCAACAACCCGTACCTTCTGAAACGGTAAACAGTCAGATTGCCTCACTTGACAAGAAGGTCGGTGAATTCGAGAAGCCCTTTAATGAGCGAAGTATGAATGTACCTGACATAAAAAATGCGGTTGCCGGAAACCTAATCGCAGATGCATCGGTCTATGGCCTGAAAAAGCTTTTGGCACCCGATACATTACCGGCTACAAAAGGAGACATAAAAGCTATTAAAAAAGAAATTGCTGTGCTGAAGTTCATCATCAGTAGAAAATAGCCTGGCCAGGCAGTCTATTTCCATGACAAATTCACCCTAAGAACCTAAAATAGATTGAAGCTTTAAGAATAAATCCTTCCCAACTTGAAAATCATGGTTTTTGAAGCATACAAGTAAATGCTTTCGGTCCATTTGTAAACCTCCATTTCCAAATCCTTACAAAAAAGAAAGATAGAAGGAAGATATTTTCATGCCGAGAATCACAAATACCAGACTAATAAATTGCCTTTAATTCTTATAAAAATCAAAGGGAAATCTAAATATGGGAAATCCCATATTTGAAATTAATCACTTAATGTTCCCCTAATTTTTAGAGTTATGCACAAATATGGCATCAAAATAATACCAAAACAATAATGAATAACGCACATTTGGCAAAGTATACTTTAATTTCAAATACAGAATTTCCGGTATTAAGATAATTCTGTTTTTAGTGAGTAAAAACCAGTGATCAAATTCTGTGCTTTACCGAATCCTATTAACCTATTGTTTGTGAACAATCGTAAAAAAACAACTAAATTCTAGTTGTTTTCACTATTTTTAGTCTCTCCTTTCTTACAATTTTGAATTTATAAAGACTCCCCTGCTTTTATACCTTCTTTGCCGTGACTAAATAACAATTATTTGGTGCCAAGACACGATGTTAAATTTATTCAAAATCACTATTCTAATATTCATTTGGGGTGTACAACTGGTTTGTGCACAATCATCTGAAATCAGAATATTAGAGGTCAAGAGAGAAAATATTCAAAAAATAATGCGTGTTTACCAAGATTCCCTGGCCGATCTTGATTTCCTTATTGCTGAATTAAATGCTGGCAATTCTGTAGATTACTCAGAAGTTGTGTATTACAAAAAAGTTCAAACAAAAAATGAAACCAAAAAGAGTGAACTCGTAATCTCTAACAGCGGTCCTAATAAAATAGGTACGCAAACTAATTCTTCAAATAAAGCAAAAGCAATAAGTCCTTACTCCAAAAAGAATATTAACCGTAAAGTCAAAGACAATGTAAATCGTTCTTCTCCAATAACTCTTCCCGAAAAAGTACAAACGAAAAAATACCGAAGAAGAGTCGGCGCAATTTGTAATGACGGCTCAAGATCATACGCTACTGGTAGAGGGGCCTGTTCTCATCATGGAGGGGTAAGACATTGGCTTATAGAATAGACATTGCAACGTAAATAATACTGAAACGCTATAGTTCCTTTTGTGGCCGTCGTTTTGAGCCCGAAAACTTCATTTTATAACTGTATTTGTGGCATTCTCAATAGCAATTTTGGCCTCCTCAAAACTTCGCATGCGATTTCCCCCAAAAGTCAAATTTTCAATAACTACTCCATCGACACTAAAATCAGCGTCCCATCCTTTTATTAGAGAAGGTATTACTCTTTCCGAAGCTACTTTGATATCCTTAAAAACAACATTTTTGATATGACCACGGTTTTTTGAGTATGAAGCCCTTTCACTTTGTGGTAGGTAAAGCCATTGTTTTTTATTATCATTGGCATCACGATCTTGAAGTGAATCAGGAATATTAAAACCGAAACGCCTTGAATATTTAGTAGGAATGTCCATACTATAAATTGATAATCCTATATACAAATCGATGAGTTCGTCGCGGGCATCTTCCACACGCACATTTTCAAAAGTTACATTTTTCACAGTGGTGTTTTCCGCATTGTGAATGCTCAATGCGGCTCCCCGTTCGACCCGAATGACATCACAATCGCGAAAAGTTATGTTCTGAACGAAATCTCCCTTTAACTCAAACCCGACCTCCAGGGCATTCCCGCCGATAGCGTTCCATAAAACGGTTTTCTCAATCAAGACATTATCGACTTTCGGGCTACCCCGTCTTCGCACAATGTCCGGCTGTTTGCTTTTTACAGCTATACAATCGTCCGAACTCCGAATAAAGCAATTTTTAACTTCGACATTATGACTGGCCTCTATATCAATACCATCGCAGTTGGCACGCCATCCGGTCTGTTTATGATTATCAATGACAACATTATCGCATCCTCGCGGGTGCAATGTCCATCCCCAGGCATCGTGAATTTGAACATCTTGGATTAGTACATTCTTGCACTCTGTAAGTAGTATGGAATTCACCTTTAGGGTTTTCCGGGTCGATTGATCCAAGATGCCACTCCCCAATATTCTGATATTATTCACATTATCAGCCGTAACATAGCCTTGTACAATTGCACCAGGCTCCAAATACAGGGTTTCGTTATCGTATAGCCTAATTTCACGGGCGTCGTAAATCTTACCCGCTTCGTAATAGCGTACATTGGGGTCGTCTTTGCTAGGGACATTTTCACGTTCGGGACTAGTAAACAAAAAAAGTGGCCTTTTTATATCATCGTCAAATTCAATACTGAGATTCATCGCTTTTGGGATAGAGAAAATGACCTTATTTCCAATAATTTTAGGTTTAATTCCGGCACTCAATGGGCGAACGACGACTTTTTTAAAGGATTTATCCCTTACGACAGTAACCGTACATTTACCCTTGATAATAGCATACGACATAGCGGCAATCGTACCTTCCAAAACAGGTAATTCCTTCCCCGCGGCGGTAACTTGAAAATCTTGAGCACGGGGATATTCTTTGGCAAAATTCGGTACGATTACGGTTTCAGGCGGTATTGTGGATACACCCATACTTAGAAATAAAACACCAATCATCAAAAGGGTCATAATAACTTTATAATAGTTCTTTTTAGGAAAATGCTGTCTTGTCATCCTGGCGTTATTTTTTCTTTTCCAATCATATATAATTTACATTTTCTCTCCCACGCTTTTCAACACCTCTTTGGTCCGTTCTTTCAAAGCGTTTATGTTCATCTTTTTATCACCTCGGTACCAGTTCTTCCATTTGCCTTTTGAGGCCTTTTGTTTTCCAGAATCTATTACTTCGAAGGCATTTAAAGCTGTTTGTAAATGTTGTCTAGTTATCTCCCAGTCTCTGTTATCGGCAGCCTGTTTGGCATAAATACAGTTTTCTAGCCATTGGCCAAGACCAATTACTATATCCATCTGTCCAATTAGATTACTTTCAAAGAAATCCTTTTCCATACCCGCCAATTTCGAATCTGCCGATACTGCTAAAGATTTCGCTTTTACAAAGCCGGCAAGTTGTAAGTTCACCTTTTCCAAACTTTCCTCTAATGGAAGTCCTCCAGCGGGGTTTGTATCCGACAGACTAAGGTGAAAAGCATCTTTAACTTTTATACTTTTCGTCTGCTTTGTATGTTTCTCTCTTTGGGCATGGCCATCCACTAGTAATTCATTTAATTGGCCCAATATACTGAGTCCCTTAATCCGCTGCTGACCATCCAAAAAACCAGGTATCTGCTTATTTCCAACTTTTTGATAACTATCAAAATATTGACTATATGCCGCATAGGTTTCTTCAGGAGCATCTGAAAATCTATTGGCACACCATGCTTTTAGCGCTTCCGAAGGTTCGAATGAATCCATATTCCAAAACATGTCAGAAGAAGTCTGTAACGCCAAAGGAAACTCTCGAATGTTGGAAACATTTAAAATGGCATACTCGTTTGTATTTCGATCCATTGCCTCTTTAAATAACTGAAAAGGTTTAGATGGTGGAATCGCCTGTGCCAAATGCGGGCCCGCTCCCCATAATTGGTAGTGGTAGTAAATCCCATATTTATTATTTTCCGAACGCTCTGTATCATAAAAGTCAGATTGCCAGACATAACCCGGAGAATTATCAGCAAAAATTATCATTACATTATCCGGAATCTTTAAGAGCCCTTCCTGATGAAAAAAGGCTCCTTCGGCCCACAGTGTAGTAGACATCAAAGGATTTTGATTACCTGTAACATTCATGATGATTTCCTTTTGAACCTTCATGGCATCGGAAATAATTGCAGCCCTCTCTTCGTCGGATTGTGGTACTCCAGGATCTGCCATCCACATAGGCCTATCTGCAATCCCTCTTAATCCAATCTGCCAAATAACATCAGGGTATTTGGCCCAGCGTTTGGCATACTCGGTCCAAGTTTCGATTAACTTTTCCTTTTCACTATAAAAACTAAACAAGGGGTTTTCTTCTTTTTCCTTCCAATAATTCTGATAGCCAAAGGCACTCACTCCGACCGGTTCAATATGGTGCATAGAAATAAATAGCCCTCGTTTAGATACTTCTTTTATAAGGCGCTCTTCGGCAGGATTTCTTATGTCCAAAAAACTAGCGGGAATGATCAAATTGTAACGTAACCGAACTGCTGCTTTCGCAACCTCCTTAATTAGCTCGGGGTTTGTGACTTGACCATAGTATGGATAGTCAATTTTTCGGATACCTCCACTTTCTTTGAATTCGGTCAAAAGGTCTTCATCATTTATAAACCAGCCACGAAACTTAAAATCAGGCTCAACGCTAGTGTAGTCAATTGTCTGCAAAATAATTTTCTCTTTTTTTACTGGTTCATAGCCTGTCCAATACTTCAATGGATCTACACCCAATTCCTTTTCCAAAAAGTAATATATCCCAAACATTGTGCCCCGAGGGTTACTGCCAATAATGTTTAGCCGGTTATTCCCCCCTTTTTTTGAAGAAAATATAACATACTTCTCCCAAGCCCCTTCCAAGGCGGAAATTTTATTGATGTCGACCATATTCCTTATGTCCGAATCGCCTACAGTACCAATTACGATGCAATTACCATTGCATTCTTCCATCGAAGTCACCGTTTTTAAGGTAATGCCGGTAATCAGCTCAATGTCGTCAATCAAATCTTTTGCGGCAAGTTGTACATATTCGGGTTCGTTCGAGCCAATAAAAATAGAGGTGGTAACTTCTCTAGAAATAATGAAATCATCTGAAGTGGTTGTGCATTGGAAGAAAATTAACCCAACCATAATTAGGAGTACTCGGTTTAATTTATATTTCATGCTTAAAAATTTAAAATTTTCTTTAATGGTCATACGACTAGGAAGTAATAATTCCTGATGCATGCATCAACCCCTTTATATAGCCGATACCAAAAAGGTTGCCTTTCATTTCATAGCCCACATTTTGATTGTCCTCACCCGCCATGGTCGGTACGTGATCAGATCGTAATGGGCCATTAAAACCGACTTCTTTATAAGTCTGCATCATCTTGAACATATCGGTAGGGCCGTTGTCGTGAAAGGTTTCCCTGAAATCTTCGGGATTACCCACGACATCCCTAATATGAACAAAGAATATCTTGCTGTTCTTACCGTGCTTTTTAAGCATCGCCAGCACATCTTCATTCATTGTAGTAAAAGTTCCTTGACAGAAAGTCAAACCGTGTGAGGGACTATCTGAAAACGAAAGTGCCTTGTCCATTGCTTCGGCCGTGGTAAATATTCGGGAGATACCATGAACGGGACTTACTGGTGGATCATCTGGATGCAACGCCATTTTAACATTGTTCGCCTCTGCTATGGGCATTACTTGTTCGATGAACCACTGGTAATTCTCCCAAATCTGCTCTTCAGAAAATTTGCCCCATTCCGAAACGGGTTCTTTTTTAGCCGTTTCATAGTTAAAACCGCTGACAATCGCCCCCCCCCTTTCAGGAATCGCGTGATGCGTTCGGTACCAGCCCGTGGCCATAAAATTGTAACAGAGCAAAGGAACACTAAGGCGACCCATGTTTTCAAGCATCCTTTGATACCTCTCAATATCTTTTTCCTTTCCTTCCAATCCCAACTTGATGCGGTGCATGTCAAACTGGTCGCCCTCCAGTCCATAGAGATGGAATCCGTTTTCTTCGAAGATTTCCTTTGAACGGGCAAAGGAATCGTAATCGTCAATCGAAGGGTTTCCAGTAAGTTCAGGGGCCAACTTGGCAATGGCATAGTCAATACCCATTTGGCGACAGAGCTGCCATTTTTCGTCAGGTGTATTGCCAAAAAATAAGAAAGAGAGTTTCATAATAAACGTCGAATTATTTAGAAGTATCCCCCTTTATCAGAAATTTCCTTTGCCGATTGACCTTCCTTTACCCATCCGAAAATCTTCTTTTCGTTCTCCCGTATCTCTTCTGCGCGTAATAGCACTTCGTAAGCAATGTCTCTTGGTACTGCAAGTACACCATCAACATCGCCCAAAATGATATCGCCTGGCTTAATAAAACACTTATCTATCTGAATTGGCACCTGGTAATCTGTAATCAGACAACGGCCCAAACTACCATTCGAAGAACGGTATTTATAGAATACTGGAAAATCGGCCTCTAAAATCTGATGGGTATCCCTAATACCACCATCAACACAAGCCGCTTTCACTCCTTTTCCTTTAGCAGTTGCAGTCATTACACCACCCCATGACGTAGATTCCTCATCGCCACTGGTATCGTAGACCACAAAGGCATTTTCATGCATCTCGTCCAGCATTCTGGTTCGAAACTCCATTTCGCCGCTTACCTTTGTGCTAGAAGAGCTTTTAACCGTAAATGCAAAACCCGCTACAGTGTGGTAATTTTTCAAGGCTCGTATTCGAATAGGTAGGGCTTGGTTCAATAAGGTAAACTCCCTAAGCACATCACTTATGGCTCCTGTATATATTTTTTCATAACGGCTTAAAAGTTCCTTGTCGGAAATAGGGAATTTTTTGGTTGATACGCCTTCCCGTACCTCAATCAACCTTTCAAGGTTCATCATTCCGACCTCTTTTTTATAATCTTCTGCACTCATCTTTCTTAATTTGATTTTTTCTCAGATTTTAATTTAATCAGACTCTTTTCTGCAATCAAAATGGGGGAATCATAAATTGGAATGTTGCGAAACTCGTAATGCGTTCCTTTTTGGCTCCAATCTTTTTTCGGAATGTCATATACCTCACCGGTACGCATATCTATATACACTGGTTCTGCAAAATTCCCATTCGTAAATTCAAAATCAATGGTGGTCTTTTTAGTTGAGTTGTTTGGCGTGTCACCATTTTCCCAAATTGTCACAACCTGATAATCGGAACTGTCTGCTCGATATCCATAAACGGAAAGAGAACCCGTTGCATCAGTTACATATGAATAATTGGAAATACGCTTTAGAGAGTGGTCGAAAATAGAGGTCAAGTTTTGATAGGCAAAATATGACGGCTTTAAATAATCTACTGTATTATCCTTTTTAGCTTTAATAAGACCCTTTGTATTTACAGTATAAATTGGATTTTCTAGAACAGTAATCTTTCCGTTTATTTTTTCCAAAACCCTGACATAATTCATGTCGATTATAGAAAAATATAATGAAGGTATATCACGCCCAAGGTCTCCTAACAACTTTCTTAACATCCATTTTGACTGGGAAACCTCCGTCCATGGATAATTTTTAAGGGCATAGTGTTTTTGGTTTTCGGAAGGGCAGCCCAATTCCCCCTGGCCTATAATTATATGATCGGAATACGATTTCGTTAAGCTCTGGATTTTTTCGTATTTTGGATATATTTCTTCAGGACGATAGGTATAGCCATGGAGCGTAATAACATCGACCAAATCTAGCTTATCATACTTTTTTAAGTAAGCTAGAAAAGGTTCTACATATTCAACATTGATTCCTGCCAACGATAACGCGTAAATGGTGGCTTCTGGAATTTCAGAACGAATAATTTCTGCTGTGCGCACAAAAATTTTGGAATATGCATCAGGGGTATTCTCGGAATTAAGGTCACTCTCGTTCCAGATTTCCCAAATTTTCACCCTACCCTTGTAACGTTTTACCAATGCCATAACCCACTGATCCCATGCCGCCAAAGCCTCCTCGGAGACAGGAAAACCGCCTGAAAGATTTGGCATTCCACCTCCTTCATAAATGGGGTTTCCATAAGACGTTTGCAGCCAGGGTTCCACGCCTTGCGCTATTACATCGTCAATAATTCTGTCGAGCCACTCAAAATCATATTCACCTTTTTTTGGCTCACATTTAGCCCATCCTGCTTGTAACCTGATTTTTTTGGCTCCCGTTGCACCTAAATATTGCTTCCACTGGTCGAAATCGGTGAAATCACGATCCATTGTTTCACCTCCAATAGACCAATTTGAAGCAGCAATTTCGTGTGAGCTTCGAGGCTGTACCGTTCCAATCGAAGAATAGGTAATATCTTGGTTCTTCTGAGCATAAAAAGAAGTAGATATTATTAGGGCGGCCAATAGATAAGTAATCTTAAAATTAATTTTCATAGTATATGGTTTTTAATAAATTTTAAACTCCTGGGCTGGACAAAAACCCTCCGTCTACCGGAATGGTAATACCTGTCACAAACCCAGCATTTTTTTCGTCAATCAACCAATTCATACAGCCAATGAGTTCGGGAGCTTCACCAAAACGTCTCATAGGTGTTTGCCTCAATATGTTTTGTGCGCGTTCCGTCTGCGAGCCGTCTGCATTGAACATTATCTTACGGCTACGGTCATTCAGAAAGAAGCCGGGGGCGATTGCATTTACACGAATATTTGCAGGTGCCAAATAGGCAGCCAACCATTGGGTAAAACTTTCAATTCCGTTTTTAGCCATTGCATAAGCCGCTACCCTCGTAATGGGCCGATAGCTGGTCATAGATGCAAAATTGATGATGTTGCCCTGCTTGTTTTTTGCCATACTCTTGCCAAATACGAAACAGGGAATAACCGTCCCCATCGTGTTGATGTCGATAACACTTTGAAAAACCTTCATATTAAGATTGAAAAATCCTTTTACCGCGTCATCATTGTTTAGCTCACGTTCGTCAAATTCAGGAATGTTCGGGAGGGCGTCGTTTTGATTTCCTCCAGCACCGTTTATAAGTAGGGTACATACGCCCAATTCGTTTTCAACCGTGTCTTTTGCTTCTTTTACAGATTTTTCATCTGCTACATCTGCACTTACGGAAATGGCGATCCCGCCATCAGCTTTGATCCCTTCTTCGACGATTTTCAATTTTTCCATGGTTCTCCCCAAAAGGGCGACCTTATAACCCTGTTTGGCCAAGTCTTTCGCCATGGCCGAGCATAGTGTGCCACCAGCTCCTGTTACTACTGCTATTTTTTCGCCCATAATCATTGTTTAGTGTAATGTGAACTTCAATTGAATTGTTCTTTTATCAAACCCATACCGATAACTAATATTTTTCATTGTTAATTTCAATCTTCCGAGAATCCTCAACAAACAACCACTCATCTGAATTTTCTGTTTTAAGGCCATTCTCCGTATTGATAGAAATATTATTTGAATTACTAATTTGAATCATTGGCTCCCGGCCAGAAACATCTAACTGTATATCTTCCAATTTTAAATCATATGCCCCATCGATATACAATCCTCGTTCCGATGTGACCGATATGTTTTTAATTTTGATTTCACCCAAGGTACTCTTATCCAATCCTTTAATAGATATTGCGGTTTTGGCACCATAGCATTCAATGTTTTCAAGTAGAATATTCCGGAAAATAGGGGTGTCATTTGACGATTTCATATCCTCATCATAATTCATATTCTTTTCTATGGGTTCTCCATCATATTGCATATTCATGATTATAGCTTCTTTATTTATATCCTCCATTTTTATATTTCTGATGGTTATATTTTCAACATAACCTCCTCGACCTAATCTCGTTTTAAAGCGAATTCCACGGTCTGTCTTCTTGAAATTGCAATTTTCAACAAGTACATTTTTTACTCCAGCAGACATTTCACTACCTATTACAAGTCCACCGTGACCCCGCAAAGCTGTACATCCTCTCACAATTATATTTTCGCTTGGAACACCAATACGCCATGCTTCTTCATCCCTCCCAGATTTAATTGCGATGTTATCGTCACCAACATCCAATATGCAATCTTCTATAAGAATATTCTTAGACATATCAGGATCAATCCCATCATTATTGGGGCCATGTGACTTTAGAGTAAGGTTTTTAAATATAAGGTTTGTACATTCTACCGGATGTATCATCCACGACGGACCATCTAACAAGGTTACCCCTTCCATGTAGACATTTTTACTTTTTATAAACTGTACGAACGGAGGGCGAACACCATCTTCTACGGTGCCAAACCTACGATCTTCTATAGGCGTGCCAGCTTTTCCCATTTTGAACAATTCTGCCATCCCAGGTTGATCATTTTTCCAAGGCCACCAGACTTGCCCATTGCCATCTAATTTACCTTTGCCGGTAATTGCAATGTTTTCTTTACCGTTAGCATAGATAAAAGGCGAATAGTTGTAACAATAAATTCCACCTCTTTGTATGCGTACTATAGGGAGATAATCATCAAATTTTTGCGAAAATGATACTACTGCTTTACTCGAAATATGTAAGTTGACGTTCGACTTCAAGTGAATGGGACCTACGTTCCAAATTCCTTCAGGTACAAGTACGACCCCTCCCCCGTTTTTATTGCATTCGTCAATAGCCCTTTTGAAGCTGATAGTATTTACCATAATACTATCTTGAATAGCACCATAATCATTGATATTAAACGTATCTTTCTTAAATTCTGGAATAGTTAGTTGCTTTTCAAGAGTAATGGCCCAGTCCGTATTTGTCGAATTGTTTGAGCAATTCAGAAACAATGGGGAACAGGCCAAAAAACCTAATATGATAAGTAGATTTTTACGAGAATTGTTCATAATCAGTGTTTTCATTTGAACAGTTGACCACTTAAAAACCCATTGTGAAGAATTATTGCCATTTCGGAGTTTGCAAGATAAATTTTTCATTTGCCTGTGTTTAGTATCCATTTTTTTGCATTCCGATAACAGACATCCTCTATCAATTCTTTTAAGATGGCCATATCATTTGGAAGAAGCCCTTGCTTGACCCAAGTTGAAATCAAATCACAGAAAACCCTTCTAAAGTATTCGTGTCGAGACATAGACACAAAACTGCGAGAGTCAGTAGTCATGCCAATTGAATTGTGCAAAAGCCCATGACTCGCCAAAGCCTTTAACTGGTTTATGATACCCTCGTAATGGTCATTATACCACCATGCCGGCCCGAATTGAATTTTTCCTGAAATACCATCTTCTGGAAAAGAACCTGTTAAAGAAGCAAAAGCCGCATTATCGACAGGATTTAGGTTATACAGAATAATCTTAGGTAATTGACCATTTTTATCCATGGTATCAAGTACTTCGACCAGTGTCGAGATATTAGTGACGCTTCCGATGGATGCATAGCCACCGGCACCGCCCACCAAATTCTTCAATCGTGAGCTGGTCTTCCGTTGAGCTCCAATATGTAACTGCAAAATCCATTTTTTTTGAGCGCAGGCCCTTCCCACCATTACTAAAAGATAGGATTGTAAAGAAACCCTATCCACATCATTCAATTGCTCACCTGACAAAAACTGCTTGAAAATCGTCTCAACCTTTGATTTATCCATTTGATGGAACTCAAAACCAGAATCCAATGCTTGATCTGCCAGTTTACAGCCAGCATCCGAAAAGAGGTCGAATCTTTTCAGTACCGCGGCTTCATAACTATCCAAATCCTTAATTTTAATTTGGGTAAGGTTCTCCAAAATTTTGTGCCAAATCTGGAATTCTTCCGGTTTATTTACGATACTATCAGTGCGTAACGAAGGCAAGATGACAATTCCCTTTTCGGAGGCCTTTTTATGTATAGACACGTCGTCAAGCAAATCATCGGACGTGCAAAGTACTTCAACATTGAATTTTTTTAGTAGCGTAACAGTAGCGAGCTTGCCAGAATCAATCTGCTTTTGGCATTCGTTCCAAATATCATTGGCCGAACTTTCATTCAGTGTCGAATCGATATCGAAAACCCTTTTTAGTTCGAGATAGCTCCATTGATAAAGTGGATTTCCTAATGTTCTTGGAAGGGTTTTTACCCAATTTAAATATTTATCATAATCCGTTGCATTCCCTGTAATCCCGTCTTCGGGAATACCGTTGATTCGCATCGCCCGATGTTTGTATTGATCGGACATTACCCATAATTTGGATAAGTTTTCCGGCTGCGCGTTACTGGCTATCATCGCCGGATTCAAGTGATTATGAAAATCGATAATTGGTAGTTGCTGGGCAAAATCGTAATACAACGACCTTGAAAGTTCATCCGACAACAAAAAATCTTTGTGAATATATGGGGTTGTCATTTTCATTTTGTTGATTTATTTGAAAATTTAAAGGTTCCCGTGGTAAACCATTTTAAAAGGATGGCCAATATGATACAGGCCCCGCCGATAGCCAAGGCTATTTTTCCACTCTCCAACCCGATGGAGGGTAGGCTTACGGCACAAAACAATAATCCAGATGCGCCAATGGCGATTGAAAAAAGATTGGCCAAAGCAAAACGAAATTTTGGATCCGGCTCGCCTATTTCATTAGTAGTCAAAGGGGTTCGTATTTTCTCAAAAAAATTATCGACCCTTTTTTTATAATTTTCTTTGGAACTCAGTAGAAATCCCGATAGGAAGAATATGGCACTACAACTTACAATCTGTATCAAGGTCGCCATTTCCCACGTGAAATCACTTGACAAGGTCAAAATCAACCCCGTAAAAATACCAATCAGTACTGTAAAAAAGGCCCCAACGGAATTGGTTTTCTTGAACATTAGTCCTAGTACAAGAGGAATAGCCAACGGAATGGCGAAAAGTCCAGTCAAAATCTTGTTGGCTTCAAAAGCTCCCCCCAGTTTTCCCACGAATAACGAGCCTGCAACAACAATGGCTCCCACCAATACAATATTTAATCGCGCCGCAAAAATCAGTTGTTTTTCACTCGCTTTAGGATTAATTAGACGTTTGTAAATGTCATTGGTCAATACCGCGGACATTACGTTGAATTCTGAATTCAAAGAAGACATAGTGGCCGAGAACATGGCGGCAATCATCAAGCCCAACAAACCTGCAGGAAGCAAATGCACCGCCACGGCTACATAAGCTTGCTCTGGGTCTTCCAGGCCAGGCAGAATATCGGCTGCCGCAATCGCTGGAAGCAAAAATATTATGGGAAATATCAACAGTAGTGCTGCCGAAAAAAAACCTAGTTTTCTGGTAGCCTTTTCGTCCTTTACGCTGTAAAATCGTTGAATAAAGACCCAATTTCCATTATACTTAAAAAGAATCATTATGAAATAGACCATCAGCCACAACGGTTGGCCTTTAGGGCCAGAGAAAAACTCAAAATGGTTAGGGAGCTTATCCATCAAGGTGCCAAGTCCTCCTGCCGCCTCCAAAGAAAGAGGGACCAATAATACCGAAACAAAAATTAAAATAACAAATTGTAGCGTATCCATGACAACTACGGCCCAAACCCCACCCACTATGGTAAAAAGTGTGGTTATTGCTCCAGAAAAAATGATGGCCTGCACAAACGTCAAATCCGTGGCGGTAACTAAAAAAATACCCATAGCATACTGCCGTACCATGTTATCTAGAAAGCGCATGCCCAATCCTGTCCATCCAAATAATTGACGAATATTGGCATTAAATCGTGTTTCGAGATATTCAACCGGAGTGATGATTCGAGACCGAACCCAAAGTTTTCCTATAATTAATGCTGCAAACACAAAGGGTATAACAGCACTCCATAATACAGTCACCCCGATAAGGCCATCCTTATATGCAATACCTGCGTAAGCAATAAAAACAAAGGTGCTGAGTGACCCCATAAAATTACTGATACCAGAAATACCCCAAGGAATGGTATTTCCTCCTTTGAAGTACCCTTTTATATCCTTTACGAACCATCCGAAAAACAGGCCGACCCCAGCCATCAAAAGTAGATAGATGCCGATGGATATATAATCTAATGTAGCAAGTTTGCCCAAAATTTAAATGTTTGTTGAATTCAACGCTTTCGCCGAATCATTTTCTTGTTTAAAAAATTGTATCATGCGCAGGATATATATTATATCACTATCAAAAATTACGCTCCTGAAGATACTTTTCCAAATCTCTTTTTGTCATGGGTAGTTTACCCTGATAATCGTTAACCCAAGCCCTAAAATCTTTTTTTATCTCATCGGACCATACGCTATCTATTTCGCCAGCAGAATATTTTTTCTCCTTAATTCGTTCTTGACCAAAAAGGTCGAAAAGGTCTGTAACCTCACCTTTTAAAACAATTTGCTCCACAAGATGTGCTGGAATGAAAACAACGCCATCTTTTTTGGCCAGTACCGCATCTCCCGGTAGCACTGTTGCTTTACCAATTCTAATGGGTGCATTTATGGTGGTTAAGAGTGTTTTTCGCATATAGGAAGGATCCGAACCTTTCACCCACCCATTAAAACCTTCGATTGCCCTCAAGCCTTCCATATCACGCACATTTCCAAAGACTATAATACCTCTTTTCGATTTCGCATACACTCCGTTACCCAAATTGGAACCTATAACTGTCCCATAAGAGGGTTTTCCATAGCCATCTGCCACGTAAATATCTCCTTCAACAAGCGTGCTGATTGCCCAAGATACTGTTCGCCGTTGCTGCCAATTTCTTCCCTCGATTCTGCCTTGATTTATAACTTGATTCTCTAAATCGATTCGCGCTGGCATAAATTGTGCAGTGACGGCACGACCTGTCATCGTGGTCTCCTCATTCTCATCAATCAATTGCCAATCTCCCTCAAATTGATTGTGATATCCCAAATCGATAAGTTCGGCCCATGCTTCTTCCAAAGTGATGTTCTTGAGACGCTCCAATAATCCGCTAGCTATCTTCGGCCTACCGTCATCAAACCGTTCCCCGTTCCATTCAGCGGTTAAAGCTTTAATATATTCTGGTGTAGAACCAATCTCTTGGGCTGTTGTTGGCAACCCTGATAGTATAAGCACTATTAAAAGAATTAAACTACTTTTCATTTTGCATGTTTTTATTGACGGGTTCAAAATGTGATGTTTTTAGCTTGTTTTTTTATATAGGTTTGCCAATTGACCGCGTTATCGAAATGTTGGGTCTTCTCCCACCCTGCTCCAGCATAGTAAGTGAAGGGCTTATTGGTTTGAACCCGGACCAAGACAAACTCGTTTCCTGAGTAGCTTACGAAATCTTTGACTTGGTCTGGGTTCACAAGTATTGCTGTACCCAAATTTCCGTTTACAGGGTCTATTGTTTCCCACACACTTAATACGCCATTCTTTTTGTCAGGGTGTACTTTTTGATTACCAAAAGTAGTCAGCCCAATAGCCAAGGTAATTTCAGTATCTGTTTCACTTTTTATCGTACTTGTAACTTTGAATAAATTGGTCCCCATTATCATCTCTATTATCTTTTCTTCTTTCAGTTCAATTCCCGGTGTATCCCAGGTATTGTAATTAAGTTCAAAGACTAATTTGTCATTCTGGTTTCTAACAATTTTATATGAATCAAATGTTTTTGGGGGATGAGGCTTTCCGTTAGCCCAAAGTGCAATTCCTCCACAGCCCATTTGTTTGCCTGCATTATAAAAGTCCGACCCTTCGCCTCGATCAACATGGTAATCTTTCCCTTCACTGTTTAATCGATACCATTTATCGAGAACTGGATAATCCACAGATTTAGCCCATACATCTATACCATTACCTACTTTGTCTCTTACCGAGGGTCCAAAAACACGGTAGGCAATTCGATCGTTTTCCCATGCGATATCGGATTCACGTGCAGTGCAAACATAAGTTCTTGGCGTCTTTGGAGAATCAGCAATGCAGTACAACCCCATCTTTTTTAAAGGAGTAATACTTTTAACCCCCATTTTTGCCGCTTGAGTAAAGGCGAGTACAACTGGTCCAAAGGCATGTTGATCATTATAAACCCAAGGATGATTCTTATAATCTTCCTTAGTGCCGTTTTTTGGACACAAACAACCCCCACAAGTATGACTGACCGAGCCATCGCTACCGATGTAAGAAGCATACCCACGTAACCCTAATGTGAAATTATCCATAAATGCCTGATTTAGTAAAGCGGTTTCAAGCATGATGCCTAAGCCAAATAAAATCAGACCACTTCCCGAAGTCTCTACATATGAAGTTGAATCGGTCATCTCTTGGTGCCAGAGACCTTCTTTATTTTGAAATTTTATAGCTGCCGAAAAAAACTGCTTGGCAAGTTCTTCGATTTCACCACGTCTGGGATGAGATTTAGGTAAGTCACGAACCAAAATTGCCAATGCAAATGCCCCCCAGCCGTTCCCCCGGCTCCAATTATCTTCTGAAATTTTTCCTACACCTTGAAAACCCCTACCTTGATGTAGCAATCCAGTTTTCCTATCCTCAAGAATTCGGAACAATTCGGTTGTTTCATGTATGGCCGTTTCAATATACTCTTCATTTTTCAAATCCAAGCCTGCATATAATAAATATGGTGTTACTGCGAAGGCAACATCGATAAAGATCTGGTCTTTACCTTTCTTTACCCATGGCGGCACTAAAATTCCTTCAGAGGATCTTTTTTGTTCATCAAACATCCGTTTGGCGCCTTCGGACATTTGACTTCTTAAATCTTTTGTGTTTTTCTTCCAAACCATGTATGGAACACCCGAACCACCATATTGGTAGGAAATAAAGCTACCGTGACCCTTTATTTCACCGGTCTTGAACTTTCGAAAGAGATTGATTTCATAATTCAAATCGGAAGTGTCTTTCTTCACCATTGCCAACTCGGCCATCCCATGCAACAGCAATGTGCCAGGATAATATCCCAAATCTATTTCGGAAATGCCCTTATCTAATACTGATTGGGCCACCTTCAGCGTGCTAATATCTTGATTTGACTGCCCTAAGGAATTAGCTGTAATCAAAAAAATAAATAATATATAAATAAAACGAGGTCGGTTCATCTTATATAGTGTCTTGATTATATGAATGACATGGATTAAAAAACAAACCCCAGGATACAGACCCTGGGGTGTTCCAAACTAAACTAACTCAAACTACTCAATATTAATATCCAGGATTCTGTTCCAGATTTCCATTGATATTTGCTTCAATTTCTTTAGCTGGTATTGGCCATAATCCGTGATAATCGGCTATATCGTCTGTATTGAGATCATTGTAAAGACGTACCCTCTCGACCAATTTTCCAGTTCGGTGCAAAGTAATTCTCCGCATTTCTTCAAAACTTAATTCTCGAGCACGTTCATCCAATATATAATCAATATCAACTTCCCCAGCAGTTACTGGATTTGCATTCGACCGCTCCCTAACTGTATTGATGTCCGCAGCTGCATTCCCCAAATCATTTTTACCCAAATAAGCCTCTGCCCGTAGCAAATAAGTTTCCGAGAGCCTAAGGTAATATCGGTCTCTATATGTTGTTCCTCCTGAAGATTTTAATAATAACAGTTCTGGGTCATCATAAATATCCGCGGGATGATTATTAGGAGTTGTAGCCTTTGTCAACCATGGATACCACCTCCAGCTTTGTCCCTCTCCCAGATATAGTGAACCAGGATTATCTCTAGCACTCTGCCCGAACCAGGCAGATTCAGGATTGTCGTAAAAAATATCTCTTACATAATTAGCCTCAGAATTTCTAAGGTCATTGTCAAAATCACTTTCCCATAACGTATTTTCGAAAAAGGCCGTTGGTTGAACAAAAGATACACCCCGTCCGCCAGTATTGGCGTCACCTCGCCATCCAAGAATGCCAATATTACCATCGGGGTCGTTCAAGGTCCAGCTTGCAGGAACATGAAATCGCTCTAAGTTATTCGTATTCGAACTTGTAGTAGTAATATATCCTCCAGGTAAATCTACCTCCATCTGCGATACCCAGATTGCTTCAGTATTACCTGATGACCGGTTTTGATTCTCCCGTCGGAAGAGATCCCAATATACATCACCGGACTCAGCCGAACGAGAACCAAAACGGTTCTTCATCAAATCAGTGGCTGGGTCATCGATAACCTGTGAAGCCGCAGTGATAGCAGCATCAAAGTTGCCTAAGGAAATATAGGTTTCAGCTAATAAATGTTGTGCAACAAGGTTGGAAAGTTTTCCGTCGACAACCTCAGAAATCCCCGGAAGATTTGATGTAGCAAATGTTGCATCTACAACAATTTGCTCAAGAATTTCATCCTTTGAAGCCCTTGTAAAATCCGTCTTAGGGGAAGATATTTCTTCTGTAATCAAAGGAACCCCCCCAAATAGATAAACTAAATGTCGATACGCAAGAGCCCGAAAAAGTCGCGCTTCGGCCTCTACCGATGTGCGTTCTTCAATAGCAATTTCGGAATCATTCAGCTTGGCAATTATAGTATTAACATTAGCGATAATCTTATACCATCTATCCCAGTGATATTCGGGAATACCGGAAGTTGGGTCCAAAGCTGCAATGTAATTACCAAATCGAGCAGCATCTTCCGAACCCCTTGAATTGAACATGATATCGGTACCCATAAAGTGATTGTAGTTGCTAAAACCGCCATCGAAATAGATATCACGGTACTTGGCGTAAATGTCGGCCAAAGAACTTTCCAAATTTTCCATCGTAGCGAACGAGTTGCTGGGGTCGAAAAAATCGAGGGGCTCTTCACTTAAAAAATCTTGTTCGTTGCAAGAGAGGAATAGGAGCAACAAACTTAAAATTGCATAAAGTTTATTATTGTATATTTTCATATCTGTATATTTTGAGATTTAAAATGATAGATCTAGGCCAAAAGTTATACTTTTCATGACAGGAAGGCCACTTGAGGACAGTGCCAATCCTTGACCTGTTTCTGGATCCCAGCCTTCCCAATCAGAGATGGTCAAAAGGTTTTTCCCGCTTAAAAAGATTTTTAACCCTTGGAAACCTATTTTTTCCAGAACATCGCTAGGAAGGTTATAGGACAGGGAAATATCTTGTAGACGGATAAAACTACGGTCGAAAAAACGTCTTGCCGTTACTGGCCCAGTAACCCCAGGCCGTCTGTAAGTGGCGTCAGGATTACTGGGCGTCCAGTAGTCGATATCTGTATACTTATTGCTGTTCTGGGCAATACCAGGAGTGCTGTATCCACTTTGCCAGGGATCATTCCGACCCAAATAACCATCACTCCCACCTTGAATGGAGTTTATAAAAAACTTAAAGGCAAAGTTTTTATATGATAGCGTGTTATTAATACCGAACTGATAGGCCGGCTCTGTTCTTCCCAGTATTTTTCTATCACCTTCCGGCGATATTCCTTCCTCTCCATCTAAATCGACCAATCTTTGAAATCCAGGTTGGTAACCGTTAGGTATATCTGTATCCCCAATTTGATAAAGCCCATCGGTCACATAGTCGTATATGGTTCCGATTGACTCGCCAATGAAAAGACCATTCGCAATCAAATCATCTTCCCGTCCATCACCATCTAAATCTTCTCCTAACAATGACTTAATCTTATTTTTATTCCTTGCAAAATTGACGCCTATATTCCAATCAAAATTATCGCTTTGAACTGGGTTGAAGTTCAAGGAAAACTCTAGTCCTGTATTTTCTATTTCTCCAATGTTGGATCGAATAGAGCTAAATCCACTCAACTCTGGCAGAATGAAATCCCATAACAGATCTTTGGTCGTTGAACGATAATAATCAACGGTACCTGAAACCTTGTTTTGAAGAAGTCCAAAATCGACACCTACATTTATACCGTCAGTACGTTCCCATTTGAGGTCAGGGTTTGCAAGTGATACGACAGTCTGGCCGTTTATAGTTGACCCACCATCACCGAACACGTATCGCGAATCTTCGGGAGCCTCGATTTGGGCAAGAGAACTGTACCTAGAGGTCAAATTACCGTTACTACCGTAACTGCCACGAAGTTTTAAGAGATTGAACTTGTCTGAACCAGACAAGAATTCTTCGTTTGAAATCACCCAACCTAATCCGACAGAAGGAAAAAGAGCCGTCTTGTTGTTTTCGGCAAAGCCACTAAACCCGTCCCTACGTAAGCTAGCGCTTAAAAGATATTTTCTTTTGAAATCGTAATTGACCCTCCCGGTCTGTGCCGTATAACTTTCATCCCACGCATTAGAAGATATGACTTGATTTACAGCCTGTTCTAAATTATTGTAAGATAAGGCCAAATTGGAAAAATTGGTGCCTTCAGCTCTAGTTTGCTCAAAATCGATCGTGTTAAAACCTGCAACTAAAGTCACTTTCAAACCATGCTCTTCGTCTGCACCAAAACGCTTGTCATATGTAAGAATGTTATCCACCAACACATCATGTGTGGAGTTTGTTTGTTTAAAGGCACTACCGGTTAAACCTGCACCATAAATATCAGAATTTCCTTGTAATGACCACCGATAGTTGTTGCTGTAGTTAACACGAAAGTTTAATCCTGGAATTTGTGGAATATCTACGGAAGCATAGAAAATCGCAGAAATATTGTTGAGATTATCACGATCATCCTGTAGGCTTTGTAAAAATGGGTTTACAGTATTCTCACCTAACGGATTGGTAATAAATTCACCTGATGAATCTTTGGGCATGACGAGAGGGCTCATAACCGCCAGACCACTAATATTGGGACTTACCCCGGAAAAATCAGAAAAAGACCCGAAAGTGTTTGCTCCAATAGTCAACCAATCAGTCACTTTAGTATCAACATTTACCCTTACGGTTTGACGATCATAATTGTCATTTAATAACCAACCAACTTGTTTGGTCAACCCGCCTGAAATAAAGTAGGAAGTATTATCCGAACTACCACGTATACTTAATTGATGATCCATTGTGTAACCCGGCTTGGTCGTTTCATTAAACCAGTTATAATCGTTACCAGCTGCAAGCCCGTTCAATAATGGTGGAAAAAAAGAGGTATCATTCTCCGGGGTCCAATCTGGGTTTTCTTGGATAAAGTTTGGACCGGTATACCCATTTTCCCAATCTAAATCACGCGTTGCCCTCAAGTACTGCTCTCGGTTCATAGTCGTCCTTTCATTCGTAGGACTTTGAACCGCATAAAAAGTGGAATAGTTAATAGTAGATTTTTGAGCAGTTTTCCCTTGCTTCGTGCTTACAATTACAATCCCATTTGCCGCCTGTGCTCCATAAATGGCCTTACTACTGGGGTCTTTGAGCACATCCACTGATTTTATATCCTTTGGATTTAAGTCTGCAAGTCGACCTCGATAGATAACTCCATCCAAAACGATAAGTGGATTTTGGCTGCCGTTCAATGTGGAACGCCCTCTGATTTGAATATCTGGCTCTGCCCCAGTCGTAGCGGTTTGGCCAACCGTAATACCAGGAAGAGAACCTTGCAAAGACTGTAAAACGCTAGTGTTGGGCGATTCTTGAAACTGTTCAAGATCTGCTGAAACGATAGCCCCGGTCAAGTCTTGTTTTCTCTGCGTCCCATACCCGACAAGTACTACTTCATCCAAGGCCTGTGAATCCTCAGAAAGAACAACATTTAATACATTCTGGTTTCCTACTGAGATTTCCTGAGTAGCGAATCCAATGGAACTAAACACCAAAATTGAATTTTGACCTGATACCCTAATCGAATAGTTCCCGTCAAAATCGGCTACAGTTCCGTTAGAAGTTCCCTTTTCAACAACGTTAACTCCAGGTAGCGGTTCATTGTCATTTGCTCTAATCGTGCCATCGACCTGATGCGACTGCGCACTTAAAAACTGCACAGATAGGAAGAATCCAATAAGGATTGAAATCGACTTTTTATTCATACCAATTGGTTTATAATTTAGGCTAACTTGAAACGGAAACAGCTTAATAAATTTACCGTGTGCGTTAACGGTAATTGAGTAAAAAAAATCTATGATTTTTAACCTTTGAAAAATTTCTACTATTTTATTAAGTGAATCAGTAACTTATTCTCCATTAAAAAATTTAAGTTTTATCTTGCCGTTCTTTTTCCGTTAACGCACACGGAAAGGCACAAATATTAAAATTTAATTTGAATTATAAAAATATAAAAGTCATAATTTTGATATTTTATCAAATATATTTGCTTTTTATTGCCAATACTATGATTTATGAGCGTAAAACCAACAATTAAAGAAATTGCCAAACTAGCGAATGTTTCTATAGGTACCGTAGATAGGGTGTTGCATAATAGAGGCGATGTTTCTAAGAAAACGACGCAGCTCATTCGGGGTATCATGGAAGAAATCAACTATGTACCCAATACATTTGCCAGAAACTTGGCCCTAAACAAGAATTTCAAAATTGCCGTACTATTACCAGAGCACGAAAAAGGCGAGTATTGGACAGCCCCCCTAAAGGGTGCCAAGAAAGCATTGAAAGATTTTAAAGCATTGGGTACTATGGTGCAAATATATCTTTATGACCAAAAAGATAAAAACTCTTTCTTCGAAGTGAGCAGCCGAATTTTTAAAGATAAAAACGATGCCATACTACTGGCACAAGTACTTTTTGATGAAACCAAATCTTTTTTGGAGGAATGCAAGAAAAAGAAAGTGCCTTTTATCTTAATCGGTACCGGGCAGCATAATTCTGGGGCAATCAGCTATATAGGGCAAAATTCTCACCAAGGCGGAAGATTGGCGGGGGAACTTCTCAGTTTTGGGCAGAACAAACAATCAAAATTCTTGGTGCTGAATATTACAAAAGCCCAAAACCCCAATGTCAATGTCAAAGAAAGAATAGCCGGTTTCGAATCTTATTTTAAAGACAATAAGGAACAAGAATTTCAAATAGAGGTGTTTTCAGTGCCCCAAGAGGACAAAAATGTTGTGCAAAAAATAAAAGAAAAACTAAGTTCCCTAAACAACCTAAAGGGCATATTCGTCCCTAACTCTAAATCATTTATACTGGCAAAGGCTTTGTCGCCTTCCCATCACATCCGTATTGTCGGATACGATCTTTTAGATAAAAACAAGCAGCTGTTAGAAAACAAAAAAATAGACTTTTTAATCAACCAGCGCCCCTACGACCAGGCCTATCAGGGTATAGAATATTTATATAAATTCTTGGGCATGCAACAAGACCCGCCACAAGTAGTTAGCCTCCCTTTAGATATCGTAACAAAAGAGAAATTGATGTATTATTGATTTTTCATGTGTTACAAAAGAGGGATATTCATAAACTGACCTCCTCCCTTTAAACCGGACAGTTCAGATTTAGAGTTTTCTGGGCGAATACATGTTTAACTTTAAACAAGTATCTGCTTATGAAACGATCAAAGTATTCGGAAGTCTCAGATCGTATTTGCGATCAAACAGGTGGAGACCGGGACACGTATCCAGGAGGTCTGCCGCAAGATGGGCATCAGCGAGGCCACGTTCTATAATTGGAAGAAGAAATACGGGAGCCTCGGTGTATCCGAACTGCGAAGGCTGAAGAACCTCGAAGAAGAGAATTCCCAGCTCAAGAAGCTGGTCGCGGACCTGAGCCTTGACAAACAGATCCTGCAGGACGTGCTGAAAAAAAAGTTCTGAGACCGTCCCGAAAACGCGGGATGGTCGATAACATCAGGATGGAGTACAATATATCCATCCAGCGTTGCTGCAAGCTTGTATTGTTGCACAAGAGTGTTTTCTATTACAAGGCCAAGGGGCGAAGCGATGAACTTCTGCGTATGCGGATGAACGAGATAGCTTCCGTAAGGGTACGTTATGGGTTCTGGCGCATCCATATCCTTTTGAGGAGGGAAGGTTTCATGGACAACCACAAGCGCATGTACAGGGTCTATTGCGAAGAAGGCCTGAACTTAAGAAGTAAGCGCCCAAAACGCAACCGTTCCGCCGCACATAGGCAGCCAAGTGAAGGCAATGCCTCTAGTTTAAATGAATGCTGGAGCATGGATTTTATCTGCGACCGGCTCTATAACGGCAATCGGTTCAGGGCATTGACTATAGTGGATAACTATAGTCGAAAGTGCCTGGCCATCCATGCAGGAAAATCGCTCAAAGGAAGCGATGTTGTTCAAGTGATGGAAGCCATTACTTTTAGGAACGAAGTGCTGCCAAAGCGTGTCAAAGTAGATAATGGAAGTGAGTTCATCAGTAAAATATTGGACAAATGGGCCTATGAAAACAATGTCGAACTTGACTTCTCAAGGCCCGGTAAACCTACTGATAACCCATTTATCGAAAGCTTCAACGGTTCGTTCAGGGACGAATGCCTGAACGCCAATTGGTTCTTTTCTTTGGAAAATGCACAGGAAAAGTTCGATATTTGGAGAGAAGACTATAATGGATTTAGACCGCACAGCTCGTTGGGGACATGTCCCCCAACGAGTATATCGAAATGAATGAAAATAGCCCGGATTCTCTAGTTATGACCGGCACCTAAAACGGGAGGAGGTCAATCATTTGCCCATCGTAGCCAACATTCCAATTGTAAGATTGTCTATTTATGACAAATATCAGGGAGTGACTTTACATAATATTCTTTCATCTAATAAAATTGAAAGTAAATATGGTCAAATCATTTGGGACAAAATTAATATAGTTTAGTAGTCTTTTTTTTACACTCTTTTCACTTAAATGCTAGTTAGAGAACTTGAACATACAAATTAAACTGCTTACAGTTTGGTTAGATTCGAAACATTAAAGTAATCAATTACATTTTTGAGCAATACCGATAAAAATGAAGAATAGGTTGACACCAGTATCAATATTAGAAGAGTTTTTCCACATGCAGTTGAAAAAAAAAACAATTGAGTTTTTTCAAGAAATATCATCTGATAAGTGGGTTGATTTTTCAAAATTTTATTTGTTTAGAATGAAAGAAGGTTTCAAGAAAGAACATTTTCTTTCTTCCAATTCTGAAGGGCATCTCCGATTATATTTTGAGCCAAAACTGTATGATCAATACACCTCCATCATTGAGAAACAATATACCCCAACCCCTTTATTAGGAGAAAGGCCGCATCCGCCGCACGATAGAAAGATAAGCAGCGGAGAAATCTCGAAAATGCTTAATCCTCTTAAAAAGCATTTATTATTTTCAAATTCAATTTATATAAGAGACAACTTTTATTATTGCTTTGATATGGTTGCAGATTCCGTCAATTCACAAGATTGGCGTAACAACCCAACTCACGTGTATTTGGTGGAAAGAAGTATTAACTCGGTAATAAATTGGTTGCCAATCCTATGTGAAATTCGAACTTTAATTGATACTGGCTCTATTGTTTTTATGCCTTATTATTTTACTCCGAGTTTTCCTTATAGCGGTTACTCCCCAAGTGTTAAGAAATCTTGGAATAGAATTTTTTATGAAAAGGGTAGCGAAACCACTGAGTCTGAAGAAATCTACGATTCATATGGAAATCGAAAACCTGCATATTATTTCAAATCATCCGGAATTGGAGAACCATATTTTTCTGAAGAAGTAATAAAAATGACTTGGCTAAATTCACGTATTTTAAATCTAAGTCCAGTATATCCCACAAAAAACATGCTTAATTACGCGTCTAAGTTGAGATTTACCGAGGATTTAGCTCCAAGAGTTAATATAGCCGATTTTACTTCTATAAACATACTGCCCTTTGGAAATGAACAAGAAATATCTATTAGGGACCTAATAAAGATTCGAAATAATGAAGAGGTCTTTAAGGAAGTGGCAAAATCTATTATTGCATTAAAAAACATGATAGAAAAAGAAAACTTGTCCGCAACCTCTGATGAAACAAGAAGATTATACTGTAAAGGTTATTTACAAGAGCAGCTTAGTATTTTAGAGCAAAAATCTATTATCAAATTTGTTAGAAATCCCATCACAGGAATCAGTCTCAGTTTTATGGTTGGATCAATGCTTCTCACTTCTAATCCCCTTATCTCTCTCTTTGCTGGCACTGCTTCTTCGGCCATACCATCTGTTGCAGACAAATTACTAATGAACAAAAAACAAAAAGCGATTGGACATATTCAAATGTTGCTATGATTATCCATGCTAATAAAAACAGAATTTAATTGGCAAAACCTGAGCATTACCCATTTGTAGATGCCATAAGTGACGAAAACCAATATATGGTCTTTTTAAGTAAGTGCATTAATCTGGGTTTCTTTCGAACAAAATTCCAATTGGAGCTTCCATGGAAATCGACATTGTTGGAATGCAACTTTCTAACTAAATAATAACAAACTCAGGCTTGCATTTTGTGTTGCCTGTAGTTTATTCAAAATTAAAGTGCCACCCTATCTGCCACCTCTCAAAAAATAAACCCTTCTAAATCAATGACCTAGAAGGGTTTTCCGTGGTCCCACCTGGGCTCGAACCAGGGACCACCTGATTATGAGTCAGGTGCTCTAACCAACTGAGCTATAGGACCAAAAATGAGCGCAAATTTAACCATTAAGCCCAATTACGCAAAATTATTAACACCCTTTTATTCTAAATACCATTTTCTTCCGTTTTATTGGGGCTTCCCGTGTCATCTTGACACAATTCGACCAACACTCCGTTTACGGCCTTCGGATGCAGAAACGCTACCCACTTATTATCCGCACCTTTCTTGGGAGCATCGTTCAATACGGTAAACCCTTCCTTCTTTAGGCGTTTGATTTCGGCCCAAATATCACTTACTTCAAAGGCAATATGGTGAATACCCTCGCCTCTTTTTTCGACAAACTTGGCAATGGCACTTTCTTTATTTGTCGCTTCCAATAATTCTATTTTGCTTGAGCCTATTTCAAAAAAAGAAGTCCGTACACCCTCTGATTTCACCGTTTCGGTTTTATAACTAGAAGTACCTAAAAGTTTTTCAAATAATATGTTCGAGTGCCGCAAATTTTTGACCGCAATACCAATATGTTCTATTTTCTCCATAAATAGGCTTTAGAAACTTACCTTTACTTCTCTAAGATACAGTATTCCTTCGTATTTTTGCCTAATGGAAACGCAACGACAGAAAAAGATAGCCGGGGTCATACAAAAAGATATTGTTGACATTCTTCAAAGGGCTGCAACTGATGGAGGATTGAAAGGCATCTTAATTTCGGTCACCAAGGTATCGGTAACTACCGATTTATCCATAGCCAAAATATATTTGAGCATTTTTCCTAACAAAAGCGCGGCCGAATTAATGGAAGGAATCAAATCAAATCAACCCTTGATCAAACATGAATTGTCGCAACGTACCAGAAATCAATTAAGAAGAGTGCCTGAATTGTTATTCTTTTTAGATGATTCGTTAGATTACATAGAAAGTATCGACAAGTCGCTAAAAGAAGGGAAAAACCCCATCGAGAATAGAGACTTGCTTGATAAGAGAAAAAAAATATAGGATTGAATTTTCCGCTATATATCGCCCAGCGCTACGTGCGTTCTAAAAGCAGCCAAAATGCGGTAAACATTATCAATTTCATTACCTTTCTAGTTATCATTATTGGGTCGGCGGCACTGTTTATCGTCTTATCGGGATTTGCAGGATTAAAAACCTTCAGCCTTTCTTTTACTGATATTTTCGATCCCGATCTAAAGGCTACTCCTGTAACTGGAAAGTTTTTTTCCATTTCTACGGCCCAGGAAGATGCCTTGGATAAAATTGGGGATATTGCATCTTTTTCCAAAGAAATAGAAGAGAAAGTTTCCCTAGTCTACAATGAAAAATATTGCATTGCGGAAATTAAGGGTGTTGACGCCCAATACAACAAAACAACTGGTGTAGATAGCATTGTATATTTTGGCAAATGGGACATAAGCAATGGTTTTGGTGTGGCCGGCATTGAAATTACCCGATTATTGGGCCTGGCAGTTAATCAGTATAGAAATCCATTGATCATGATGGTTCCGAAACCAGGCAAAGGTTCGGTATCCCTAAAATCGCTTAAAACGAAACCATTGGTACTAAGTGGTATTTATGCCATTGAGGAAAATTTGGATAAAAAATATGTGTTCACAGACTTGACGTTGGCACAAGAACTGTTGGAGAAAAACAGTAATCAAATATCCGGTATCAATTTCAAGCTTAAACAAGGGGCTGAACCATTTGAGGTCAAAAAAGAAATAAATAAGATTTTAGGCAATAATGTTATTCTAAAGAATAGAAGGGAGCAAAATAGTACCCTGCATCGCATGCTAAATACAGAAAATTTAGCCACGTACCTCATTTTCACCTTGGTGCTTATAATTGCGCTCTTCAATGTGGTCGGTGCGATTATTATGATGATATTGGACAAGCAACAAAACTCAAAAACCCTATTTAACCTCGGTGTTACAATTAAGCAACTGCGACGTATCTATTTCGTACAAGGCATGATTGTTACCACTTCAGGCGGAATTATAGGTGTATTATTGGGGTCTTTGCTTATTCTTTCACAGCTCTCCTTCGGATGGTTGAAAATCACTCCCTCGCTACCCTATCCCGTAGAATACAATATCGTCAATGTTCTTGTCGTAATAGCGACCATAACCGTTCTGGGCATAATTGCCGCAAAAATTGCAAGTACCCGAATCAGTAAGAAACTAATTGCCTCTTAAAGAGAAGCAAACTCATAATCGGCAAACTTATCGGAAACCTCGTCGAAAGCGGCAAATACATCTGCGGCATCGTCACTGGTAACCATCTTCATTCGATACTCCTTAAAATTGGGAATTCCCTTGAAATAATTGGTGTAGTGCCGGCGTGTCTCAAAAACGCCCAGTTTTTCTCCTTTCCAGTCTATGGCCATCTCTAAGTGACGGCGGGCGGCCTCCACACGTTCCGCCAAAGTGGGTGGCACTAGGTGTTTACCACTTTTCAAAAAGTGTTTTACCTCAGCAAAAAACCACGGATTTCCAATAGTAGCGCGACCAATCATAGCTCCGTCGAGACCATAGTCGTCCCGCATTCTTTTGGCTGCTTCCGGCGAGTTGATATCTCCATTTCCAAAAACAGGAATATGCATGCGCTGATTATTTTTCACAGCGGCAATCGGCTCCCAATTTGCATCACCTTTGTACATTTGTACCCGGGTGCGTCCATGAATGGCAATGGCCTGGCAGCCTACATCTTGTAGACGCTCCGCTACTTCTACTATTTTTATTGAATCATGGTCCCAACCCAAACGCGTTTTTACGGTAATCGGTAGATGCGTTCGCTTTACCATTTCTTGGGTCAATTTGACCATCATCGGAATATCTTTCAAAATACCGGCTCCAGCTCCTTTGCAAACGACTTTTTTCACCGGACAGCCAAAATTAATGTCTATAATATCTGGATTTGATTTTTCTACAATCTCCACCGATTGTAGCATAGAATTTAAATTGGCCCCAAAAATTTGAATTCCTACTGGGCGTTCCTTTTCATAAATATCAAGTTTCATTACGCTTTTGGCCGCATCGCGTATCAAGCCTTCGGAAGAAATGAATTCGGTGTAAACCACATCTGCGCCTTGCTCCTTGCATAATGCACGAAAGGGAGGGTCACTAACATCTTCCATGGGAGCAAGCAATAGCGGGAAATCAGGTAACGATATGTCTCCAATATTTGGCATGTTGCAAATTTACAACTTATCTGGAAGTTGTTGAAATTAGACCACGAATACACTATAATTTTAGGTCAATTGCACAGCTAGCCAACCAAGAATAGCGTTTTAGGGGTGAATTGGCACAATATACATTGCTTAAGTCTTAAATTCGATCTCGCTCATCAATACTTTTTGACTTCTTATTGTTCTTGATTGTTACATTCCCGAATTTGTACCTAAAGCCTAAGGTAAATAATCGATTTTCCCGCCGTGATAAAGAAGTGTTGTATTGATTATTGAACTGTCGGATATTAAAGAGATTACCCTGATTAAAAATGTCTTCGACACCCATGGAAATACTGGCCTTCTTGTTCCATAAGGTCTTGCGCAGGGCAATTCCCAGTTTGCTATGGGGGTCTTGTCTTGAATTCCCTACGGCTAAACGTGAAAAATAGGAAAAATCTATATCCAACAAAAGACTTTTATCATTTAACAGTGTAAAACCATTGCTGGCCCTAATATACCATGCCCAAAGTCCGTTTTCGAGAACTTGCTGAGTTTCTATGTCAGTAAATCGATTTTCTTTATAATAGTAGGAGAGCGACAAATAGCTATACCAAAAACGTGTAATATCCTTATTCAGGGAAAGATATGTTCCATAAGTAATATCCCTATCCAAATTAGTGCTGATAAAGCGTAATAAATTGGTCTCATTGTCTTGAAATACTTGCTGTCTCAACTGATTTTTCTGGTTTCTATAAAAAATTTCAGCCGTATAGCTTCCTTCGAAAGTATATTCTAGAGCCATATAGTTACGTATGGCCGGCAAAAGATCCGGATTTCCTTCAACCACCGAATTGTTACTCTGAAAAACTTGAAAAGGATTAACACTGCCATAACGGGGCCTATTAATACGACGGTAATACTGAAGACTGAATTCATGTATTTTGTTCAACGTATATTTTACCGATAAGGAAGGGAACAGCTCTAGGTATGTTCTTTCGTTAACCTCTGCCCTAACATCGAGATGGCCCAAAGTCTCGGTGTATTCTGCACGGAGTCCCGACTTAACATTCCACAAATCCCATTTCATGTCGAAGCTTGTATAAGCGGCATAAATTGATTCGTCATAGGTAAATCTTCCTGCCAATGTAGGTTCGACGCCTACCTGACTTTGGTCAAAACCTTGCTGTGAAATTATACTTTTGGAAGCGATCGACGCATATCGAACACCCGATTCAATCTTAGCAAATGCTCCTAAAGGCTGAGAATAATCTGCTTGAAGGCTGAATAGATTAAGATTTTGCTCTGCATTTGTGGTAAAATCGTTTTCACCAGTCATATTTCCGTTTACATCAAAAAAATCGGTTTCCAACACTTGCCCTCTCTCATAGTCATAATAAGTATAATGTGAATTGATAGCAATTTCACCTCCCCTCTTATTCCATTTATGTACATAGTCGAGATAATATGAAGTATTCAACTGCTCTTCATGTGAGTCATTGATTGTACTAAATCTAGAATCAAAAGTTCCATTGGGTTCATTTACAAAAGTTTCTGAATCATAAATTCTATCTACTTTTGGGGACCATTCATGAATTGTGGAAAGGCTAATGGTATTTTTATCATCAATATCATAATCAAAAAAGGTTGTCGCATTGTGCCGTTTTATGCGTTTTGTATACTCTTGCTCGGCCGTCCATACCGAGGCAATTTCATCAGCCTCAAAAAAATGGGTGACATCGGTAAATTTCGCAAGGTCTTTGCTGTTTCCATAATTATAGTTTATGGAAGCCCGTGTCTTTTTTCCTTTGAAAAAATGATCCATTCCAAACGTGTGTTTTGGAAAAACTCCTTGTACATATCTATTATAAATTGCTCCATTGTAGCCGGCAATCAGGTTTTTCTTCATCTTGATGTTGATGAGCATGTCTCCTTCAGCAGTATATTTAGCCGGCGGGTTGGTGATAATCTCAATGGCTTCTACATTACTGGCAGAAGTGCCTGATAAGAGATTGATAATATCTTCTTCCGGCAGGTTTACAATTCGGTCATTAATCAATAAACCAACAGAATTGGTTCCTTTTATGGTCAATATGTTATCAACCACCACAATACTTGGTGTATGCTTTAGCACCGACCAAATATCATCATCGGAAAGGGCAGTATTCGCTATGCTAAAAACCATGCGATCTACTTGTCGTTCCAAACGAGGTTTTTGTAAGGTAACCACTACTTCCTCCAGTGATTGCGCGCTACTTCCTACCTTTATCGAGTCAATATCAATATCTGAAATTACTTCGACCCAAAGCAGTTCTGACTCGTTCTCAATATAACTGGCTTTGACAAAATAGTTGCCACGTGACACACCTGCTATTTCAAAATATCCTTGATTATCCGCAGAGGTTCCTTTTATCATTGTTGAATCGCCTATGGCAAGTAAAAACACATTGGCATGGGCCAATACCAAATCCTCCGAATCCTTGACCACTCCGGAAACCTTATATTCCTGTGAAAAGAGAAAAGAGCTAGTTGTAATCCAAAAAAGTGAAAGAAAAACAAAGTTCTTCACAAGACAAGTAGATTTATTGTCAAATCTAACATTTTTTGTCGGAAATACCTTATAATTAACATGTAGTACCCAGAAAAAACCGAGGTTAGCAGCTCTTGTTATATAATTAATGGATCAAAGTTAGCGACTGTTTATTTTGCCTTATATTTGCAGTTGCTATAAACGCTAAAAAACCCTTTTGTGAAGCACATTCGAAATTTTTGCATCATTGCGCATATCGACCATGGTAAGAGTACTTTGGCTGATCGGCTATTGGATTTTACCGGGTCTGTAACTGAGCGAGAGAAGAAAGAACAGCTGCTTGACAGTATGGATTTGGAGCGGGAGCGCGGTATTACCATTAAGAGTCATGCCATTCAGATGGATTATACCCATGAGGGCACTGATTATATTTTAAATTTAATCGACACTCCCGGACACGTTGATTTTTCTTATGAAGTTTCACGCTCCATAGCCGCATGTGAGGGAGCACTACTGGTCGTCGATGCCGCTCAAAGCATACAAGCACAGACTATTAGCAATCTTTACTTGGCTTTAGAAAACGATCTTGAAATTATTCCAGTGCTAAACAAGGTCGACCTACCCAGTGCAAACCCTGAAGAGGTTACCGACGACATTGTTGACCTTTTGGGCTGTAAACCCGAAGAGGTGATTCCGGCAAGTGCCAAAACAGGAATAGGCATTCACGAAATTTTAACAGCCATTATTGAACGCATACCGGCACCCACCGGGAACCTCGACGAGTCTTTACAAGCCTTGGTGTTCGATTCGGTTTACAATCCTTTCCGTGGAGTAGAGACCTATTTTAGGGTTATAAACGGAGAGATAAAAAAGGGACAAAAAATAAAATTTGTGGCCACAGGTAAAAGTTATTTTGCCGACGAAGTAGGCACCTTAAAATTAACTCAGCATCCTCAAAAATCGATTAAATCAGGTGATGTTGGATATCTGATAACCGGGATAAAGGATGCGCGGGAAGTAAAGGTAGGTGACACGATTACCGATGCCGCCAGCCCTACAAAAAATGCCATTGCTGGTTTTGAAGATGTAAAGCCCATGGTTTTTGCAGGAATTTACCCTGTTGATACCGAAGATTTCGAAGAGCTACGTTCTTCCATGGAAAAATTACAATTGAACGACGCCTCATTGGTCTTTGCTCCTGAAAGTAGTGCGGCCCTAGGTTTCGGTTTCCGTTGCGGATTTTTGGGAATGCTTCATATGGAAATTATTCAAGAAAGGCTAGAGCGTGAGTTCGACATGACGGTAATTACGACGGTTCCCAATGTTAGCTATCACGCTTTTACACGGAAAAATCCGGAAATCCCGTTAATTGTAAACAACCCTTCCGACCTTCCAGATCCCTCTACAGTCGACCGTGTTGAAGAACCCTACATAAAAGCGACCATCATTACAAAATCTGATTTCGTCGGTAACGTAATGTCGCTGTGTATCGAAAAAAGAGGACAGATTACCAATCAAACTTATTTGACGACCGAAAGGGTCGAACTTAATTTTGATATGCCTTTGGCAGAAATTGTATTTGATTTCTATGACCGATTGAAAACGGTGTCAAAGGGCTATGCTTCTTTTGATTATGCCCCGATTGGAATGCGGGTTTCGAAATTGGTTCGTGTCGATATTCTGTTAAATGCCCAACCTGTTGATGCGCTATCTGCATTGATACATGCCGATAATGCACAAAACATAGGCAAAAAAATGTGCGAGAAACTAAGGGAACTTATTCCCAGACAGCAATTCGATATTCCTATTCAAGCAGCAATCGGAGCCAAAATCATTTCTCGAGAAACCATAAAGGCACTTCGTAAAGATGTAACCGCTAAGTGTTACGGAGGTGATATTTCACGTAAGCGAAAATTACTGGAGAAACAGAAAAAAGGTAAAAAGAGAATGCGGCAAGTGGGGAATGTTGAAATTCCACAGCAAGCATTTATGGCGGTACTCAAGTTAAACGACTGATGATAACCTGAAACGAATACTCGAGTATAGCAAATTCACAAAATATACTTATGAGTATTTTCTTACAAAACTTATCAACAGATACAATATTCGTTGCAACGCAATAGTTATATCCAATACCATTGCTAAGTCTTAAAAAGATGACAACATATATTGCACAGTTTACTGCTAAACACGAAATTCTTCAAGTAGAACAGAACTCCATCTTTATATGGAGACAAGAAAGTGGCGCTATCGATACTTCATTGTTAGAAGATAAAATTAAACGGGAATCTTCCGTACACTTTTACGAACTGGTCGCTGGCGAAGATTATAATATTCACCAAGAAGATATTTTAGTGACCATACAAAAAACACAAGCTTTTTCGGGCTAAAGCCTCCCCTTGCCTTTTCTGTTTTAAAAAAAGGTTTTTTCAAATTGGCTTTTCTTTAATGGGCACAAAGGGTTCACCTGATCTCTCGTTGTGCCCTGTATTGATGCACTTTTTGACATCAATGAAAAAGAAGAGGCGGTTTCGGTTTCTTATAGATAAGTGAATATCGTTTGATGTTTACATCAATATTCAACAAATACCCAATTAAAAACATCCTGTTTTTTTTAGTACCTTTAATAAATCTCACCGAACCTTGATTACCACCTATGCCCTCTCGGAGAAATTTCGTAAAAGTATTGTTGACCGTCCCAGCTATTGCCACCTTTACCGATTCCATTGCTTTTTCAAAATGGGTAAGACTTTCTAATGCACACTCTCATAAATTTAAATTAAGCCTAAACCTTTATTCCTTTAATGCATTTTTAAGAGAAAAAAAAGTCGATTTATTCGACATGTTAGATTTCTGCGCAAAACATAACTTTGATGCCATAGATCCCACCGGTTACTACTTTCCAGGCTATCCTGCTGTGCCTTCCGACGAATTTATACATAGTTTTAAGCGAAAGGCCTTTATTTTGGGTCTTGATATCAGCGGAACAGGGGTACGAAATAACTTTGCCGATCCAGATGCCAATAAACGAAAGGCCGATATTGAACTTGTCAAGAAATGGATAGAAGTTTCGGCAAAAATGGGAAGCCCTCATCTTCGTATTTTTGCTGGAGAACATAATCACATTGGCTACTCAAGAGACCAAGTGTTCGAATGGATGGCCACAGACATTCTTGAGTGCTGTAATTATGGAAAACAACATGGGGTTATCATCGCTTTGCAAAACCACAATGGCTTTTTAAAAACTGCTGAAGACGTAAATCTACTGTTCGAAAAGGTCAATTCAGAATGGTTAGGACTTAACCTTGATATTGGAAGTTATCGACAAAAAGACCCTTATGAAGAGGTGGCCAAAAATATTCACCATGCTGTTACTTGGCAGATCAAAGAGAATGTATGGATCAATGGACAAGAAAAACATACAGACTTCAAAAAACTGTTTACAATCATAAAAAAAGCAGGTTACCGTGGGTATCTTCCCCTAGAAACCCTCGGTGAAGGCGACCCTTTTAAAAAAGTCGAAGACTTATTAAAAGAAGTGAAGTTAGCAATAACACAAGTAGAATAGATTTGATGAAAATAAGCGCTAAAAAAGGGTTAGTAATTCTTTTAATACTACCGACTATCCTTTTTTCCCAAAAGGAAATCGAAAAAGTTGCACAATGGACCACCCATGAGATTACCTTAACTGCCGCCGAAAAGTACAAAAACCCCTATACAGACGTTGACGTATGGGCAATATATACCAATTCAAGTGGTGACTCATTAAAAAGACCGGCATTTTGGAACGGGGGAAATGATTGGAAAATACGGTTCTCCCCCCCAGACATAAACGTATCTTGGACATGGAAAACCTTTTCTTCAAATCGTGAGGACACTGGATTGAACGGAAAGAAAGGTGGCCTCTATTCCATACCTTATGCAGGCAAAAATCGGCTTATAAAGAATGGTCTATTGAAAATGTCGGCCGCACATAGGGGCGTGGTACACCAATCGGGGAAATCGTTTTTTATGGTGGGTGATACGCCATGGGCCATGCCATTTCGGGCAACTTTAGATCAAGTTGAAGCTTATGCCAAAGACCGCCAAGTAAAAGGCTTCAATACTGCCCTTATAATGACCCTACAACCTGATGTCAATGCAGAGGGGCCTAATGTGAGAAATGTTGAACAAGGTTTTAAACGCGCCTTTAAAGACCTCTCTAACGGACATATTAATGAAATAGACCTCGAATACTTTAACCATTTAGATGAACTGGTGGTCATTTTACTAAACCATGAAATCGTTCCTGTATATCAGCCTGTTTTTCACGGTTTTGGCTGGAAAGGGTTACAAGTTTTAGGTTCAAAAATAGCACCACACGAATATGTACGCTATACCAAATATCTACTGGCACGGTATGGCAGTAGTCCTGCTTTTTGGCTTATTGCGGCCGATCATGACGCCAATGACCCCGGTGTAAGGGAAAGTGGCGCCATGCTAGAGAATTGGGATTGTTATCAACAACCTACGGGTTTACATTATAACCCCTGTGATGATTTCGTTGCCGAATGGGCGAAAAATGACCCCTCCAAACATTGTATGCACTATAATAAAACTCATCAAAAAGAGCAATGGCTAGATTTTCAATGGGCGCAGACAGGTCATAGTGGCGATCACCAATACCACAAAGTAGCACGTATGTACGATAACCTCCCGACAAAAGCGGTTGCGAATGGTGAATCAACCTATGAAGGCATGAACGCTGGAAAAAATGGTCTTGGTTGGTGGCAAGGAGAAGACGCTTGGATGCAATTGATGCATGGCGGTACTATGGGTGTGGTCTATGGTGCTGCTGCTTTATGGCAATGGAAGGTTTCGGCCAATGAAGAAGGTTGGGGTGCCTGGGCAGATCAACCCTTATCTTGGAAAAGCGCCTTAAAGTTAGAAGGGGCTAAATATGTAGGTCTGATAGGAAAGATTTTGAGGGAAACCGATATGGCCGATATTGAAAAACGCTGGGATCTTGCAGATGGTCTGCCCTTGCTGGCCAAAGAGGGCGAGCTTTATCTGTCATATTTACAAAATGGTGGGGTTATAACCATTAAGAATCTTCCACAAAATCTAAATTATAGTTGGAAAAACCCTAAGACTGGCAAAACCGAGATAAGTGGAATTACAACAAAAGAAGCTTTTGAAGCTCCTGATAAAAACCCTTGGGTGCTATTAATTAGACAATAAAAAATTAGGCCTTATCCTTTTCATCATCATCTTTATCGTCGGTATTGGTTTCATCAACATCGAACATTTTCCCCATATAAACCAGTCGGTATCCTTCTTTAATGTCATCAAACTCCGTACTGAAAGACGAAATAATCTTTAAATCGTTCTTAGGAGTTTTTAAAAATATAGGGACAATATACTTTTCACCTTTCGAAATCTCAACAAGACCCTCATAATGTTCTTGGCTCTTTATTTCGATTTCGTGTATGGTCGGAAACTTACGTACGGCCTCCATAATTTTAATAAAATCATCTGTATGGGAGAAAAGCCCTTCCTTTGGAGTGTTCTCGGGGTCGTTCATCTCATCTGCGTCAACCAATCGAAATGAACCAAACTCCCCAAATTGTTTCCTGAACTTATCAATTGCATATTTATTAATATCAGAGTTTCCTGTTAGGGCCATAAGGTAGCCGACATCGTTTAGTTCGATATTATCTGTAAGTGTATCTGAATAGATGTTGGCAACAAATGCTTCGAGTCCCAGTTTTTTAGCCTTGTTTATATTGGTCTGGTTATTATCTATCAACACCACATGTCGGTCATTTTTTTTGAGATAATCTCCTATTAAACGTGACACTTTGGAGGCTCCGATAATCAAAATACCCTCTGATTTTCTTAAGAATACCCCAATAATCTTGGCAAAGAACCTAGCCGTAGTTGCATTTAGCAAAACAGTACCTAAAACAATCATAAATACGAGTGGGGTTATATATTCTGCCCCAGGTTCCCCCTTTTGTAAAAGTTTTGATCCAAAAAGCGATGCAATACCGGCAGCAACAATACCTCTGGGCCCTACCCAACCAATAAAAAGCTTTTCATTTAACTTCAAATTGGAACCCGAAGCGCTGAGAAAAACTCCTAAAGGCCGAATTAAGAAAACAATTATAGCAAATAACAGAACTGTTTTCCAATTGTATATTAATTCTAAATCGGCCAAATTAATATTGGCGGCTAACAGAATAAAAAGTATGGAAATCAACAAAACGCTCAGTGATTCCTTAAAATAGAGCAATTCTTTTATATTGGGAAGGTCTGTATTTCCCATGACCATCCCCATAACCACAACCGCCAACAATCCTGATTCATGTGCAAACACATCTGACATTACAAAAACCAATAATACCACCGACAGGGAAACAACGTTAAGAAGGTAATGAGGCACAAAGTCTTTTTTGATGGCAAAGGCCAGGGCATGCGCAAAAGTGAAGCCGAAAGTAAAACCGAACAACAAAATTTTACCGAATTCAATAAGCGCGGTCAGGGTATAAGCCTGACCTTCGCCCACGCTTATAAATTCGAACACCAAGACCGCCGCCAATGCCCCAATCGGGTCAATGAGAATACCTTCCCATTTCAAAACCGCGGAAATATCCTTTTTTAAAGGAATGTTTCTTAATATCGGGGTAATCACTGTTGGTCCAGTAACGATTATCAAGGCAGAAAACAAAAACGAAATCTGCCAGCTCAGATCAAAAATATAATGAGCGGCAATACCGGCTGCAAAAAAAGTAACTAAGCTTCCTAAGGTTATTAGTTTTGTGATAACGGGTCCTACATTACGTATTTCCGAACGTTTTAACGTCAATCCCCCCTCAAAAAGTATAATACTAATGGCCAACGAAACGAAATAATAAAGTCCATCTCCTGGAAAAAGTCCATTTTCCCCATTCCATATGGGTTCTATTAGCTTATTGCCATCTTCAGTAAAGATGGTTGCAATCGGTCCGACCAACAAACCAATCAGAATCAGCGGCAAAATAGCTGGCAGTTTTAAACGCCAGGCCACCCACTGAGCAATGATTCCTAAAATAATGATTCCGGCAAGCTCTATCATTTGTTACGGTTTAGGTATGCAAGGTAAATACTACACACGAAAAATAACATTTTTATTTATAACCCTGTCATAATAAACTATAGATTTCGGTACTTATTTATTGTAGTACCTTGAACCAACGACCATTTTTAATACATACCAAGGTCAAGCCTTTTAAACCCATCGTGTTTGGATATGCATCTTCACCCTCTCCTTCCTGAAGGTAAATGTTCTTGACAAGAGATAAGGGTTATAACTTATAGTGGTCAACAACGGTTTCTCTTGATGCCGTAATTTATAGAATAAAAACCTTAGAAATTTAATGCCTTTCATTTTCATGGTGTGTTAAAAATTTCTTAGTTATTCGGGCAACCCTTTTCCTTTTCATAATTTGCAGGCTTTTATTTTTCCTAAATGAAACTATATCCCATTGAGACTGGAAATTTTAAGTTGGATGGTGGTGCTATGTTCGGCGTGGTGCCTAAAACGATATGGAATAAAACCAATCCTGCAGACGGCAACAACCTAATCGATATTGCCGCTCGAAGCCTCTTAATCGAAGATGGTGACAGATTGATTCTTATCGACACGGGTATGGGCAACAAACAATCTGACAAGTTCTTCGGCTATTACTACCGCTGGGGCGGCTATTCAATAGACGATTCATTACAGAAACTGGGCTTTCGTAGGGATGATATTACAGATGTTTTTTTGACACACTTGCATTTTGATCATTGTGGCGGGTGTATACAGTGGAACAATAATAGAACGGGATATGAACCTGCGTTTAAAAATGCCGTATTCTGGACCAATGAAAGGCATTGGGAATGGGCTACAAAACCAAATGCTCGCGAGAAAGCCTCCTTTTTGAAGGAAAACCTTTTTCCCATGCAAGAGAGCGGACAATTAAAGTTTATAAAAAAAGGGGATGCTTCTTTTTTGGAAACCTCAGAACTGGGTTTTGGTATTCTTTTTGTAGATGGGCATACGGAAAAACAAATGTTGCCGCACATTCGTTATCAAGACAAAACTGTAGTTTTTATGGCAGACTTAATTCCAACGGTCGGTCATATTCCGCTGCCATATGTTATCGGATATGATACACGACCCTTATTGACCCTGGGCGAGAAAGAAACTTTTTTGAACAAAGCAATCGCTCAAGATTATTATTTGTTTTTCGAACATGATGCCCACAATGAAATCTGTACCCTACAATCAACAGAAAAAGGAGTACGGCTTAATGAATTACATAATTTCGATGACCTTTTTCAATAAATCCATTTTTAATATACTAATTGGTATTTGGTTTCCGGCTTTGAGCTCATGCCTGGAAGCACAACAACTCGAGAATACCAACTTAACTACGGAATTTTCCTGGGCCAAAGACTTTGCGGTAATGCCTGTCGATGAGATAAGCAATTGGCATAGGATCAATTTAAAGAAGGAAAAAATGGTAAAAATCGTATACGAAAAAATAGAAGTTGTTGTTTTTACTGAACTTCCCAAAGGAAATTCACATAAGGCCACATGGCAAAACGGCCTTTATCATTTGTGCCATGCCGATTATGATAATAGTGCGGCCATTCCCGTTTCAAACAGCGTAAAAACTATTAAAGCGAAACAATTGGCAAGAAAAGAGCCTTCAAATATTAACTTTGCGGGCGAAAATGGCCAAAGTAGTCTTGTAACTATGGCGAATGAGAGTTGTTTTGAAATGTTTCCCTCTCTGAATTCAGGACTTTTTATTACAGAACACACTAACCTAATAAATATATAACATGACATTTAATTTTTCGAAATTATTCATTGGTTTCTCCGCATCGCTATTAGTAATGAGTTGTGGAACCACTTCTTTGGTTTCCACCCCTATTGAAAATATTGATACAACACCATTAAAATTAGCTGAGCTTAGCGACAGCGAGAAAAAAAATTGGGGCCATTTGGACCTTGTCGCAGATACCATTCCCGGAATGAGTGTTGACAAAGCTTATGCCGATATCATAGGAAACAAAAAAGGTCAAAAAGTAATAGTCGCCGTACTCGATTCGGGTATGGACCTTAAACATGAAGATCTTGATGGCATATTGTGGACCAATAAAGGGGAAAAACCGTCCAATGGCATAGACGACGATGGCAATGGGTATATCGATGACATTCATGGTTATAATTTTTTGGGCGAATCATACAATGAACAGTTGGAATATGCTAGAATAGTCCGCTTGAACATTGGTGATGCCGCACTTCAATCTAAAGCCAAGAAACAATTGGAGGAAAACTACCAAAAAGCTATTCAAAACAAACAGCAATATGAACAAATCTTACAAGCTGTTAAAACGGCCGATGAGGCCATCAAAGAAAAGTTAGGTAAAGATACATATACCAAAAAAGAGGTTGCAGCTATCAAGCCCGAAAATCAGGCTATGCAACAGCATGTAGGAATAATTAGTCAAATGTTCACTTTTGCAGATAGCATTGCCGATGTCTATAAAGATTTGAATGCCGGTGTTAAACATTTCACAGAACAATTAAACTATAACTATAATAAAGACTTTGACGGCCGTGAAGTTGTTGGTGATAATCCTTATGACATAAATGATTTGGGTTATGGAAACGGAAACCCGCAGAATCTTGTGGAAGATGAAAGTCATGGCACCCACGTTGCCGGCATTATTGCAGCTGAACGAAACAACGGCAAAGGTGTGAACGGAGTAGCGAACAACGTAGCGATTATGAGCATTCGGGCCGTACCTAACGGGGACGAATATGATAAAGATATTGCCTTGGGCATTCGCTATGCCGTCGATAATGGCGCCAAGATTATAAATGCGAGTTTTGGGAAATCTTTTTCTCCCAATGCAGAATGGGTTTATGATGCTTTAAAATATGCAGCAGAAAATGACGTGCTCTTTGTTCATGCTGCAGGAAACGAAGGAGCTGATTTGGACGATGTCAACAATCCCAATTTTCCGAACGACCAAGTAAACAACGGACCCGAAATCGCAGATAATGTTATTACCGTAGGTGCCCTTAGTAGTAAATATGGTTCAGAGATGGTTGCAACTTTCTCAAATTACGGAAAAGTGAATGTTGATGTTTTTGCTCCTGGAGATAACATTTATTCCACCATGCCCAACAATGAATATGAGTATCAGGGGGGTACCTCTATGGCCGCTCCTGCCGTAGCCGGCGTTGCAGCACTACTTCGTTCGCAATACCCAAAACTCACGGCCTCAGAAGTTAAACATATTATAATGGAATCTGGACTTGCGCCTATGACAAAGGTTGTTTTAGCAGGTGATGCCGCAATTACGGCCACCTTGAACAAGGTGTCGACCTCAGGTAAGATTGTCAATGCCTATAATGCACTTATTATGGCAGATGGAGTTTCAAAAGGGAAAATAAAAATATAAATACCATGCAGTATAAAAATGTAATGCTTTTTGGGGGGTTACTTATTTTGTTTAGCTCAATATCTCATCTGAGCGCACAAACTTCTGAGTGCTATTGGCAGCAACATGTTGATTATAGCATGGAAGTAAATATGGATGTGAAATCATTTCAATACACGGGCATCCAAAAACTGGTATACACTAATAATTCTCCAGATACGCTCAACAGAATTTATTACCACCTCTTTTTTAACGCTTTTCAGCCTGGAAGCGAAATGGATGTTCGTCTTCAGAACATTTCGGATCCCGACAGCAGAATGACAACGGCAAACCAAAAGAGTCGTATTGCCACATTGAATGAAGATCAGATAGGTTACCTACATGCCACTTCTTTAAAACAAGATGGGCAAACCATTACATTTTCAGAAGAGGAAACTGTTTTAGTCGTAGATTTAGTCAACCCTATTCCTCCTGGGGGAAAAACAACCCTAGACATGCAATTTGAGGGTCAAGTTCCTTTACAAATTCGTCGTGCTGGTCGAAATAGCACTGAAGGCGTAGCCCTATCCATGAGTCAATGGTATCCGAAATTGGCAGAATATGATTTTGAAGGGTGGCATGCTGACCCATATATTGGCCGCGAATTTCACGGGGTTTGGGGTGATTTTGATGTTAAATTGACCCTAGACAAGAATTATATCGTAGGTGGTAGTGGCTATCTTCAAAACGCGCAACAAATAGGTCACGGTTACGAGACTCCTGGCACCAAGGTTAAAAAACAAAAAGGAAAAACCTTGACCTGGCATTTTAAAGCGCCAATGGTACATGATTTTATGTGGGCCGCAGATCCCGATTACCTGCATGACACACTGCAAGTCGAAAATGGTCCAACACTGCATTTTCTGTACAAGAATAATCCTGAGATAATCGAAAACTGGAAAAAATTGCAGCCAAAAACTGCCGAAATGATGCAGTTTTTCAGTAAAAATATTGGCTTATACCCCTATAAACAATACTCCGTTATTCAAGGAGGTGATGGTGGTATGGAATATGCTATGAGCACCTTAATTACAGGGGAAAGAAAATTTGGAAGTTTGGTAGGAGTCACAGCGCATGAATTGGCACATTCATGGTTTCAGCATATATTGGCCACCAATGAATCGAAACATGAATGGATGGACGAAGGCTTTACGACTTTTATGTCGTCGCTCTGCATGAATGAAATCATGAATGAGAATAAGGATAATCCTTTTGAAAACTCTTATCGGGGATATTATAATTTAGCGACTTCTAACAAAGAACAACCACAAACTACACATGCCGATCGGTATGATCTAAATTTTGCCTATGGACAAGCGGCCTACAGTAAAGGGTCGGTTTTCCTAGCGCAGCTGGGTTATATAATCGGCCAGGATAAATTGATGGAAACCATTCATAAATATTATGAAGATTTCAAATTTAAACACCCCGTGCCCAATGATATTAAGCGAACGGCAGAAAAAATTTCAGGTATGGAACTTGATTGGTACCTCACCGATTGGACCCAAACTACGAATACCATCGATTACGGCATCAAAGAGGTAACGGCTAATGGAAACAAAACAGAAGTAATATTGCAACGTATTGGGCCAATGCCCATGCCCATCGATATTTTGGTAGTTTACACAGATGGCAGCCAAGAAACACTTTATGCCCCACTACGAATGATGCGTGGAGAAAAGGAAAACCCGTATCCGAGTTTGAAAAGAACCATACTTGATGATTGGCCTTGGGCCTTTCCGACCTATAGCCTAACAATCGATAAACCAAAAGGCAATATCAAGGCCGTTGTAATCGACCCGTCTCAATTAATGGCCGATATCAATGGTGAAAATAATATTTGGCAGGCCCCTTAAGAGGTGTTTTTATTTCTATCATAAATGCCAACGTTGCTCTTTTAGATTCAGCTGGTGTTTTAAAAGAGTAGACCGTCATAGAATTAACTCATGCCTGTAAGTAATGACCGCCAGACAATTGCGCTATTGCTCCAAATGATTCTGACTTATCGCATAATAAAACGAAATAGTATCTTTACATAGTGCATCGCTCAAATAAGCGACTGTTCCTCAAATGGATTATTAAAATAAGAAAGATTCTTGAACAAACCCATAACCTTCGGTTACCCTAGGATAGAAAAATTAAAGAGTAAAAAGCTCATTGAACAATTGTTTCTAGAGGGCAAATCTGTTTCTAGCTATCCGCTCAAATTAATATTCCTACAAACCGAACTGCCAGAAAATGTAAAAATTCAAAGTAGTGTGGCTGTGCCAAAAAAAAAATTCAAAAGCGCTGTTAAACGCAATCGCATAAAAAGATTATTACGAGAGGCTTATCGGCTCAACAAACACCTTGTTTTTAACAATAGTGACCCCTCTTTTGCGTTTCTATTTTTATATCTTGGAAAAGAGATGCCCGAATACAATGACGTAGAAAAGAACATGCAAACGATACTTCAAAAATTTCTAAAAAAAACAGGCAATGAATAGATTCATGAAAAAGAGGATTCTAATACCCCTTTTTGCAATTACATTGTTAATTGCTGGAAGTAGTTTTAAAAGTGATTTTTTTGAAATAGCCAAGCAAATCGAAATCTTCACCACACTTTTCAAGGAATTGAACATGAATTATGTAGACGAGACCAACCCTGCCGAACTGATGGATACGGCAATTAAAAATATGTTGGGCGAACTCGACCCCTATACCAAGTTTCTAAACGAACAAGATGTAGAAACCTATAAAATCAACAATGCGGGGGAATATTCGGGTATAGGCGCAGTTGTGCGGTCTTACCCAGACAAGTTGTTAATTGTGGAGCCTTATAAGGGATATCCTGCTGATAATGCAGGACTCAAAGCGGGTGATGAAATAGTAAAAATTGGTGATATTTCGGTTGTGAATTTTGAGGATAATGCCAGCGAGCTCCTCAAGGGAGCCAACGGAACATCGGTAACAGTTACCTATAACAGACAGGGCGAGACAAAATCCGCAAAAATTACACGATCGGCGGTAGAAGTCGATGCGGTACCCTTCTACAAAATGATAGACGCCAGTACCGGCTATATAGTCTTGGCAAAATTTAATGCAAAAGCTTCGGGACAAACAAAGGAGGCGCTCATCGACCTTAAGGGAAAAGGGGCTGAAAAAATAGTTCTAGACCTTCGAGGCAATCCTGGCGGGTTACTATCTGAGGCCATCAATGTTACTAATCTTTTTGTTCCCAAAGGAGAATTGATAGTGACCACAAAATCAAAAGTAAAAAAATTCAATAGGGAGTACCATACCAAAAATAAAGCGGTCGATGCCGAAATTCCCTTGGTGGTTCTGGTTGATGGGGGAAGTGCTTCAGCAAGTGAAATTGTATCTGGAAGCCTACAAGACCTGGATCGCGCCGTAGTTTTGGGTGCTCGTAGTTTTGGAAAAGGACTAGTACAGCGCCCATTAAAATTAACTTATGGCACCCAATTGAAAGTGACTATTAGTCGTTATTATACCCCTTCTGGGCGCTGTATTCAGTCGTTGGATTATTGGAATCGTGATGAGAATGGCAATGCTGTAAAAACATCGACCTTCAATGACTTTACGACCCGTAATGGACGCAAAGTTCAAGACGGTGGCGGGGTGTTACCCGATATCGAAATTAGCGCCACAAAAGCCAACGAACTTACCACTGCCCTTTTGCAAAACCATGTGGTTTTTGACTTCGCAACAAACTATTATTATAGCAATCAAGTACAGAACCTCAACGATTTCAAATTTACGGAAGGCGACTTTCAAGAGTTCAAGAATTATGTTTCCAAGAGTGACTTTTCGTTTGAGACCAAAACCGAAAGGGTACTGAAACAGGCCATGACCAATCGCGAAGAAGTTATTTTTAACGATGCGATAGAAGATGATTTTAAAACTTTGCTAGTCGATATTGACAAGAGCAAGCTTGCCGCTTTGGAGAATTATCAAAAAGAAATTCAAAGCAAGTTGGAAGATGAAATCGTGAAACGTTATTTCTACCGAGAAGGGCTTTATGAATACTATCTTACCCATGACGATGCGATCATGGCAGCCACCGAGCTCTTGGGAAATACAGCGGAATACGTAAAAATCTTAAAATAGACCAACCGGAATAGTTGATATCAAATGGAGTTCTTTAAGCACAGCGACATAGACTAGTGCTGTGGCCCTATACAACCATTATGAGGTTCTACATGTTTTCAAAGTTCAGTTACCTTCTGTTTTCTATCTATTATACCCACCACTAGGTTATCATAAAACCCTCGTCTATAAATCTAATTCGATCGGTCAATTTTCCATACAAAATCATCAATAACTATGAATTGATTCCTATGAAACAATTGTAGCTTTGTTGGATAGTGATGTTATTTTTACTTTTAACTCTTATACCATAATACCTTCTGCCATCCATGAAAAAAGTCATTTCGATACTACCACTTTGTCTGATTACCCTATTTTTTGCATTTAACGGCAACAGTCAAGAACACTCCCACGAACACGGAAACGGGCACACACATTACCAAGAACATGATGCGGTTTTGAATCATAAACTCATGTTTCCTTCTAAAACACCCGATCGTATTATCGCCAATCTTACAGAAGACCCGGCTCACAGTTTTGCGGTCAATTGGCGTACAAATCAGCAAATTGAATCTGGTGTGGTTGAAATAGCGAAAGCCACCGATGGTCCTGAATTTTTGCTTGGTGACGTTCGAAAAGTCTCTGCAGTCACACAAAGTTTCGAAAATCAAAACAGAAGGGAGCCCTTGGTGAAGGCGAGTTTTCATTCGGCAGTGGTATCTGAACTCGAGCCCAATACCTTATACACTTATCGCGTAGGAAGCGGCACCGAAAACAATGCGTATTGGAGCGAATGGTTTCAATTTACTACAGCAAGCGACAATGACAACAAGCCTTTTAGCTTTATTTATTTTGGTGATGCACAAAACAATGTAAAATCACTTTGGTCACGAGTCATTCGAAACTCATATAAACAATATCCTCAAGTTGACTTTATGTTGCATGCGGGCGACTTGATCAATGATCGTGATGCTAACTCTGAATGGGGTGAGTGGTTTCATGCCGGCAGTTTTATACATGCCACGGTACCCAGCATTATGACTCCAGGCAATCACGAGTATCGAGACGGAATATTATCGTCATTATGGAGACCTCAATTTACGCTTCCTGAAAATGGTCCCACAAAAGCCCTAAAAGAGACCTGTTATGCCATTGATTATGAAAATATGAAACTTATTTCAATTGATGGAGAGGCTTTTGACGAGCATAAAGAAGCTCGAATCGCTCAAACCAAATGGCTCGATTCCGTTCTTAGGACCAATACAAAGAAATGGACTACAATTACCACCCATTACCCCATTTTTTCAACGGCAAAAGGGCGAGATAATAAAAAACTTCGCAAAGCCTTTAAGCCCTTAATTGACAAGTATGGTGTAGATTTAGTGCTTCAGGGTCATGACCACACTTATGCACGCGGCTACGTAAAGAATGAGGGGCAGGGTCTTACCGTGGTCAATGACATAGGAACTGTTTATGCCGTATCGGTAAGTGGTCCAAAAATGTACGAATCACAGGATCAAGAATGGATGGCGCGGCGCGGAGAGTTCACGCAACTATTTCAAATCATTACTGTATCAAAAGATACGATTACCTATGGCGCCTACACCCCTACCGGCAATCTTTACGATGCTTTCGAGCTTATTAAAAAGAACGGAAAGAAGGAGTTGATAAACAAAATACCCGATAGTCCGATTCGTCTAAAAAAAGATTTTGTTAAAGAAGAATAATAGCCGTTGACCCTTATTTCAATGCTGGTGAAATTTTGAAAATTGTCATTTTGAGACTATTTTCGATTATTCCCACCAAAACTTAAAAAGTAAATGGCTGCCCGTCACATTCTTTTGTTCTTCTCCATGTTTCTAATAAAGGGTTTGAATGCGCAGTATACTAAAGAAATCTATGTTGCTCCTTACGGTACAGATAAATCCACGGGAAATTTTGATGAACCTTTCAAAACCCTTCACAGAGCATATGACGAAATAGCTTCTTTGCACAACACAAAATATCAAAGCATAGTATTGTGGCTGAATGATGGTATATATCGTATCAAAAATCCTTTAGTCATTGATGCAATGCTGAAAAAAAGCAACATCCCCATTTCCTTTAAGGCGATGGACAACGCTAAACCTGTGATTTCTGGTGCCTATCAACTAACTGGTTGGCGAAATCTAGGAGATAATTTGTGGGCCTGTTCAATAACCCACCAAATAGAAACTTTCCGTGAACTTTTTATCAATGGGCAAAGAACAACTAGGGCCAGACACCCGAATAGTGGCTACCTGAGGGTAAATAAGGTGGGCGCTGATAAACGAACCCATTTTACTTTTAACGCGGGTGATTTCCCTATTCCAACAAGTACTGTACATCCTGAACTGGTCTTACTCCATGATTGGTCAATCACCCGAATTCCGGTTAAAAATATCGATCAAAAAAAAAATGTGCTCCATACGATAGACTCGATTGGAGCAAAAAACCTCAGCTTTTTCACCCTTGATAATTGGGAACCGAACCCACGCTATTATCTTGAAAATGCTCCTGAGTTCTTAGATGCCGATTACGAATGGTACTTTGACGCGCCCAATAAGGAGGTACGCTTGAAACTACCCTCAAACTTTGATCCAAATTCATTAACCATCGAAATTCCTGTGGCAGAGCGCCTTATACAGGTTCGGGGCAGTGTAAAGAAATCGATATCAAATGTTTCCTTTGAAGGGATTAGCTTTAAATATTGCAGATGGAACCCTCCCGAGGAAACCTACGCCGGCATTCAAGCCTGTCATTTTGATCCAAGGGGTCAAACAGCAGAGTGGAATGTTGTTCCAGCGGCCATACAAACCCAATGGGCGGATAACGTTCGGTTTGAAAATTGCGAGTTCCTTTCAATGGGCGGCAGTGCAGTTTGGTTCGGTACGGGCAGTACCAATTGTGCCTTGAAAAATTGCCGTATTTACGATATTTCCGGTAATGGAATTATGATTGGTGAGGGTCGGGATCGCGCCATTGGCAATACCCCTTGGTGGAAGACGGCACCAGAACAAGTGGCGCGAGCCAATAGCGTTGAGTCTTGTGATGTTTCTAATTGTGGGGTTCAGTTTTACGGAGCTGTGGGCATCTGGTGTGGGTTGACAGCGGAAACCGTGTTGCGAAATAATGATATATACAATCTGCCGTATACTGGTATATCGATAGGATGGATGTGGAGCCCACAATCAACCCCTTGTCGTGATAATATCGTTGCTCAAAACCATATACACCATATCCTACGAAAATTGAGTGACGGAGGCGGCGTTTATTTGCTGGGTTTGCAACCTGGTACCCGCTTGACCGAAAACCATATCCACGATATTTCGGTAAACGCTGGTAGAGCAGAAAGCAACGGAATGTTTCTTGATGAGGGTACTAAGGATGTATTGGTTGAGAAAAACCTGATTTATAACATTGCCAAATCTCCACTTCGTTTTCATAAAGCCTCAACCAATACCGTAAAGGGCAATTATTTTTTTTCGAAAGAAAATACTCCTGGTATTGCTTACAACCGAACAGCTCCTGAAAATATAGTGAAAGTAGAAAACCTTTTTAAAAGTACCGACAACCCCGATGATAGAGCCGTATTGAAGAAGCTCAAAACAGAATTTGAAAAAGTGACACAGTCCTCTGCAACTAATCCAAATTAAACGAATTACGTAACTTTCAATAAAATTGATATGCCGCATAGCATGACCAAGAACAGTAACGCAAAATTAGTATATGATGCCAAAGCTACTTTAGGAGAAGGCCCAGTTTGGGATCCTTTTAAACAATTGCTTTTTTGGGTGGATATCGAAGGAAAAAAATTGCATCAGTACAATCCTATCAATGGTGAAAACCGTCAGTGGAGTTTTGAGGGCATGTTGGGAGCGGCCGTTCCCGCTGAAAATGGAAATCTCATATTGGCCCTTGAGCCGGGCCTAGCCTCTTTTAACACGGAAACAGGAACACTGCTTCAGCATAACGCGTTGGAAAATCACGATACCGATATGCGCTATAATGACGGTAAAGTAGGGCCTAACGGTAATTTCTGGATAGGCAGTATGCACAAAAAATTTGTTCCTAAAAGTGGCAATCTGTACCGTGTAGATGCACAATATACTGTCACAACACATGTTTCTCAAACTACCATTTCAAACGGCATGGCATGGAGTGCTGATAATAAAACCTTTTACTACATCGATTCAGACGACCGCAAAGTTTATGGTTTTGATTTTGATATATCGACCAGCAGTATATCGAATAAAAGAATACTTCTTTCAATTCCCGAACAGTATGGCAGCCCTGATGGTATGAGCATCGACGCCGAAGGCATGCTTTGGATAGCACATTGGGGCGGAAATTGTGTGCGCCGCTGGAACCCTGATACTGGTGAAGTGCTGGAAACGGTTGAAGTTGATGCGCCACATGTGACCTCCTGTTGTTTTGGCGGCAAAAATTTAGATCACTTATATATTACCTCTGCGCGAAGTGATTTAAGTGAAAAACAGCTTCAAACGTTTCCTAAAAGTGGCGGTCTATTCGTATATCGTCCAAAAGTCAAAGGAACGCCCATAACTCTTTTTAAGAATAAATAATGAATTACTCGGGAATCAAGAATAAGGTAGCCATAGTAACTGGAGCAGGAGAGGGTATTGGCTATGCCATCGCCGAATTGTTACTAAAGGCTGGTGCAGACGTAGTCTTGAACGACGTCGATGAAACTCGGGGCTGTAGGGCCGCCGAAACATTGACTAAAGGACGACCAGGAAATTGTCTGGCCTTTTCGGGTGATGCAGGAGATATTTCGACCATAAATGCTATGGTCGACTTTACTCTCGAAAACTTCGGGAAAGTTGACTTTATCATTCCCAATGCGGGTATTACGTTTTTTGGGGATTTTCTTTCGTTTACTCCAGAATCCTTTCAAAAGGTATTACAACTCAATTTACACGGAGCTTTCTTTTTGGTACAGCGCGCCGCCAAAGAAATGATAAAGAGCGGCAAGGGAGGGCGTGTTGTTTTGATGTCTTCCCAAGTAGGCATTCAAGCCTATCGTAACCTCACAGCCTATGGCATGACAAAAGCGGCCCTTCAGCTAATGGCCCGTAACCTTGCTTATGAATTGGGCAGATATGGTATAACTATAAATGCCATAGCACCCGGCGCCACATTGACCGAGCGAACCAAAAAAGAGCAACCCGACTACGAAGGGGTGTGGGGGAAATTAATTCCGAGGGGTGTGGTCGGGAAACCCGAAGATATTGCCAGAACCTGTTTATTTCTACTTTCCGAGGAAGCTGCCCATATAAATGGGCAAACCATTCCGGTAGATGGTGGGTGGACAACGGCAGGAATTTATCCCGAGGATTTATCCTAAAACCATAATTTACCGTGCATCTTAATAAAATTCATCACATCGCTATTATTTGCTCAGACTATCAAAAGTCAAAACACTTTTATGTCGAAGTTTTGGGTTTGAGCATATTGAAAGAAACCTTTCGTAAAGAACGGCGGTCGTATAAACTAGACCTTGCCCTTAATGGCGTCTATATGATCGAGTTATTTTCCTTTCCCGACCCGCCGAAACGTGTCTCCCGGCCCGAGGCACAAGGACTCCGTCATTTGGCCTTCGAAGTTGATAACATTTCTCAATCGATATTGGCATTAAAAAGTCACGGTGTGCCAACAGAAGAGGTGCGTATTGATAAGCTGACCAACAAGAAATTCACCTTTTTTTCAGACCCCGATGAACTTCCGATAGAGCTTTATGAAAAATAAGCAGTGCTTGCAAATGGGCTCTTTTAATTCAATACTGTATTTTAGAATCCCATTAAGGTGTCAAAACGTAAGGTTAGAACGAAGACTTAACTCTTGAAGCACTTTGTTTTGCAAGCCAGCCACTTTTTCCTTTTTGACAAGTTCGTTTATGGCCTGGGTTAAAAAGTTAGAAAATTCTTTTGATTTGGTACGGACAGAAGCTCGGGCAAGTATTGGCACCAAATACGACAAATCAACGCCACGATGACTAGGGTGTTGCCAGTCTTCCCCACTGATTACGGAAGTTAGATAATTTATGGCCAAAGCCAGGCTCTTTCCTTCATCAGACTCAAAGTGCCACATATCCATACCGACCTCGTCACCAAAAGCGGCAATATTTGTCAACGCATCCAGGTTAAAGCAACTATAAAAAAAAGACCTCGTACGTTCAAGTTCATGAATTTGTCCCCCCTTATTATTCAACTGTCGATCCAGGCTTTGTTGGGCTAGCTCAACCATCTTTTTAATCAGAGGCTTATTCCCCAGATAATGTGCTAGTGATGCAACCTGAAATCGGTACCACGAACCATGATTATTTTCTTGTTCGCCTTCTTCTTTGCCCAAATCACTTTCGGTCAACCAAGTCAAATACGAAGTCAACCATCGGGTCATTTTTAAGTCATCCTGTGTCGTCCAATGCTGAGAATCGGATAACATGTCGATAGCATTGGGTATTAAAGAAGCTATGGCCCTACCATCTAAAACACCAAAAGGCCTCCCCTCGGGATTACCAGGTATACTTTGGGCAAATTCCAAGTGGGGATTCATTAATGTCTCCTCATCAAGAAACCAGGTTTTCAGTATGCTTATCGCTTTATGGGCATAGCGCTCATCCTCGGAAAAATAATAGGCAAGACTGAGGTTTTCAACTCCGTTCGTCATATCACTCAATCTATTTCTGTCAACAGCGCCTGTTTGAGTGTCAGGATTGGTCTCTCCATCCTTTCTTACCCAAGGCATTCCATTCGAAGTATCGGGATTTGGCCACCAATAGCGACCAATACTCAAGTAATCGTGCTTGTTCCCCGAGGGTGGAATGATGGATTTATCCATTACCGTAGGGTTTTCCATAGTTAGCAATTGCTCGGCATTCTCGAGTAATTGTTTATATGCTGTTCTTGTTCGCTCTGACGCCGTACCCCCGTGAATTTTTTGCTTGACCATTGCTAGACTAACTGAATCTAACCGAGCCAATGGGGCAGAAAAACATGTTGCTCCAAAGAGAATCAATAGAACCAAGGCACAGCCAGATTTACCCACTTTTATCATAGTTTATGAGTTTTTAATCGCATTAATATACGACCGGCAGTGACATCTATTATCCAATTTTAATTTTCCGGAAAAGACAATGGGATTAATAGGTACACGATGCCGGATCCGATTTTATAAAATACCTCTTATAGTTCTTGGCCTTGGGGTCCATACACCCTTTTAGGTTCTTAATCTTGATATTTCTAAAATCAATAGGTTGGCCTTCACTTTGTAAGGCAATAAAACCCCCGGTCAATAATTTCCCGTCCTGTTTCATTTTAGGGTCATACCTGTTGGCTACTCCTCCGCCCATTTGCGGTTTCGTATATTCGAGAACGGTCTCCCCGTTGATTATATGGGTCACCAACGAATCTCCCCGTATAATCATCTCTGCTTTGACCCATTGATCTCCATAGTACGTGTCAGAAGACGAATTTATACAATGTCTGGGGTCAATTTTACCTTTATAGACAACATCGGTGCCTGGCGAACACATATTGCCCGTTGGTCGGGCTTCACCTTCCTTGATGCCCGCTAAAAACTGCATTTCCACAGAAATTGGCCAATCTTGTTCTTTGGGCATTGTTCTCGGGTCTTGCGAATGAAACATAACACCACTATTTTTAAGCGTGAAACTCGGCGCTCCTGGGTGCAAATCGCCCACAAAACGATACTCCATTGAAAAATGATAATAGGAATACGGCGTATTGTAATATAGATGGCCGTATCGATCATTGAAGTCTCCCTCGTAGTTGTCGTACCTTACTTTTATAAGACCGTCCTCTACCCTAAAAGTGTCTCCGTAATTATCTCCTACTTCATAATGATGAATTTTGGTAGTCCAATCTTTAATGTCTTGACCATTGAACATTTGTTGCCAACCATCGTGGGTATTTGAAACAACTGATTTTTTCACGGAGCACTGGGTCAAGAGCAATAATAAAAGGCTTCCTCCTGAAATAAGTGAAAACAGCGATTTAAATTTTGAGATCATAACTTTTACCGATAAACTTTATTGCTCTCGAAATATACTCATAGTTTTCTTCATTTATGTATTTTTGGCAGTTGCACATTAAAAAATAAAAACAACACACTTCTATGAATCAAAAATTCTTCTCCCTGCTATTTTGCATTTCAATTTTAATTTCATGTAAAGACCAAGACAAGAAGCTTGGTGATTTCAAAGTACTGCCCGAACCCCAAGAATTCGAGGTTTCTGGCGTAAGTGAACTGGATGCAGGTACCATAGAAAATTACTATTCCAACACGCAAATCGATCCGGCAATACTTGGTGCCAACTTAAAGGGAATCAAACCGGCCAAAGACCCTTCTAATGCTCAATTGGTACTCACCTTGGATAAAACCATGGATATATCTGCGGAGGGATATTCACTTAGCATTGTGAATGGACAAGTATCCATTACCGGAAAAGATCAATCAGGCCTTTTTTACGGTTTGATAACGCTCGAGCAACTGCTTGAAGATGCAATTGAGCAACAGGTAAATTTACCCTTATGTTCAATAAAAGATTATCCATTGTTGGCCTATCGTGCTGTACATTTAGATGTAAAACACCATCTTGAAAAAACAGATTATTATTACAGATTGATGGACAAATTGGCCAGCTATAAAGTGAATGCCATCATTCTTGAGGCTGAAGACAAAATGAAATTCAAAAGGCAGCCCGTCATAGGTTCTGCCGATGCCCTTAGCCTCGAGGAATGGGCCAAATTAAGCGATTATGCAGCAGCCCGGCATATCGAGATCAGTCCTTTAGTACAAGGGTTGGGGCATGCTTCCTTTATTTTGAAGCACCCAGAATATAAAGAACTTAGGGATGACCCTACTAGTGATTGGGCTTTTAACCCCTTGAATCCAAAGACCTACGATGTTCAGTTCGACTTGTATTTAGATGCAATGGAGGCAACACCACATGGCAAATACCTTCATGTGGGTGGCGATGAGGTACATACAACAGGGCGCAACAGCGAAAAATCAGCTTTAGAGCTTCAACTGATGTGGCTCGATAAAGTCAGTAAATTTGCCGCGGAACATAATCGAATTCCGATTTTTTGGGATGATATGCCATTGAAGCAGGCAGAAGTATATGCACCCATGTTTCAGCCAGAAATGACCCAACAGGAAGTAGACAGTGTCTGGGCCAAAAACGGACATAGATTGGCCGAGTTTCTTGACCAATTTCCAAAAAACTGCATCTATATGAGATGGAACTACAGTTCGCCCGAAGCTCTGGGGAATACCAAGGCAATGGACTGGTTTCGTGAAAACGGTTTGCAGGTAATGGGAGCCACGGCTGGGCAAACCAGATGGGTTTTAATGCCACAGGAAGAGAGTAATATCGAAAACATCAAGTCTTTTGCCTTAAATTCAATTGATAGCGGTTCTCACGGACTATTATTGACCCTTTGGGACGACGATTCACCACATTTTGAGCTCTATAATAGGGGAATTGTTTTCTTTTCGGAATATACCTGGTCAGGAGAAAAAAGAAGTAACGACGCTTTAAAAACGGCCTACCGACAACGTGAATTTTCCCATGCTATGGCCGATGGGTCAAATGCCTTCATCGATAGTCTGGAAAAACCCGTAATCTTTTGGAAAAATGCGCTATTAAAAGGAAACAAGCGTAATTTCTTGGCAAGTATGGACAATGCTGTAGAAGAAGGAGTTATTGACCTTCCCCTGAACGGTAAACAAGGAGCGTGGAGCGAAAAATATGCCCCCCGGTTACAGCAAGCATCTAAAGTCATAAAACAAACTGACAGTATTGCGGCCATCATCAAAGAAGCCAAATCAAAAGCTATACGTAATAGCTACACATTAGATGTTTACGAGCAAGTAAACAACATGACTGCTGTTCCTGCCAAATTACTATTGGGACTGCAAGCTTATGATGCGGCCGAAAGCCCGGACGAGAAGACCACCGCGCTTAAAAACCTGGACGGACTACGAAAGGATTTCATTGCACACAGAAAGGAGTTGGAGAACGTTTATGGAAAGACCCGTATATTAAACAAGCCCGACGATTACATTCTTGATCAGGATCATCATGTTCACCTGGCCAACCAATCTATTAATTTCGATTGGCAATTCTATGCCGAAATGCTGTTCTTTGAAAAATTGTCAAAACAACTTGACAACGCCATTTATTTAGAAAACTCGGATGCTTTGAAGAAATAAAATGTAAGAAAAGGGAAAAAGAGAGTGTTTAAAAAGTTAGAACAAGTGGTCATTGTGAACAAAGTGAACCAGTCTGTCGATTACTACTTAATAAGTAACAGATTGCTTCGTGCCTCTCAATAACTATCAGAAATTTTTAAACACTCTCTTTCATTTTAAAGGCCTATGTTGCTACTCCGGCCAATCGTTTAACAAACTACTGGGTTTGTTTACGTGACGCTGTCAATTTTTCAAAAGAGATATTTCTATCGTGTCGGAATTATTTCACTCTTTAGCGATAGATTAAACAAGATGACATTAGATCATAGACAATCTTCTGACCTAGCAGTCTGTTTTTCTTTTAAATCGATGCTTTCCGCTATTGCTATTGAAATTAGGACACGTCAGAAATTTTTTCTTTTTCTAAGGCCTCTAAACCTTGAAATACACGTTCTTTTGATCTAAGAAATAGGTGATATACCAAAAGATGAAGAGAACCAACAGGGCATTAACAACCATGATGAAATCATCGGGCAAACCAATCGGACCAAGAAGCCCTTTCGTCCAAATCTCACCAAAACCACGGAACCATTGTGCCCCGACCGTCTCGGCAAACAAATAGATAAAAATGGAGTTGGTGCCTACCACGGAAAATATTCTTAGCCAATTCTTTTGATGTCCTCTAACGTCGATAGCCCAATAAAATAGGGTCAACGTCAAAATAGCGATGCCCCCCGAGGCCAATGTAAACGAAGATGTGGCTATCCTTTTGATTATTGGAGTGATATTCAATACATCCAAAGCAAAACCTAATACCAAAATTACGGACCCCCAAATCAAAAAAGATTTTAATTTTTCCACTACTAGTCGGTTCGACAACAATGCTTGTCCGCAAACAACCCCCCAGATCGTATGCGCCGCTGTGGGCACAAAATTGATAAATACCCAATGACCACCATTTGTTTTTCCCATAACCAACATATCAAACCAAGCACCGAAATTTCCGCCTTGACTGTATGGTTCTGCTGCATTGTATGTCCGATATAGAATTTCCGTGAGAACCAATAATCCAATCGAAATTGCAATTTGTGTTCTAGAAGGCAGGTGCATAATTATATAAGCAATAAGTATGGTAAAGGCCAATTGCACCAACACATTCCATAACTCCCAAACCAAAGCGTGGCTGTATACACAATGTAAGAGCACCCCGAAACTAAATAATAAAATACATCTTCTCAAAATATGCCGGGTGACCGCTTTCCGATTGCCAGAAGCCAAACGTTTTCGCATGGAGAACGGCATGGCTACACCCACAATAAACATAAAGAAGGGCTGAATCAAATCCCAAAAACGAAGTCCGTTCCAAGGGTGGTGATGTAATTGGTGTGCCAGTCCAGAAAAAGCCGTTCCTTCCACCAACTCCGAAAAATTATGATGAAATCCTGCCGCTTCCGCAATCAATAGAAACATAGTTAACCCCCTAAAAACATCCAAAGAAAATAATCGTTTAGATACATTTGTTGCTAACTGAGACATCATTTTTAGTTTAGGAGGTTATTCCGTACAAATTATGGAAAAAATTAAAAATAAGCCCTAAGAACGATTTAATTACATTGGACAATTTTAGTACCTTACTATAACTCATTTATAATAATCTGTGGTTGTTCAGGTTTGGCAGTAAATAAATATGACTAATAATCTAATAGCGCATCTTTCAACCGTTCTCGCCTGTCCTATAAAAAATATAACTTCTTTATCTGGAGGTGACATTTCGCAGGCGTATTGCCTTCAAACAGCCACCGAACGGTTCTTTTGCAAGACAAACACTTCTAGTAATGCCCAGAACATGTTCGCCCTTGAAAGAGCCGGACTGCAAACCATTGGCGCTACAAATACGATTCATGTGCCTCAGATCTATGGAAACGGAAAAATCGATACTACCGCTTTTCTATTATTGGAATATATTGAGACCCAACAGCCCAATAATCGAACTTCCGAACGTTTGGGGAACGAAATAGCGCAACTGCACGGGGTTTCGGCGGATTATTTCGGTTGGGAAAGCAACAATTTTATAGGAAATTTTCCACAATCGAACAGAAAGCATACGCTTTGGTCTAATTTTTATGTTAAAGAGCGGTTATGGCCTCAGCTAACACATGCTCAAAAAAATGGTTTACTTACCAGTTCAGAGATCCCTTCCATTCATACCATGCTGCAAGTTTGTTCACCATGGTTGGAAACTGTTCGACCTTCACTTATACATGGCGACCTATGGAGCGGAAACTACCTTATCTCATCAAACGGAATTCCTTACCTCATCGACCCAGCCGTTTCTTTCGGTGATTCTAGAGTAGATATCGCAATGACCCATCTTTTCGGCGGATTTTTACCTGAGTTCTATAAAGCTTACGAAACTCATTTTTCCGAGAAGAAATGGGATCAAAAGTATAATGATTTATACCAGCTATACTATCTATTGGTACACCTTAATCTATTTGGCCGCTCCTATTACCCCTCAGTTCAAAAAATCTTAGCGCGTTTTTTCTAATACTTTATCTACTTTGTAATCATATCCATGGCACGTGCCTTCTTTATTCTTCATTTTCCTTACTTTTAAAAAAAGTTCAATCGGCGGCTTATGAAAATCAATTTTAATCTTTACTATCGCTTTTGTTCCTTTTTATCAATTCTCCTTTTATTACCAAGCTGTAATTCAAAAGAAAAAATCGACAGTGCCAAAAATAATTATTCTACATGGACCTCTTATTTGGGCGGACCCGATCGTAACCATTTTTCTACGCTTTCACAGATTACACCCGAAAATGTGGGAAAACTAAAATTGGCATGGTCTTATCAGGCGCCAGATACCGGACAAATGCAAATGAATCCTATTATCGTTGATAGCATACTTTATGGAGTTACAGCAGCACTGAGGGTAGTAGCGCTCAATGCTTCGACAGGACAGGAAATTTGGCGTTTTGGCGACTCTCTTCCTCTTCAGCTTTCGACTAGCAGGGGGGTGTCTTTTTGGGGAAAAGATGATGATAAAAGAATTTTATTTTCCAAAGGTTCGGATCTATATGCTTTAAATGCCTTAACAGGAAAACCCATTGCAACCTTTGGGAACCGAGGAAAAATAGACCTACGATCTGGTATGCCGAAAAGTGCCAAGGACAAGTTTGTGATTTCTAATACGCCCGGAACTATCTTTGAGGATATGATTTTTATGCCGTTGCGTCTTTCGGAAGATGTTGGTTCGGCACCTGGTAATATTATGGCATTTAATGTGATAACCGGAGCCTTGGAATGGGTTTTTCATACCATTCCCCATCCCGGGGAGGAAGGTTATGGCACTTGGGAAGACCCAAACAGCTACAAAAGCGAACTTGTTGGTGCAGCCAATAATTGGGCCGGTATGGCAGTGGACCAGGAAGAAGCGATTCTTTATGTACCTACAGGATCTGCTGCCCCCGATTTTTATGGTGGCAAACGAAAAGGAAGTAATCTCTATGCGAACTGCCTTTTGGCCCTCAATGCTCGAACGGGGAAACGAATTTGGCACTTTCAATTTACCCATCATGACGTTTGGGACCGTGATCCCCCTGCCCCTCCGAATCTGATAACCGTTGAAAGGGGAGGCAAAAGAATCGCAGCCGTAGCCCAAGTTACCAAACAGGGCTTTGTTTATGTCTTTGACCGTAAAACGGGGGAACCCTTGTTCGACATAGAAGAAGTGCCTGTGCCAACCACATCAACTCTTGAAGGAGAAGTGGTGTGGGCCACACAGCCCATTCCCGTAAAACCAAAAGCATTTGCGCGATACTCCACAACATTAACAGAGGATAATGTTAGTCCTTATGCCGAAAACCCGGACTCTTTGCGTCAAATTATTACGAAGTCTGATAAAAGAATGTATGCCCCACCAAGTTTAGACCCCGTTTTATTATTACCAGGCTATGACGGAGCGGCTGAATGGGGTGGTGCCGGGGCCGATCCAAAAGAAGGCATTCTCTATGTCAATTCGAACGAAATGGCCTGGATACTTCAAATGAAAGCCAATGATAGTACCGCTCCCAGATTACCCTTTGGGGAAGCTGTTTATCACAAATATTGTGTCAATTGCCACCAAAAAGATCGACAAGGACTCGAAGTAAGCGGATTTCCTTCGCTCTTAGGAATTCAAGAGCGGCTATCGAAAGAAGCTATCGAATCAATCATTAGCAATGGGAAAGGAATGATGACCGGTTTCCCTCAAATTTCAGATGCCGAAAAAAAAGGTCTTTTGGCGTTCCTTTTGGAGCAACAAGACAAGTTCGAAATAACTGAAGGTGTGCCCTTGTCAAAGCCATACCCTTTACCGTACAAACATGGTGGTTATCACAAATTCTTAGATAAAAATGGCCTGCCGGCAATTTCGCCGCCCTGGGGCACCCTACACGCTATCGACTTAAATACCGGTGAGTATATATGGTCGATACCTTTTGGTGAAACCCCAATGCTTAAAGAAAAAGGTTTCCCAATTACTGGATCGGAAAATTATGGCGGTCCCTTAATTACTAAAAACGGTCTACTTTTTATTGGAGCAACAAAAGATGGTTATTTTAGGGCATTCGATAAGCACACAGGCAAATTACTTTGGGAATACGAGTTGCCTGCTCCGGCTTTTGCCACTCCGGCCATGTATGAAGTCGAGGGAAAACAATATATTGCCGTAGCATGTGGTGGCGAAAAGTTAGGAACGAAAAAAGGAAATCAAATTGTGGCATTTGCCTTGGAATAATAAAGATGTTTATATGAGAAAAGTACGCGTTTTAGTAGTAGGGTGTGGTAATATGGGAACCTCACATGCCCGTGCATATCATCAGCTAGAAGGATTTGAAATTGTTGGCCTGGTCAGTCGAAAACCCGAAAGCCGTGAAAAATTATCCGACGAACTGGGTGGTTTGCCCACTTTTGGCGATTATGCCCAAGCATTGGCTGACACCAAGCCAGATGCAGTTTCCATCAACACCTACCCAGATACCCATGCCGAATATATTAAGGTCGCTCTGGAAGCCAATGCCCATATTTTTGTTGAAAAGCCGTTGGCACTAACAGTGGAAGAAGCTGAAAAGATAGTCAGCCTTGCCCATGAAAAGAACAAAAAAATGGTGGTAGGCTATATTCTTCGGGTACACCCCGCATGGAAGAAATTTGTAGAAGTGGCACAAACCTTGGGTAAACCGCTAGTGATGCGAATGAACCTTAATCAACAAAGCTCGGGAGCCCATTGGTATACCCACAAACAATTGATGCAATCGATGTCTCCAATTGTAGATTGTGGTGTACACTATGTTGACGTAATGTGTTTGATGACCGCATCTACTCCGAAAAGTGTAAGTGCAATAGGTGCACGGCTTACCGATGAAATCGACGCGAAGATGTACAACTACGGACAATTGCAAGTTCGCTTCGAAGATGGTTCAGTAGGTTGGTACGAAGCAGGTTGGGGGCCCATGATGAGCGAAACCGCCTTTTTTATTAAGGATGTTATCGGGCCAAAGGGCTGTGTTTCCATAACCGATGAGGCCAAAGGGGAATCGGATGATGTGGATAGCCATTCTAAAACAGGCGCTTTAAAATTGCACCATAGCGCTACCGATACAGATGGAAATTTTATTAAAAATGACGAAATTATCGATACTTCCGATGAGCCCGATCATGATGGATTATGCCTATTGGAACAAGAATATTTTCTAAAGGCCATAACCGAAAACTTAGATTTGAATGACCACTTAAGAGACGCTGTAAATAGTCTTCGGATTGTTTTAGCGGCCGATGAGTCGTTCCGAACAGGAAAAACTGTCGAGCTCTAATGTCAATCTTTAAAAAGGGGTGTTTTCGTAAGTTCGATAACACCTTTCTTGTTATCGGCTAAATAGCGGTTAGACCTCAAGTACCGATTGCGATTGTATTCGTCATAATTTTCGGCGTTAGCATCCATACTGCTGATATGTACACGACCTGAAGAATGGATAAATTCATTGTTTCCGATCCACATTCCTACATGTACGACTTTTTCTTTTGTTGAATCCGTTGCCTGACGTCCGAAAAATAGTAAATCTCCTTTTTCCAAGTTTTCAAAATTTCTAACCGAATCTACTTCTTTTCCCGAATGTACTTGTTGAGAGGCATCACGTGGAATGACCATACCGTTTAAAAAGTAAATCGTTTTGGTAAATCCGCTGCAATCCACCCCTTTTGGTGAGGTTCCTCCCCATAGATAGGGAAGCCCCATTAGCGTTTTAGAAGTAGCAACCAAGCTCTCCGTGGTGGGTTCTAGGTTCTTCAACCAAAGATTATAGTCTTGAGCCTCTCTTTCATAAATAAAAGCTAACCGCCCATCAGGATAACGTACTTCAAAAAAGCCATTCTGTTGTCCGATTTTTTCCAAAATAGCTCCTGCAACCATATCGGAAACCACTTGGGAACTGGTATCGGACGCCGAATATGACTGTCCGAAAGTTTTTGTATAAATGATTTTTTCGAAGGATTTCCAATCTGTCGCCCGTTTTTTGTCCATCAATTCGACACCTCCCCTATCGACCCATGCCAAATAATTATCGGGAGTCTGAATAAAATACCAATTATCGTCTTGTTTATATACTTTCACCGGGGTTCCTAAAGTAGCCTGTGTTGCCAATTCAGATGAATGACCCGGCTTACTGCGTAAGTTGGCTACCGATATTTTTATAACACCATGGGTCTTTCCTTGCAGTGCTTCCGAGGGCAACATTTGTATGCTATCTACAAACGCAATGTTTTGGGATTCAAGATTTTCCTTCAGCGCTGTAACCGCTTGGGGTAGATTACTTTCACCCTTTAAAATATAGGCATCGTTGTTTTTTACCGCCCATAAATCAAACAATGCCACTCTTTTGTCAGGGGCAAACTCAGATTTCACCTTTGTAATCTCATCTTGAAGTGGATTTTCTGACTTCTTTTCACTTTCACAGGCTACAAAAAAGGTTGAGCAAAAAAGTATGATATAAATTCTTTGTATGAATTTCATAGGTCAACATTGTTTTTGTAAAAATAAACATATTCCCCTGAGCGCGCCAAGTCATAAAAAGCCAATTGTTTTTTATTGTTTTTGTCTAATTTTAACCCCAATGAACAAATTAAGAGTAATAGAGCTTTTTGCAGGTGTTGGCGGTTTCCGTTTGGGATTGGAACGCAGTAGTGGATTTAAAGTGGTGTGGAGCAACCAATGGGAACCATCAACGAAAATACAACACGCATCAAAAGTCTATGAAGCACGGTTTGGTTCCAAAAATCATAGCAATGCCGATATTTCACAGGTGCCAACATCGGAAATTCCCGATGCGGATATTTTAGTCGGCGGATTTCCTTGTCAAGATTATTCCGTCGCAACGACCTTACAGAATTCAAAAGGGCTTATCGGTAAAAAAGGAGTGTTGTGGTGGAGCATACACAGAATACTTTCCGAAAAATCTGCCCCACCGAAATATTTGTTCCTAGAAAATGTAGACCGTTTGCTCAATTCACCTTCGGCACAACGGGGCAGGGATTTTGCCATTATGCTCAAAAGTCTTGATGAATTGGGTTATGCCGTAGAGTGGCGTGTAATCAATGCCGCAGACTATGGAATGCCACAACGGCGAAGAAGAATCTTTTTTCTAGGATATCATAAATCGACTCCCATTTACCAAAGGTTGTTAAAAGCCGATAAATCGGATTGGATAAGCAAATCAGGAACTCTAGTCAAAGCATTTCCCATAGAAGAACGAATAACTATTTTATCGTCTTTTGAAATCAATGACAACCTGGTAACACTTTCTGAAAACTTTAATAGAGGAAAAAAGCTATCTCCCTTCAAAAATGCTGGGATTTTTATCAATGGAAAAATAAGTACTATTAAAACTACCCCAAAGTACAATGGTAAGCGAATGGTATTAGGCGATGTTTTACAAAATGGAGAAGTCACCGAGCGGTTTTTTATTCCTCAGGAAGATTATCCAAAATGGGAATATCTGAAAGGCGCAAAAAAAGAAATTAGAACCGCTAAAAACGGATATTCCTACAATTATTCAGAAGGTTCTATGGTTTTTCCAGATGCCCAAGATAATGCTTCAAGAACCATTATTACCGGGGAGGGAGGAAAAAGCCCCTCACGGTTCAAACATGTAGTACAAACCCATAAAGGGCTTCGCCGTCTCACTCCTGTTGAACTGGAACGTTTGAACATGTTTCCTGATAACCATACCAAATTGGATGGTATTACAGATGCAAAAAGAGCTTTTTTCATGGGTAATGCGCTCGTTGTCGGCGTTGTTGAAAATATTGGGCGCTCCCTAATTCAAACTATAAAATCTCAGGGATAAGAAAAATAAACACTTATAATTCAGGTTTATAAAATCATCTCGTAAAATGATTTGTCCAATAGAACAAAAGACCACCAAGTTTGCTTATATTATGTTTTGAAAATCAAAGCGCATAGTACTTGTATTTTATCGATCATAAGAATAATTTTATAGGTAGTTTTACTTTGCTAGTAATGCTCAGGGTTTCTTATAACAGACTCGGTAGTTGGTAATACGAACATATACAAACAAATGTGAAAAGACAGTTAGAGACTACTTTTTCTGTTTTTATGAAACCACAAAAAATACAATCACCCTTTATATAATCAAAACGATGAATAACTATTTAGCCTATTTCACGATTGCACTTTTAATACTATTTGTCGGTTGTAAACCAAACAACGCTAATGATACTGCCCAGGTACAAGTCGATGTATCAACTATTGGCAAACATATCGCACGGTTGGCCTCAGATGATTTTATGGGCCGAATGCCATTCACTGAAGGAGAGGTTAAAACTGTGGACTATTTAAAAAATCAATTCTCTAAACTTGGACTTTTACCTGGTAATGGAGAAAGTTACTTTCAAGAGGTGCCCCTAGTCGAAATTACGGGCACACCGGCAGAAAAAATGGAAATTTCAGCGGGTGATAAGTCTTTTGATTTGGCCTATTTAGAAGATTTTGTAGCGCTTACCTCGAAAACAGATCTTGAAGTTAGCCTTGAAGATTCTGAACTTGTTTTTGCAGGCTATGGTATTGTTGCCCCAGAATATGGGTGGAACGATTACAAAGGCATAGACTGGACAGGCAAGACGGCGGTTGTTTTAGTCAATGATCCTGGGTTTCAATCGGGAGACACTACTTTATTCAAAGGAAATGAAATGACCTATTATGGTCGTTGGACCTACAAATATGAAGAAGCGGCAAGACAAGGCGCAGCTGGGGTATTGATAATTCACGAAACTAAACCCGCTTCATACGGTTGGAACGTTATTCAGTCAGGTTGGAGCGGCCCGCAATTAAGCCTTGAAAGTGCAAAGCCCCTTACAGATATACAAGGATGGATTTCAAATGAAAGTGCAACAAAGTTATTCCAAGCATCTTCGGTCAAAATGAATAATTTTAAAGAATTGGCCAAAACAAAAGACTTTAAGCCAATATCATTGGGGTTAACGGCATCGTTAAAGATTTCGAATACCCTTAAAAGAAATGTTTCAAAAAATGTTATCGCGGTACTGCCCGGTACAGAAAGAAAAGATGAATATCTCATTTATTCGGCACATTGGGATCACCTGGGTATCGGAAGACCTATAGATAATGATTCTATTTATAATGGTGCAGTCGACAATGCTTCAGGAACGGCTTGTCTTTTGGCCATAGCCGAAGCTTTTAAAAAATCAGGCGCTACCAAACGTTCCATCGTTTTCATGGCCGTAACGGCTGAAGAACAAGGCTTATTGGGCTCGGCTTATTATGCTGAACATCCCATTTATAATCCTAGAAAAACTGTAGCTAACATAAATATGGATGCTTTATCAAGCCCTGGTCCTATGAAAGATTTAACTATTACTGGGTACGGCCAATCTGAAATGGATCAGTATGCAAAGGATGCAGCAGAAAAACAAGGACGCTATATTATACCAGATCCTGAAGCAGAAAAGGGTTATTTCTTTAGATCGGATCATTTTAACTTTGCAAAACTTGGTATTCCTGCACTTTACGCCAGCGGTTCTTTTGAGGATTTCGTACATGACAAGGAATTTATAAAAAAAATGAATGATGATTATCTCACCAATAAATATCATCAACCCTCCGATGAATATGACCCATTGACTACTGAATTAAGTGGTATTCAATTCGATGCACAACTCTTCTATCAAATTGGCTTGAAATTGGCTAATGAAGATTATTTTCCAAAATGGTACAGTGGGAGTGAATTTAAAGCCATTAGAAATGAAAAACTATAATTTTCACTCCACGATAAATTCTTTTGTAAGGCCAAATAATCTTATTTTTAATCTTAAATAACTGTTAATCAGTTTATAATATTTGGTTTTTACTTAATTTTTACTATCTTGTTCGTTATGGTAAAAGTAGATAAGTCAGAAAATCAGGAGTTTTTAGCGAAGTCAATTAATCATTTAGAAGCTACCGGCTTCGAAGGAATCAAGGCCGATTTAGAGGGTTATGAAACTCCAAAATCGTATTTGAGAAAAGGAAGTGATTCCAAAATCACACCCGACATTGTTGCCCTTAAAAATGGTAGAAAATACTTCTTTGATATTAGCTTAAAATCAGAGAAACCGCGACTGCTTAAATCTAAATGGTTATTTTTAGATGCTTTGAGTCGAATGAACTCCAATAGATTCAGGATAATTACAACTAAAGGGCATTATAAGTTTACCGATATGATGCTGGAAGATATTAACCTGACCAATAAAACTCCTATAAAAATATAGCATCAAAGATTTATGGGTTAAAAAACATAGGCTATGTATTTGATTTACGTATCATGCCTATATGTGGAATACCATCTTCAAGGTAACTATCACCAATTTGTGCAAAACCTAGTTCTTCATAAAATCGCTCAAGATATAACTGTGCCGATACATGAATGGTTGTTTCATTAAAATATGCTTCGACCGCTCTAATAGAATCTTTTAGTAGAACTTTTCCATACCCGTATTTTCTTTGATTTCGTTTGACCACTACCCGTCCAATACTCGCCATTTTTGCATAATCATTAGGTCTAAAAATTCGGGTGTAGGCTATTATTTTATTTTCTTTTAAACCTATTACATGAAGTGCCTTATCATCTTTGCCATCCAAATCTTGATATACGCAATTCTGCTCCACAACAAAAACTTCATTCCGGAGCTTTAGAATAGCATATAGTTCTCGCGTATTCAAATCTTCAAATTTCTTTACGATTATTTCAAGCATTCGTTTTGTGCCATTATGTTTCTACTCTTTAAATTGCCAAAAACTAGGCTCATAACACCAAAAGCAGCATATAATTCTTTTAAACTGTCATCCATTTATAAAATGGAAGTATAAAAATCAGCTGCAAAATAGATATGGCCACTAATAAGCTAACTTCAGTAAATGAAGCAGTCAAATAGAATCTTAATGAATATTTTTTGACCTTATTTCATCTTAATATAAAGAAAATGGAAGGAATAATTTTCAAATTGACAATACCTGTTAAAGGCTAGACAGCCGGTATTTTTTCTATTCTTCTTTCATGTCTGCCCCCTTCAAAACTCGTTTCTAAAAAAACCTCTACCATATTTAATGCCTGGGGCAATGATATATAACGAGCGGGCAAACTAAGAATATTCGCATCATTATGTTGACGGGCAAGTGCTACTATTTCATTATTCCAGCAGAGTGCACAGCGCACTTTTTGATGTTTATTGGCCGTCATAGAAGCACCATTTCCACTGCCGCATACAATAATACCAAAATTTACTTCACCATTTTCAACGTCCTTGGCTACAGGATGAATAAAATCAGGATAATCAACACTATCGGTACCATCAGTACCATAATTCAATACCGTTATACCTTTTGATTTTAATAAACCCAATATGGCAAGCTTATATTCGGTACCGGCATGATCGTTCCCTATGGCTATTTTCATGGTAAATATGATATGGTTTGTATCGCAAAAATACAATACTTAAGGTTTAACCACAAAAAGAGTTCGGTTCACAACAATATTTATGATAGGGTCAAAAAAGTGTTGTTAATTAGTAGTTGTTAATTACTGCTTAGATCGTTAATAAGCTTCCAATAAAAAATGGATTTAAAATTTTGTTTTTAACGCATAATATCGCTCTACAAAAAACTTCTTTCAAAACGTAATTAACTTCCAATAAAATTACTTTCATATATCACCGATAAATATCCAGTAGTTAACATTGAATTAACCTTAACTTATCAAAAAAAACATGTTGACTTTAATTATCAACCTTTATTGATAATTTTTTTAAACCACTGATTTGCAATAGTACTAGCATTTTATAAATTGTCAACAACTTTTATTATCCATTCAAAGCAAGCTTTCCTTCTTTTTTTTATCCCTACTATTAACGATCTATAATAACCATCATTTTTATTTAAAATTTTAAAAAGAAAATATGATGTATATAGTAATTGTTGATAACCATCGATAGGATCATAACATAAGGTTGTATGAAATGTGCAATGGATTATAATTCGTAATTTCCCACAAAATAAAATTTTTAATGTCGAAGAGAAATAAAAAATCAAAAAATCATAGAAGAAACGAAATTACCAAAGGTATTTTTACTGTTCTCGAACAGGAACCGAATAAAAGTTTCAATTATAAGCAAATAGCTGCTAAAATAGGAGTTACCGATGCGCACGAACGCAATCAGTTGATTCAACGATTGACCCAATTAAAAGAGAAAAAGCGCATTTTAGAGGAGGGTAGAGGAAATTTTAAAGTAGCAGCATCGACCAAAACGTATCATACCGGTACTGTAGATGTTACTGGTCGGGGTAATGCATATATTATAATCGAGGGTATGGATGACGACGTATTCGTGCCCTTTAATAAACTCAAAAAAGCTTTTCATAAAGACACAGTCGAAGTATATATCTATCCAAGAAGAAAAGGAAAAAAGCTTGAGGGGGAAATCACCAGGATAGTAGAGCGAAAAAAGAATTCTTTTGTTGGTATTGTTGATATGCAAAAGACATTTGCCTTTGTTAGACCGACCGATTTTAGAATGTATACTGATGTTTTTGTGTCCCTGGATAAAATAGGAAACGCTAAAAATGGTGAAAAAGTGATTGTTGAAATTACAGAATGGCCAGACGATGCAGATTCTCCCTTTGGAAAAATTACGGAAGTACTTGGAATGCCTGGGGAACACAATACTGAAATTCATTCTATTTTGGCAGAGTATGGGTTGCCCTATGAGTTTCCGTCGGAAATTGAACGTTTTGCGGATCAATTGGATACAAGCATTAAGCAAGAGGAAATCGATAAGCGAAGGGATATGCGCAATACGTTGACCTTTACTATTGATCCTAAAGATGCCAAGGATTTTGATGATGCGCTTTCTTTTGAGGTCTTGGAAAATGGTAATTATGAAATTGGTATTCATATAGCCGATGTATCACATTATTTGCAAACAGATACCATTCTTGATGATGAGGCCTATGATCGTGCAACTTCGGTGTATTTGGTTGATCGCGTAGTACCTATGCTACCTGAGGTATTATCTAATAATGCCTGCTCATTGCGGCCGAACGAAGAGAAATATACCTTTTCGGCCATTTTTGAACTTGATGATAAGGCGAATGTCAAAAATCAATGGTTTGGTAGAACAGTCATCGATTCAAATGAACGTTTTGCTTACGAAGAGGCGCAATACATTATCGAAAATAAAAATGGAAATATTCCTTTAGATATTTCTATACGCGATAAGGCCTATACAGTATCTCATAAGGTTGTTGAAGCTACTTTGACAATGGATAGATTAGCAAAAATAATGCGGGAAAGCCGTATGAGAAAAGGAGCTATATCTTTTGATAAGGTCGAAGTACGGTTTAATTTGAATGAAAAAAATGAGCCGCTAAGCGTTTATTTTAAAGAAGCGAAAGATGCCAACAAGTTGATTGAGGAATTTATGCTTTTGGCAAACCGGAAAGTAGCTGAGTTTATAGGAAAGCAAAAACCTGAAAAAACATTTGTATATCGTATTCATGACAATCCAGATGAAGATAAATTGATTGCACTTAATGGCATAGTTTCGCGTTTTGGTCATAGCCTTAACTTTAAAGATAAAAAGTCTATTAGCGCTTCTTTAAATAAGCTTCTCGAAGATGTAAAGGGTAAAAAAGAACAGAATTTAGTTGATACTTTGGCCATTCGTAGTATGAGTAAAGCCATTTATACAACAAACAACATCGGCCATTATGGTTTGGCTTTTGATTATTACACCCATTTCACCTCTCCGATAAGACGATATCCTGACGTTATGGTCCATCGTTTACTACAACATTATTTAGACAGCGGTAAATCACCAAAAGCGGAAGTTTATGAAGAAAAATGCAAACATTCCACCGATATGGAAATACTCGCGTCTAATGCTGAAAGAGATTCTGTAAAATATATGCAGATAAAGTTTATGCAAGACCACCAAGATAGGGAGTTCGTCGGCGTTATCAGTGGCGTAACCGAGTGGGGTATCTATGTAGAAATCATTGAAAATAAATGTGAAGGAATGGTTCGTATACGAGACATAAAGGGCGATTATTATATCTTTGATGAAAAGCAATACGCATTGGTGGGCGAACGCACCAATCAAACCTATCAATTGGGTGACGAGGTTGTAGTGATGGTAAAAAACACCGATTTGATAAAACGTCATTTAGACTTCTCATTAATTGGTAAGCATAGATAGGGCAATTTTTTGGAATGAAAATTGTTCTGTAAGTAAGAAAACTTCTTAGAAACTGATATGAAGCAAAAGATTCTATTTTTAATAGTGTTGCTTATTGGGCTTAAGTCCAGCAGTGGTCAAGACGAAAAAGCAACCCAAGAATTAGATAAGTTTACAGAAATAAAGGCCTTCGACGGACTTTCTGTTAATCTTATTAAATCTGATGTAAACAGAGCTGTGATTTCTGGTGCGAATACTTCTCGAGTAACAATCATCAACAATGATGGAGTTCTAAAACTACGAATGCAGATTGGTAAAATTTTTAGTGGTTATAGAACTTTTGTAGATTTGTACTATACCGATAAGATTGTAATTATAGATGTGAATGAAGATGCACGTATATCTTCCCAAGATGTTATTAGCCAAGATATTCTTGAATTGAAAGCGCAAGAAGGAGGCGAGCTTTCGGTTAAGGCAGAGGTTGAGCAAATATTGATTAAAGCGGTCACTGGGGGAGTTGTAATGGCCACTGGATCTTCCAATTTACAAGATGTTGCCATAAATACCGGAGGCGTATACGAAGGTAAAAACCTAAAGACCAAGTTTTCAACTATTAATGTGAACGCCGGTTCTAAAGCCGAAATAAATGCAACAAACTATGTGAAGGCCTCTGTGAAAGCAGGGGGTGAAGTATTGGTTTACGGCAATCCAATAAAAATGGAGGAAAAAACAGTATTTGGTGGAAGAATTACTAAAATGTGATGTTTAAATTCCATCCTAATCTAAATCTATGGGTTCGATAATTTAGAAATCAGAATTACAGTATGTGGGAAGATGTTCAGGCGGCGATACCATTAGGCTTTTTTTTAAGCTTTATGATCGGGCCTGTTTTTTTTGTGCTTCTAGAAACCAGTGCCATAAAAGGTTTTAGGGCGGCTATTATTTTTGATCTCGGCGTTGTAATTGCCGACATTCTTTTTATAGTCTTAGCTTATTTTAGTAGTTTCCAGCTGCTGGAGAATTTAAGTAATCAACCCGGTCTATATGTTTTTGGAGGTTTTATTCTTTTAATTTATGGTGTAATAACTTTTTTTAAAAAGGAGGCAAAAAAAGTTACGAAGAAAGAAGCAGGTTTATCTGCAAACAAAGGGTATATAGGATTGTTGGTAAAAGGTTTTTTGCTGAATTTCATTAATATTGGAGTATTGGTTTTTTGGTTAGGCGTTATTATTGTCGTTGGGCCTAGTTTAAACAATGACTCCAACCGCATTACCATTTTCTTCTCAGCGATGATTGGCGCTTATGTGGTTACCGATATATTCAAAATACTATTGGCAAAACGTCTGAAAAAGAAGCTGACGAAAGACAGAATACGATTGATAAAGAAAAGTTTAGGCGTTATTTTAGTAATCTGTGGTATCGTTTTAATTGTTAAAGGATTTTTGCCCAAAGACCAGTTCAATATAGAAAAGGGCATTGAACGTATCGAATATATTGGAGAATAAAAAAATCCCCACCAAAAGGAAGGGATTTTGAATAAGTGAGGCATCGAGCGGATTCGAACCGCTGTACAAGCTTTTGCAGAGCTGTGCCTAGCCACTCGGCCACGATGCCATTACAAGCTGCAAATGTAAGATGTTATTTTTAGCTATCAAAAAGATATGCAACAGTTTGGTTCTTTATTCTAGATCTTTTGTGTTTAAAATCACTGATACCATCTCAACATCACCGTTGATAGGCGGATTTAACTTTGATACAGAAACTTCGGCTTCCTTTATATTTGTAAGTTCCGAGAGCATTCGTTGCAGTATTCTATGGGCCACATGTTCCAAAAGCTTAGAAGGAAGTTTCATTTCTTCTTTTACAATTCTGTTGATATGTACATAATCTACCGTATCTACGAGATTGTCTGAAATAGCGGCTTTTGACAAATTCGATTGAATTTCGACCCCGACCGTGTATTCGCTACCAATAGTAGTTTCTTCTTTCAAACACCCATGATGGGCAAACACCCTGATATTTTTTATTTTTATTTTTCCCACAGATTATGTTTTGCTTATTTGCTACAAAACTATAGGATATGCTGTAAAGAACAACAACAATTTGCCGTTGAAAATTATCAAAAAGTAAAAATGATGAATGACTTTAGTAAGTACATCGACAGTTACTGATACCTTGAAACAAGTCTACTCCAATGGTAATGACATGGGTGCCCGTACTATATCCTAAAATTTCGTTGAGAATTATTTGATAGGAATATCCAAAGTAGAAGTTGCTTTTCTTCAAACCTACAAATGGGGCTACGTAAAGAGGTTTCCCAATTTGGTCATTTAAGAAGCGATAATTAAGCCCGGCATAGTAATAATCTTCGAAATCATACCATCTGAATTTCAGATTTAAATCTGTTTCAGAGCGACCATCGCTTTCAAAAAGTTTAAAAAGTATAGAAGGTTCAATTTCTAATCGACTATTCTTGTTCTTGGTATAACGATATCCTGTATAGGCATAATAATTTCGTAGTTCATTGGGTTCATCGATGTTAAAGGTCAAGTTTCTTGGATCTTTATTGATAAGGTTCGAGGCGTTCAGGTTAAAATAAAATTTATCAAAACGATATAATACCCCAACATCAAAGTTATGATTGGAAGTCTGTCGGTTATTTACCACGCCGTTATCAGGAAAATCTAAAAGATTGAATTGTTCCGTATCTATTCGAAACTGATTAAAATTATAAGAAAGACCGAAAGAAAGAAATTCATCATCATATCTGTCGAGTGTCAGGTGATGTGCAAAGGAAACTCTTGCCCCTTGTTGTCTGGTATATCCATTTTTGTCATTGTATAGAAATATTCCTACACCTGATTTTTCGCCCAACCGCATATCAGCTGCCAATGATTGGGTTCTTGGGGCATCTTTAATCCCTACCCATTGGGCTAAACCGTTTAACCTGATTTTTATATGGTCTCCAATACCGGCATAGGTAGGTGACAAAACAAAAGGGTTATCCGCTAGGTATTGAGATAACTGAGGAGAATTAAGTTCTTGACCATTGGAGTTCAAGACTGCAAAAAGCAGTAGTAAGGCCAATATTATTTTACGCATGGTTCAGTAGGTTAAATTTTTATCGATATAGGGTAAAATGTCCGACAAATTCACGATCATCTTCTTCACCGTTAAGTTGTATGACATACCAGTAATCACCCGTTGGCAATTCTGTTTTTTTATAGGTTCCATCCCATCCTTGATTATCTACCGACACTTTGGAAACCTCTCTACCATAACGGTCAAATATTTTGATTAGTATCTCTGGAAATTGATCAATATTATTTGGTTTCCAACGGTCATTCTGACCATCCCCGTCAGGAGTAAAGAAATTAGGAATTTCGATGTCAATAAATTCAACAAAAATACTAGCAGTTGATTCACAACCGTTTTCGTCTACCACTGTCACTGAATAAGTATCGGTTCGAGTAATGTAGAATGTGTTGTCGGTACCATTGTTTACATCATCAAAATAAAAGGTATAATCTTGTCGTCCACCTGTCGCTACAGCCGTAATTTCATTGATATTATTTTGTTGCAATACTAAAGTCAATGGCTCAAAGTTTTCAATTTCGAAATCAATGGTGTTTACACATCCGTTGGTATGTGCAATGGTTATATAATGAGGGCCAGGTGCTAAATTCCTAAAGTCAGGATTCAGTAGCATGTCATTTGGGTCACTAGAATCCAATGCATAAAGTACTTCGTCATTAATTTCGGAATCTTCCAAAACGACATTGATATAATTGGTAGAGGTGTTTTCTAAGCATTCATACACGGGACTGACTTGGGCATTCAAATTGACTCCTGGGTCGATGGTTACGGTCAAATTGGTTTCACAGCCATTAATATCTCTAACAAAAAGAATATAATTTCCTTCGGCTAAATCTGTAAGCTCTGTCCTTCCCTCTACAAAATCGGTATCAGCATTAGAATTTATTGCAGTACTGTAAGGCGCAGTTCCTCCCGAAATAGTCAATGATATGGAACCATCTTCACTACCAATACAAATCTCGGGAGTAGCAGTATAGTTTACGTCAATAACTGCAGGTTGTGAGATAGTTCGTGTGAAAAGTTCAAAACATCCGTTTTTATCCTGTGCAATGATATTGTAGGTGCCAGGGGCTAAATCTGTAAAGGTATTTAAAGCATCAAATTGGTTCAGGTTCGGTGATATGGCATAGATATAATCTCCTGCACCTCCTTCCGAATTTACCGTAATGCTTCCATTTTCTTCACCATAACAGCTTACATCCGTTACATCAATTGTAAAGGTAAGGGAGTCGGGTTCGGTAATAACGACTTGTTTGGGTTTGGCCACACAGTCTTCACTGATAACATTTACATAATACGTGCCCGCTATTAAATTACCGAACGTATCGATAGTGCTAGGTCCGGCGATACGATCTGAGGCATTCAACAATGCCGGATCTAGGTTATTCAAATCGGCGAGTGAGCCACCATAATTTGTATATAGCTCATACTGATAGTTCCCAAGACCTCCATCGGCACTAGCATAAATAACAGCTGTATTGTCACCATTACAGTTGATAAAGGCCGCACTATTATCTACTGTGAGTATAAGTTCTTCGATTGGGTCTTCTGTAATAGAATTTGATAATACTGACTCACATAGATTAATGGCGTCCCTTACATAATAGGTATAGGTTCCATCGCCTAAAAACGTAGGGGAATTAGGTAAAGGCATTGGATTACTCGTCATTGCCGCCCAATTCGTATTATCGATACTGTAATCGTATGATCCACTACCTCCGTTTGCAGTAAGTTCAAATTCGACACCCTCTTCACATGTTAACGGATTGGTACGAACTAACGAGGCTGTCACTTGTGTAGGTTCGATGATTCTTACTTGGTTGGTTTCCACATCACAGTTCCATCCATCCGAAACAGTTATACTATAGATACCGGAGCCAAGATTGTTGAAATCTTGACTTGATTGCGGTCCAGAGGTAAATTCTATAGTGGTGCCGGCTTCGTCATAGAAGTTAAGCTGGTATTGATAGGTTCCACTACCACCACTCACACTATCTGCAGAGACTGTAGCATCGGTATCACCAAAACAGGCCAGATTGGTAACCAATGGAATGGCATTTGCTGTTATACCAGTAGGTTGTACAAGTACTTCGGTATCGGTATACACACAACCTGGAGCACGGGCACTATCTGTGACACGTACGGTAAAGTTTCCAGCTGAAAGGTTAGTAAAAACAAAACTCTGAACATTACTGGCGGAATAAGTTTGCCCGGTCGTCGTATTGGTGAGTTCAATAGCATAGGGAGCATAACCACCACTTGGGTCCACCAATATTTCACCTTGGTCATTTAAACAGGTAACATTGGCAATCGGGTCAACAATTGCTATTAGTTGGGTATCTGGTGAAATAATAGTTATGGTATTAGAGTCATCTGAGCAGAATGTACTCGCTGCATCCGTTTCGGTTACTTGTACATAATAATTACCTCCTGATAATCCTGTTATTGTACGGGGGTTCACGCTCGTATCGGTATTTGTAGCTGGAATAACCGAGTTTCCTGTACTATCGAATACTTCATAACTATAAGCCCCACTGTAGCCTGTTACAGTTATTTCCATGGAACCATTACCATCTCCGAAACAGATAACAGGGTTTTGGGCGGTGGCTGTTACCTCAATTAAATCATAAGGAGCAATATTGTAAGCCGCTGTATCTACATAACAACCGGTTGTTGTATCGGTTATTCGGAAGGTGTAACTGCCTACTGCCGTTAGGTTGTAGGTTGCTGTAACATTTGTTGGAGTTCCTGTTTGTGTGCCATTCGGATTTCCGATAGGTAGTAATTCATAGGTATAGGAATTTGCCACATCTCCATTATCGGAAACAGTTATTAACACCTCTTCCGCACCGGCACAGGAAATGGCCGCGTTTCGACTCACTGAAACGGTAAAAGCGTTTAATGGTTCGATAACAACCAAAGTCGTATCGGTACATCCATTGTCATCTTTAACCGTTACGGTAATGTTTTGAGTTATGCCCGTATCGGCAATATTGAAGGTATTTGATGTTATGAAGTTTGTTCCGTCAATACTGTAAGTATACGGTGCCGTGCCATCAGAAGCTACCGCCGTAATAATCGACTGAGTGACTGTATTGTTCATGGTACAGGCAAAATCGGTAGCTGAGGCAGACACGTCTACCGCCAAAGGCTGTGTGATTGTGACAGATTGAGTGGCGCTACATGCCCTATCGGATGTCACGGTGATATCATAGGTTTGGGCCATCAGCCCTGTGAATATGTTACTGGTCTGAAGAATAGGTGGATTTATGCCGTCGTCCAAAGTATAAGTATATACAGGGTTGTCATTGGATGGATTCAAAACCACCTCAATAGTACCATCGGCTCCTCCATTACAGGAAACATTTTCTTGATTATAGGTAAAAGTTACAGGTGTAGGGGTTTCTAAGGATACCGTTGTTTCCGCATCACAAGTAGAACCACTGGTATCATAAACAAAGGCAGTATAGTTTCCTGGGGCCAGACCACTAAATACATTTGACGCTTGACGTACACCTCCAGTAACACTTGTGTTTGTGCTGTCAAATAAATCATATTCATAGTTTCCTGCACCAGCACCACCATTAGCCGTAATTGTAATACTACCATCATTAAGCGCGCAAGTTGGCTGAGCCGTGGCTTCTGCCAATAGGCCAAGAGGAGGCAAGATTATCATGGTATCGGTTGCTGTACACCCATTTGCATCGCGTATGGTCACAGTATATGTCCCATGGGTTGACACTGTGAGTGTAGCACTGCTCTGAAATCCAGTTCCCACAGAGTATGCAAGTGGAGCCACGCCAGTACCTACTACGGTAAAAGTATATGATGTTCCGTCGGAAGTACATTGGTCAACGGCATAGGCCGGAGCTGCTACAGTTGGTAAAGGATCTTCATCGACAGTAATGGTTATAAAAGTGGTGCATCCTCTAGAATCGCGTACATGAACATCGTAATCCGTTGGATAGGTGGCGGGGGTTAAAACTGCATTTGCGCTAGCCGTAAATAATCCTGCTGGAGATGTTGTCGTAGGTACAAATGCATAGGTATAGCCTGGAGTGCCTCCTTGTGCCGCTACGCTAACTTGTGCTCCACTTGTACAGTTGGCATTTATATTACTTGTTTCGCTCAAGGAAACTGCGGCCTCAGGAGATGCTATGGTTACCGTATTTGAGCTATCGTCACAGAATGGAGTATCCGTTGCGATGACGGTGACATATAAGTTTCCTGCCGGCAACCCAGGAATTGTTCTTGGGTTGGTAGATGTATCCGTCGATATAACACCAGTTACCGGTGCAGCAGCACTATCGAATACTTGATAGGTATAATTACCCAAATAATTGTCTATTTGAATGTTCATTTCACCATCTGAATCCCCAAAACAGCTTACTGGTGTTATCGCCGTAGTAGTCACTTCAATAAGATCGTATGGAGCTACAGTGTATGGTACTGCGGTGAAGTAGCAGCCTGTAATGTTATCGGTTACCCTAACGGTATAGTCACCCGGGGTTGTCAATGTAAAGTCCGCCGTATTACTTACCAAACTCTGTGAAGGACCACTTGGCAATATCGTATAAGTGAAGTCTCCAGAACCACCTGTTACTGTAGCACGGGCAATTTCCGGGTTGGAGCAGGTAATAGCGGTTTGTTGCGATATATTTACAGCGGTAATGGTCGGCAATGGGTTAATGGTTACTGTATCGGTATCCGTGCATCCGTTAGCATCCCGTACAGTTACGGTAATGTTTTGAACTGCGCCAGTATCGATAATGTTGAACGTATTCGAGTTAAAGAAATTCGTTCCATTTATGCTATAGGTATAAGGTGCTGTACCGGTAGCTGGAATGGCTATTGTTAGAACAGCTTCATTTACCGTATTGTCGGCAGCACAGGCAAAATCGGTTGCACTGGCCGAGGCGACCAATTGAGATGGTTCGATAATGGTAACACTGTCGGTGGCAACACACCCTCTATCGGAAGTAACGGTAATGTTGTATGTTCCTGGGTTCAGCCCTGTGAAATCACCGGTATCGTTGGTAACAGCTGGATCAACTCCATTGTCGATTGTAAATGAATACGGAGGGTTGTCATTTACCCCCGCACTCGGAGCGATAAGACGAACCGTGATAGTACCGTTTGCATCACCAAAACAACTGATATCTGTTTTTTGTGTGGTTTCCAAAGTGACGGCCGTAGGCTCCTCTAAGGATAATTCAACTGTTTTAAAGCAGTTTGATGGTGCTCCCAAAGAATTATCCGTAACCCGAACAATATAGTCTCCAAATGGGACTCCTGTGAATTGATTACCTGTTGGCATAATTCCTGAAGGAGTCGTCCCGTCGGCCAAAAATAAGGCCACAGTATTGGCTCCGGAACCACCTGTTTCGGTAAACTCGATTACCCCATCGCTACCACTACAGGTAGGGTGTGTGATTACCTCGGCTTCCAGGAATAACTCCGGGCTAATTAAAATATTTTCCAATTCCGTACACCCGTTTGCGTCCCTAACGGTGATGTTATGCGCGCCGGAATTCAAATTACCAACCGTATATGGGAATCCTGAAATACTTTGAAAAGCGCCGCCATCAACACTAAGACTATACGGAGCAATACCAGTATCTATTGCGTCAATTGAAACATTTATCGCAAAACTACCCTCGGGAGCACATTCATCAACAACAGCCAAGGAAATGTCCGGTGAGGTGTCAAGCGTTATGGTAATATCGATATTCGCAGAAATACAGCCATTGATATCACGGGCATAAACATCCCACTGCAGGCTTGTTGCCGGGTTTAAATTTAACGTCTCGTCTTCTGTAAAATCAGCCGCCAAAACAGGAGCGGGACTACCATCTACCAATACAGCATAAGTGTAGCCTGAAGTGCCACCACTAGCCTGTACTATTACGATGGCATTGTTGTTGCAATTTGCAGGGGTATTACTTATTTCGGCTACTACGACAACTTCGGGAGCATCAATCGTTTTTGTACTTGAAACCGCAGAACATTGTGGGAAAGCTGTTTCAGTCACCCGAACAGTATAGGAGCCAGCGGGTAAAGTTTGTGGTATGACAAAATTATATGGATTTGTGGTAGCATTGTCACTTCCAAGGGCTCCAACAACGGGATTTCCTGAATTGTCGAGTACTTGATAGTCGAATGCACCTATATATCCTGAAATATCAATTTCTAATTGACCATCAGTACTATCGCTACAAGTAGCATCTGATACAACTGAAAGTGCTACATCGATTGAATCATATGTGTTGACGGTATGAGTAACCTCTTCAAAACAGGAAGTGTCTGTATCGGTTACCCGAATGGTATAATCACCCGGTGAAGTGAAAGTAAAATCACCATTGGCTTGGGGTGTTCCACTAGGAAGCAATTGGAAACTTAAATTTGCTGGAGGGGTGCCGGAAGAGCCGGCTACGTCTACCGTTATAGATTCCATATTATTGACACAATCAATAGGAACGATATTGATTACACTTAAAGACATGGCATTCAATGGATCAATCGTTTGACTGAATTGTGCCATTGCACAGCTATTACTGTCGCGCACATCAATGGTAAAAGTGCCATCGGTTGTGGTTGTGTAGGTGTATATGTTATTATCAGCACCCGTTCCAGTAAAATAGCTGCCTCCATCTATACTGAAATAATAGGGGCCTGTACCCGTCGTTGGGTCTGCCGTTACTGTGAAGGAAGCCGTATTTACGGCACCGGAGGTGGCGTTACAACTGAAATCGGTTACATTGGTTACTGAAGCATTTAAATCCAGAGGTTCGTTGATGGTCACATCTTCAAAAGCATCACAACCTCTTCCTGAAATCACCCGTACTCGATAGAAATCACCCGAAGGCAAAGCACTAAGACCTGAAAATAGGGGGTCTGATTGTGCTGCGACGAACAATGTTGGGACGCCTCCGCTTACCGTATACAACTCATAGGTATATGGTGGGTTCGATGAACTGGCAGCATTTAGATTTACTAAAATGCTACCGTTACTGTCTCCAAAACATTGTAAATGGGTTAAGGTAGAGGGGTCAAGAACCGGTGTTGTCGGTGACTCAAGGGTTACTGTCACATCAGTTGTACATATGGTCGAAGTATCGGTCATCCTGACGATAAACGTTCCAGAAGGCACGTTTTCCAATTGGCCTGCACCAGCATTATAGGTAACGCCGGGTTCTAGAACTGTTCCTCCGGGGCTATCGTATAACGCGAAAGTGTAACTGCCTGAACCGCCACTTCCGGAAACATCAATGATGCCATCGTTCAATGCACATGTGGGTTGTGTATTAATTGAGGCACCTGCTTCAATCGGTTCCGATATAAGTACGTTTTGAACCCCGTTTCCACAGCCGTTCGCATCCCTTACTTCTATGGAATGACTTCCTGAAGAAAAATTATTCAGTATTACAGTATCTCCCAAATTGTTGAGGGCCACGGCTTGGAAACCTCCACCATCGACACTTATGTAATACGGGGCAATTCCCACGTTGGTCAACTCTACTTGTATTTGGTAAGCGCTCTCATCGGCACAAGCATCGACAATATTAGCAGATATGGCACTTGCCGGATCTTCATCGATGGTCACTTGAATAGGACTTGAAATACACCCACTTGCATCTTGTGCATAAACGTCATAAGTAGCAGGATAGGCTGCCGGAGCTGGAGTTATCTCGAAGGTGCTCGCTTCAGGGAACGCCCCGGGAACGCCACTTGGATTAAGGGCATAAGCGTAGGTATATGGTCCCGTTCCTCCACTGGCCCTAACAGAAATGAAAGCTCCATCATTGCAATTGGCGTCCGTTTGGCTCAACAACTCAATAGTTACAGGTTGAGGTTCTATAATTCTAAAGGCATAGGTGTTTGAACACGAAGTTCCGCCTACTTCCTCGAATAACAAGATGTAATCTCCAGGTGCAAGATCGGTTACCAAACCTGTGCCAGTAGGCCCTCCACCAGGTCCTGTAAGAGTCCCTGTGGTGTTCGTGCCGGTCGCAGGAATGTTTGTTAAGGCTTCTAAAACACTGTAATCAATATCGGTGACGCCAACATCATGACCTTCAATCTGGAATTCTATTGATCCATTGGTATCACCAAAGCAGCTCACATCGGTTACAACAGGGGTTGCAACTACATCAACATTGCTTCCTGGAACAGTCGGAATGGTAGCTTCCACATAGCTTTCACATCCATTTACAGTATCTACCGCCTTAAATATATAGGTCTGTCCGGGATTTAAATTGTTAAACGTGGCGATCACATCGGTCGCAGGATTTGGTCCTGGAGCCGTTGCATCTGGCCCAGGTCCGCCGTCATAGATACTGAATGTGTAGGATCCTGATCCTCCTTCTGCAGTGATATCGACGCTGCCACCAACAATACAATTGGGCGGCGTTATATTCGTTGTCAGGCTTAAAAACGGATTGGCCAGTACACGTACAGGATTTTGATAAAACTCACAGCCCTTGGCGTCAATTACACGGATGTAATAATCGCCAAATGGGAGCCCTTCAAAAAGAACAGAGGTATCTGGAGTATTTGGGTGAGGGTTAGGAGTGGCACCGGTAACCGCTACCACATCATTCGATTGGTTGTAAAGTGTATAGGTGAAATTAGCAGACCCACCACTTATAATGTCGACTTGAATACTACCTAGGGTAGTTGCTCCCGTAGATGAATCACAAGAAACGTTCGTCGCCGTAACAGTTGCATCAAAAAGTACGGGGTCAGATAGCGTGAAATCGTATGTAGCTGTACAACCCTTTGCATCCCTTATGGTATATGCATATAGTATATTGGCACTTAGTCCTGTATATGTAGTTTGCGATGAAAAACCAGCTCCGTTAAAATCTATAGTATATGGTGGAATTCCAAAATTGGTGTCCGGTGTAATTTCTACGTAACCATCGGAACCACCAAAACAAACTGGATCGGTTGCCACATGACTGGCCTGTGGGTTTACTGTTGGTTCAACCGTAATTACTTGAGACTCTGCTGTGCAGCCACTGGCGTCGTAGATTAAAAACTGATAGGTGCCGGAAGCACTTGCCGAATACGTAAATGTGGTTGCTCCAAGTGGTGGAGTAATCGAAGCACCTGCGGCATAGGCACCTCCATTATAGCTTACTTCGTAGCGATCGTACTCAGGGTAGTAACCCCCGTCAATGGTTACATCAATTGTGGCGTCTGTTGGTACTGAACAGGTTAAATCTTTGGTCAAAACGGCACTGACGACAACCAATTGATCTGGTATGGTTACTGCAACAGCTGGAGAGATACAACCAAAGGAATCCCGTACATAAAAGTTATAGGAGCCTGGCAAAAGTCCTGAAAAATTGTTGGCTACTTGAAACGGCCCTGTTGGGCTTAGACCGTAAGAATAAGCTGGCCCTCCTCCTCCTGGGGGAGATGTTGCATCAATAATTATATTTGTGCCATTAGCGTCATAACAAATATCGGAAGCTGGGTTTATAGTAGCAATAGGGTTGGTTGGAGTGGTGAGAGCAAATGTATCGCTTGCCGTACAACCGTTAATGTCGGTAACGGTCACTGTATAGTTTCCGGAGGTATCGGACAACCCTGCAAAGGTATTTGAGTTTTGTGGTCCAACTATTGGACCAGACGGGGGCGTTAATGAATATGTATAGCTACCCGAACCACCAGCTGCCGCTATGTTTACCGAGCCATCAACTTCACAAGTAAGTGGGCTGACATTTGTGGTGGCGGTTAATAGCGGGGGATTGGCAATGGTAATATCTGTTGTGGCGGTACATGAAGTAGTGTCGTCCGTTACAGAAATTGTATAGGTGCCCGCTCCTAAACTTGAAGCGCTAATTGGTGCGGTCGTATTTATGTTTGTTCCAGGCGCGACCGCGGTCGGCCCTCCGCTTACTGAATAGCTATAAGTTCCTACGAAGTCGGCCATCGTAAAATTGAACGCACCGTCAGTGCCATTGTTACAGCTGACATCACTCACCAACTGGGCAGTTACATTTATCTGGGGTATAGCGGTTATTGTGTAATTTCTAGTGATTGTACAGCCCTTATCATCGGTTATTTCAAAGGTATAGGTATCCGGAGTTAAGCCGGAGAAAATATTATTAGCTCCATTATTAATTACGGTAGGTGCGGTTATGTTATAGCTGAAAGGTGCATTGCCATCGACTACGGTTACGGTAACATCTGAAGTTAGTGCAGGACAAGTTACCGCTGTAGCACCAAACGTAAGGTCTGTAGGTTCGTCTAATGGATCAATTGTCTGTGAGCTCGTTACAGTACACCTATTCGCATCTCGAAGTGTAATAGTATAGGAGCCATCGGTTAATCCTGTAAAACTCGTTGAAGTACCAAAGTTTACGCCATCGATACTATATTCATAAGGGGCAGTACCTCCACTAGGCAATGTAGTCACTTCAATTGTCGCGGAACCTGTAATACAAGTATATTCTTGTGAAATAGAAGTAGCAAAAGCCAATGGGTCAGGCTCGGATAAGGTTACCGAACCTGAGTTTACACAACCTTTGGCATCGGTTACCGAATATGCATAATTTGTGCCTGCCGACAGACCAGTGTATAATTCCTGAGAGCTTGGTGCGCTTCCATTGAATACAATGGAATATGGAGCGAGTCCTCCACTAATGTTAAGATCTACACTTCCGTTGGCATCACTATTACACATTGGTTGCGAGAGAATTGGTGTAATGCTTGGAACTGGATTATCGGTTACAATAATTTCATTCGTGGTAACCGAGCAGCTTTCATTGTCCGTGATTACAAATTCAAAAGTTCCAAAATCAGCTGTGGTAAAAGTAAATGGATTACCGGGAACAGCCGTTCCGGCAGCTTGATAGGATGCGCCATTCCGTAGTACTTCATATGTGTAGGCGGTATATCCATTTGCAATGACTACCTCTATTTCTGCGTCGGTAGATGCAGAACAGTCTAAATCTTTTAGTAATGAAGCACTCGCCGTTAATGTTGGGTTTACTGTAATAGATTCAGTATCCGTACAATTTTTACTATCCGTTACACCTACAAGGTACGTTCCTGGTGCTAGGCCATTAAAGATATTGCTTGTTTGATAAGCTCCTCCATCAATATTATATTGAAATGGTGCCGACCCACCTGAAGCCACAGTCGCTGTGATAGTCAATCCTGTTGCACTATCATAACAGAGACTGTTTGCATTTAGATTGAGGACAGGGCTTACAGTAGGATTCAACGTAAAGTTAGTGGTAACCAAACATCCATTGGCGTCAGTAACGTTTACGGTATATGGCGCTGAGGTATCAGAAAGTCCCGAAAAGGTTCCTGAGGTGTTGGTGGTTGAAACGGCAGCGGGGTCTACCAATTCATAAGAATATCCTCCCCATCCTCCGGAAACAGTGATGTTCACTGATCCCGAACCTGTACAAGTAGGGTCAGTGATGTCAACATTGTCGATTGTCAATGCCGTGGCTGGCTGATTTACGGTGATTGTTGTGGTATCTGTACAATTGGTCGTTTCGTCAGTGACGATTATGGTGTAATCACCAGCTGCAAGTGAACTTAGGTTGATTGTTGCAGTCGATTGTCCTGTGACAGGTGCTGCACCATTTAATGAATATTGATATGTAGAACTAAAACCGCTTACCGTGAAATCTACGGCTCCGTCGGCTGTTCCAATACAGGAAATATTGTCTACCAATGTTCCTATTACATTGATAGGGGTTACTGGGTTAATGGTATAATTTTCAGAATATGTACAGCCGTTGCTATCGGTGACTAAAAAAGTGTACGTATCAGGAGTCAACCCGGCAAATATGTTGTTGGAGCCATTGTTTACTATAGCACCTGCGGGCGCCGTAATTTCATAAGTAAGGGTTCCTGTTCCATCTGTTGTCGTCAAGGTAACATCGGCAGTCTCAGAAGGGCAATTAGGTGCTGTTGCACTAAACGAAATATCAGTTGGAGGGTCTAATGCAGGAATCGTAACAGGCAAAGTTGTAAATGTACAATCATTGGCATCACGAACCGTAATCGTGTACGAACCATCTGTAAGACCTGTAAACGTATCGGAAGGATTAAATGTAATTCCATCAATACTGTAGGTGAATCCGGGAATTCCTCCTGTTACGTTTTGCGCCTGAATAGTCGCATCTTGTAAACAGGTATAAGGTTGTGTTATTACTGCGTTGGCCCCTAATGCAGTAGGTTGCTTTATTTCAACTGTTTGGGTAAATACACAATTTTTGCTGTCTCTAACCGTATAATGGTACGTTCCAGCCGATAAACCGGAGAAGTAGGTCTGGGATGAAAATGCTCCCGTATCTAACTGTACTTCATATGGAGGAGTACCTACCGAAGTATCTATGGTGATATCAATTGTGCCATCACTTCCTCCGAAACAGCTCACATTCGTTACATCTTCGGTGGCTGAAGGATTGCTTATTGGGTCTACGGTTATACTTGTCAGTGCAGTACATCCTTGGCTGTCCGTAATTAAGAAATCTATGGATCCAGCGGTAGCCGTTGTATAGCTAAAGGTATTGCCTACAAGATTTACGCTTGTTCCACCATTTATTTGGTAGGAGTAGTTTGTGTAGCCCCCGTTGATTGTAACATCAATAATCGCATCCGGAGAGGCGGAACAGTCCAACTCTTTGGTAAGCAATGTGGAAACCGTAAGTTGCGGTTCAATTGTAACGCTCGGGGAAGTTGCGGGACATCCGTAAGCATCAAGGATCGAAACCGTATAATTGCCAGGAGTCAAGTTATTGAAAACATTTCCATTTTGTGCCGGACCGCCATTTAGACTATAAGTATACGGTGCGATTCCACCGGTGGCATCGGCTGTAAGACTGACCCCGGTACCCGGAATATAGCAAAGGTTTGTGGTCGGATTTAATGTTACGGTAGGCGTTGCAGGCGCGTCTAGCGTAAATGTACGTGTGCCGATACACCCGCCAGCATCGGTTACCCGTATGGTATGTGCTGTCGTCGTTTGGGTTAGCCCAGAAAACACATTGCCAGGTTGAGGCCCTAATACAGTGGCATCGGGCAATACCAGCTCATAGGAATATCCTCCCCAACCGTCAGTGGCGTTAATAGTTACAGAGCCATCTGCAGTACAAGTTAATGGTGTTGTGCTAAATGTTATATCCAAGGAGTTTGAAGGAGCGCTTACAGTCACCGTATCGGTGTCGGTACAATTGGTTTCTTCATCGGTTACTACAATCGTATAGTCACCGGCACCAAGGCCCGTTAGGTTTATTGTTGCTGCCGATTGCCCGGTTATAGGTGCCCCGGAATTAAGGGTATATGAATAGGTTGAGGCAAAACCGCTTACTGAAAAATCGACTGCCCCGTTCGTATCACCGATACAAGAGACGTTTCTAACCAACGAGCCTATGACATCAATAGGAGTTGCAGGACTAATGGTAAAATCTTCGGTATAGGAACATCCTTTGTTGTCAGTTACCCGAAAAGTATACGTGTCAGGAGATAATCCATTGAAATCTGCGGTATTTCCAGAGGTTGTAGAAGCATTGATTGCTGAAGGCGCAATAATGTCAAAAACAAAAGGCGTATTCCCATCAACGACAGTGACACTTACGTTGGAGGTTAAAGCGGGACAATTGGGTTGGGTTGCCACGAATGTCAAATCGCTGGGCTCGTTCAAAGGTGATAGCGTGACCGAATTTGTCACAAAAGTACAATTGTTCGCATCCCTGATAGTAATAGTATAAGTTCCATCCGTTAGGTTTTCGAATCTATTTGCGTTGGGTGTTGTGTCAGGAATAAAAGAAACACCATCAATACTATAAGAATATGGAGCCGTACCACCACTAACAGATTGGGCTTCAATGCTTCCGTTTTGTAAACAAGTATAATCCTGAAAAACAGTAGCCGTTCCGGAGACATTATCTGTAGGACCCCCAATTGTGAAAATTTCTTGGGTTTCACAGGAGACTGACCCAGTAGTTTGTAGTATATCCAAGGTATAGTTTCCTTGGGGTAAATTGGTAAATGTTCCTGAAGTGTTTGCTGTTGTCGATGTATCTGGATACGTCAATAAATAGGACATATCGTATCCGTTACTATTGTTGACATTAACAACAAAAGAACCATCTTCAGCTCCAAAACAGGATTCATCAGTGCCTATGGTGTTATATTCTGCCTCAAGTTCAATAACCGTAACAGTATTTGAAAAATCAAAACAGTTATTGTCATCCACTAGAACAAAGGTATAGTCGCCGGGGTTGAGAATTGTAAAATCTACATTCGACTGGTATTCTGCTGGTGGGATATCTTGAACAGTGGGATAGGAGGTGACTGTTGTACCACTTTCATCGACATAGGACCATATTGCATAGGAAAAATCGGCTTGGCCACCCGTAGGCTCCATTATCACAATACCGTTACCGCATAAAATCTGTTGCGAAACTCTAGCTTGTAAATCAAGGTCATCGTTGTCAATAATGGTTACAGATTCAACATATGTACATCCATCACCTGTTTTTACAATGGCAAAATAATTGCCAGGATTCAGGTTATTAAACGTAAAATTGTTATCAGGTTGGGCAGTCTCGTTGTCGACCAATGTTCCTCCTGGATGTTCTGGATAGGGTAAGGGACCAGGAGGAGGTGTGCCATCGTCTAGGCGAATTTCATACTCATAGTTTGGATCTGCATTTGAAACTTGAAAATTTACGGTTCCCTTTGCCGTGCAGGTTGCGGGTGTGGTTGCCACGGTAACCTGAAAATTGCGTTCTAATATTCCGATGTCGGGTGTACTAAAAATACAAGCTCCTGAAATAGGTTGATTTGAAGCATCCAATTGTGCCACCTCAACACGGTAACCCCCGTTTTCCCCAGGTCCAAAATCGAAACTGTTGTTTGTGCTAAAAGGCACTAATTCTACACCTGTATCCGCGTCTACTAAACGATAGCCATAGCCGCCGCCTAAGTTAGTTACGGTGATATTTCCGGGAGTCGCGCAAAGAATATCTTCTTTATTATATTGGATGTCCAATGTGTTCTGAAACACGTTAAAATAAAAACGGTTGGTACATCCATTCTGATAGGTTACCGCAAGGCGATACTTTCCAGCACTATCAACAGTATAGTTGTTGCCCATACCAACGGTGTGCCAAGTGCAGGTAAGGTTTTTGTTGGCACAATCATCACCTGAGGATGCGCAGCTGCTTTCATCGAGCTTTTCCCATTCAAGATCCTGGGCATCAACAATATTGACCTGTAAAAGACGAGTATCACTTATTCCACAAAGAAATAGCTTTGGTAATAAAGCGTTATCGACGGTGCACTGCACAATCTCTCCGGCCAAATCGTTGGTAGGGTCGGCATCACTATTAACAGTGTTAAAATAGTCTATGACAGGATTTGTAATTAGCCCCGAGCCATAAGGTACCACATCAATAATTTCTTTGAACCCTTTACACGGGTCTGGTACTATTTTGTCAACAATATAGGTTCCTGTACCAGTAACTACTAGCGTACTAGGGTCATTGTCAGGATCTCCATCGTCTAAAACGGTGTCCGTATTATCAAGAATACCATTATCATTATCGTCTCGTACCCAAATGTATTCTGTAAAATTGTCCCCAGCATCCAAAACAACTTCACTACCACATAATTCTACGGTACGTCTGAAATTGCAATCGGCAAGATCATCTAAGAGAAAATTGGTGGCTCCAGGTATAACAAAACCGCAAACATCAAAATCGGTAACACTTGGATCATCACTTACCAAGGCCGTGTTGTCGACACCTCTATATGAGGAATACGCCAAGTTCTCAATAAGATCAGAACAGGCATCTATAAAATCAAAGCAATTTTCAGCCACTTGAACGCGCATGCGTATGTCATATACTGGATCCCCTTGGTTTACGTAATTATCAGGAATAGTGAAAACGACGGTTCGTATCGATGGGTCGTATTCGAATGTAACACCTGGTGGCATAACAAAGTCTGAGGCAATAAAGTCGGATCTTCCATCGGGAGGAGAGACATTCACTGGAAGTACGTCACGAATGGTATAGTATTCACTATCACCTGGCTGATAATCAGGATGAGTTGGTTTAGTACCTGTAGCATCGTCATTTCCGATATTTTGAAATGATAGTATGTAGTCGAGGGTTTGAGCCAGATGAACTCCTTGTCCGGTAATATCGGTGCCGTCAATATCTTGAACTCTTTTTTCTAGAATGATATTCGGAGCAATGATTTCTACATCAAACGATGCAAAGAAAATGTCAAACTTGTCCCCTGTGGAACTGGCTTTCAGAATGGCACTTGTCGCATCGTTTGGAATAACGTTGTTAAAATTATTGACTACTGGAAATAAATCAACGTCCCAACCCAAAGTATTGGTGCTATTCGGGTTTCTTGATGTAACGAGGGTGGGGTCAATAGATATATTGGAATTGAAAAAATTAGTTGCTTGATTTACCGTGCTGCTCAAAGGAGTAAACGGATTGCCTTCGGAACTGATCGACAACCCATCGCCAGGTATGCGGTTGTCTCCTTCCAAGGCCGCCACGGCAATATTCGCATTAACATCAAAGGGAGCAGGGAGTGTGGTAAACCCATTAATTGGAATATCAACAGTTTGGCCTGCTTTTATACCCGCATAGCCGTCAAAAGTTGTAATAAATTTACTTCCGGGCAGGTTTGGATCTTCATAGACGACGACCATGCTCCATCCTCCAGAGACTCCCCCAGATATGGTGCTGCCTGAACTTGCCCTCACATTGGCTACAAAGTACTCTCCATTGGGGTCGGCAAGACCAGAAACGATAGCCGTAACGTCTTTGTAGCAGGCATAGGGGCTATAATCGCCAAAATCAGCATCCCCAAACCCATCAAAGAGTATGTCGTCAGCAGTTAAATCTTGATATGATCCACCAGGCACCCTGAATTTCACTTGATTAAAATCACTACGATCCGCGCCCGTATATACTGCGGACCAATAAAGCCCAGCGTAGCGAACCTTTGCACAGTCTATATTAGGCACTGTCAGGGTTGCGCTACTCGAGCTAAATGTTGAGGCATCGCCGTCAACATCGATGTATTGCATGTTGAGGTCATCGTTGTAAGATGAGGAATTTCCGGTATCATTATAAGGGTCGTTGGGAGTTGTACCAGGGACAGTAACCGTTCGTGTACACCAACATGACCAAGACCAGTAGGAATAGGTGGAGGCATTATTCTGCCTATTGACGATATTATTGGCAATAAAAGTGAGTTCGCCACGAATATCGGCTTCATAGCGAACATCAAAGTCGTTTTTTACTTGGGAAAAAGCAGAAAAAGTTCCCCAAATAATAAAAAAGGCAAATAGTAGTTTATTGGTCGGTTTTGGTTTCATTAGGTCAGTAGGTTTGGCGTAACCCGCATAATCCACATTTTATCTTTATATGCATTATTTAGTTTGGTGTAGTAGGATATTAGGGCATTGTTCCAAGACTCATGTTTTTTCAAATAGACATACCGATAGTTATTTTCGGGATTTATAAAATATCCCGCACTAAGTCCGTATGAGTTTAATAGTTTGATGAACTTTTTAGCATTGTTTGGGTTTGCGAAAACATTGGCTATAATATAGTAACCTGATCCGATGCCATCGGTTACAACGGTTTTTGAAGTAGCTTCGGACGAAGCAAGGTTGTCTTTTACAATGACGTTTTGCTGTAATACGTCGGTGCCATATTGCAGTGACTTCTCTTTTAGCTTATCCACATTTTGAACATAGGCCTCATTGCTGTAGCGGTTATCAACGTTCATGATCCACATGGCATCATCGTATTTGCCATTTAGCTGGCTCTTATGGGCATCAACAGCTTCTTGCCAAGTATCGAACCGCTGTAAATAGACATATTTCAGTCCATTGTTAGGGTTATCGATATAATTGGCCTGAATGCCTTTTTGCTCAAGGGCATTCATGAATTTATCCATATAACGGCCCCCTTTATAAACATTGGCTACAACATAATATCCATCTTGTACACCTTTCAGATTTTTGAATTTTCTGCTTTTCACTTCATTGCCTGAAAAACTTGATTTTGAGGAGGCCTCTGGCTGCCCTTTTATTGTTCTTTCTCTATTCTTATTTGTTGTTACGACAACGTCTTGGGGTTGGTTGGTTTGTGTAGAATTGGTGACAACCACCCCGTCGTTGCTTGAGTTTTTTGTCATAGACGTAGGTTTGTCATGACCGTTTAGAAATAGTTTTTCGGCTTTTTTTTCCAAGTCCGGTCGACCATTTTTGGTCTCATTACGTACCATGCGCATGACCATTTCAAATCTCTTTTCTAAGTCTTTTTTACGATTAGATTCTAAGGAGTCTTGGCGGAACATTAGCTCTGCTATTATGGCGTCGTTTTCTGCCAGTTTCTTTTTTAATTCTTCTATTTGTTCATCTTTCGAAGTAGTAGCTTCATCTTCGTTTTCGACCAGTAGGTCTTCTTCATCTTCAAGCATAACACGATCCTCGGTTAACGTAGGAGTAAAAGAATAAGCAAATGAAATTTCATGGGTTACCCCTAAATTATCGAAGTCTGTCGATAATCCTTTTTCCATTGTGTAACCCAAAGAGAGTCTTTGGTTGATATTGAAACCGGCCCCTACCGATGCGCCATAGAAAGTATCATAACCCCCTTGTAGCCAACCTAGTTTGGGCAGATCTAGAATTAGGCTTCCACCAAAGGTCATATCGTTTTGACCATCCATTCTTGCTCGGGCCAAAGGCATGAGCCGGCCGCTTTCCATAATTCCATCGGAGTTTTCAAACTGATGTGTATATTGCAAATGCCCTGAGTAGGCTTTATCCTTAAATTCTGTTAGAGATTTGCTCGTTTTGATGTTGTAGTCAAATAAATTTTCAGCGAAGGCGCCAAAGTCGAATTTTCCGAATGAAATATTAAAGCCAGGCTGAAAAGAAAGTACATTGCTATCTTCAGTACCATTTAACCTGAAGTCATTTGGGTCTATGACATCAATACTATTTCTGTCAAGACCTGTACTATAGTAGGCTAAATTTCCACCAAAGGTGAAGTTACTCTTGTCACTAAGTTTTATACCGTAGGCATAATTGGCAAGAACTCCAATGTTGGAGACGGGCCCAATTTTTTGGGTATATAAACTTAGTCCAAGACCACTTCTGTCTCCTATACGACCACTGTAACTCAAGAAATAGGTTTGGTCGTTATCTTGAAATTGTACCGATTGGTTTCGGTGTAAAAGATTGATATATGACTTATCTTCTCGAACTGTCGAAAAGGTAGGGTTTATCAGAAACCTATTAAATTTCAAAAGGTTTTGAGGCGCTACCTTGTAGGGAAGAATAGGGTCATCTTCCTGTGCACTTACTTTAGTAAGCGCCAGTAGGGCCAAAAAGAATAACGATATGATCTTGGTTAGTTTCATTGGAATTATCTGATAACGGTTATCGTACCTTGTTTTAAGGTTTCAGAGGCTTTCTTTATTATGTAATAGTATACCATGTTTTGTTTGGCAAATGAAGCAGATGATTCAGGCCAGTTGTTTTGATACCCCATTACGTTCAAGATTTCCATTCCTTTTGAATTGTAGATTATGACATTAATGTCCGATTTGTTCGAGTAAGAATTGGGTATGGTCCATTGGTCGTTGGATCCATCGCCATTTGGTGTGATTACATTGGGAACATTGAAGACGTCTAAATAAGAAGCATTGAATTGTTTGACGATTTCACAGTTTTCAACTTGTGCGACTAGAGTGTAAGTTCCTTCCGTTGTAAGATCGATTGAAGACGAATTTCCAATTTCGGTATTATCACTATTATACCAAGTATATCCTGTTCCTCCGTTTGCTGTTATTGTTTTGGTCGAACCCTCAGGGAAGACTACATCGTCACCTGAGTCTATAGTTATCAGGTCTTCATTTAATGAGGATATGTTAATTTCATTAGAGGTCAAGGGGCAGCCGTTTCTGTCAATAATTAATCGGTATGCTGCAGGTTCGGTAACTGTCAATTCTAAATCGGTGGAATTACTCATTGCAACACCATTTTTTACCCATTCGAAACTTTCACCGACTAGATTTGTTGAAGTGCTAATTGTGATGGCATCTGAAGCGCTGCAATAAATTATGTCTGTAGCACTAATGGTAAGCGTCTCACTCGACTTCAACGTTACTGATAGCGTATTTGACACGATGTTATGGGTGTCTATACTGGCATTCAATTGGTATACTCCATTTTCAGAAGTTTCGGTAAGGCTAATTGTTTTTGAGGTGGCCCCATCAACGTTGGAACCATCTTTAGACCATTGATACGAAAATGAGTCTGCCAAGTCGGCTGTTACGTCAGTTTTAACGCCGTCATCTGCCACAGCTTCTATAAGGGTTACCTCTGCCAATACATTATCATTGGCACAAGAGGTATACGCTGAGACATAGTTTATAGTAATTTCGAATGAACTTGGGGTGACAGCAGTAAAAGTTTCCGAGTTTTTCTTAGTTCCTGGACAAGTTCCTCCATTTTGCGTAACTTCTACATAGTATGAACCTTCTTCGGTGATTGTCAGCGTGTTTTGATTAGTACCTACCATGCTACCATTTCTATACCATTGAAAATTAGGGGTTGTAGCGGTTGTCGTAACGCTTAAGGTTTGGGGTTGTGATGGCAAGATGACCGTATTCACAGGGCTGGTCTGTGTAATTGTGAAGTTATCGGCATTGGTAATGGTTACTGGCGTAGATCTTTCGTTACAGATTCCCGTAGCTGAAATTTCGACTTGATAGTCGCCTTCAAAGGCAACGTTACTAGCGTCCACGGTATAGCTCGTGCCGGTTGCCCCTAACATTTTTTGGGTATCCTTATACCATTGGTAGCTCCAACTGGGGTCAGTACTGTCAATGCTTAATATCTCGGTGTCACCAACACACAATGAAGTTTTCGATGGTGCATTTATACCAACACCGATGCCGGTTGATCCAATGGTGACATCAACAAAATTGGAATCGGTATTACCTGAACCTGTACAATTGGGGCCGTAATAGATGAAGGCTTGATAAATTCCAGACTCGGAAACGGTCAATGTATGATTGGTTTCACCGTCTATAGGCGAACCACTCTTATACCAAATATACTGATAGGTTTCTGGATTAGCGATATTGTCCACTTGCAGGGTTATTGGATCTGTACTACATATTGTTCCTGGTGGGGTCCCACTACCATCATCACTGATGTTTATATTACTGGTTACATCCATATAATACATGCTGTATGCTGCAGAGGCTGTACTTGTACTTGCTGGGCTGGTACTTCTTACTCTTAATTTGTAACCTTCTCCGCGAGTTGTAGGTGGGATTGCAAATTCAAAACCTGGATTTTGTACAGCAGCATTATCACTACTTCTAGAGAGTTCGGTAGCCGAACTGAAACTGCCATTGGCGTCTGATAGTTCTAAAATGAATTCGTTTCCGACGTTTGGTGCACCGGCCCAACTGACTTTTGCATAATACTGGTTAAATCCGCCAACGCCCGCGCATATAATATTCCAGGGGTCGCTACCAGCAAGATTTGGATTATCTGCCGGCGTAGGAGCATTGATAATGATTTGACTTGATACACTAAGGGATGCCATTAAGAAAAATACGGGCATCAAAAATCGTACGTTGTAATGTAGTTTTGCTTTCATAAGTAGTCGTAGTTTAGGGGTCACTACAAGTTCTATCGTTTAGATTTGGGTCTTGATAAAACGTATAATTTGATTTAATCTCGGTGCGATATCTCTTTAAAACCGAACGAGACAGTCATTTCTACAGTATTCAATAACAAATATGAACTTTATATGCGGCACCGAAAATATAATGTTGTGGCACTGATTGAATATGTTGTGAAATAGAAGTATTTGTATGCTAAGGCGTTTGATGGGAATCTATTTGGGCATTTTCTTTACCTTTGTCTACCCTTAAAAGCAAATGCATGAATGAAGTAGGTGAGTCATTGAACTTTATAGAACATATTGTAGAGGAAGATCTACGCAACGGATATTCTGAAAAGGATTTACGATTTCGATTTCCGCCAGAGCCGAATGGATATTTGCATATAGGACATGCTAGTTCGATATGCTTGAATTTTGGTCTAGGGCTGCGGTACAATGCACCGGTTAATTTAAGGTTTGATGACACAAATCCGGCAAAGGAAGAGCAGGAGTACGTCGATGCCATAAAAAAGGATGTGGAATGGTTGGGATACAGTTGGGATACCGAACGGTATGCTTCGGACTATTTTCAACAGCTATACGACTGGGCGACAGCGCTTATTAAAGATGGAAAGGCATATGTTGATAGCCAATCTTCTGAAGAAATGGCTAAACAAAAAGGTACTCCGACAGAAGCAGGAGTTGACAGTCCTTTTCGAAACCGGACCGTAGCGGAAAATATAGCTTTATTCGAGGGAATGAAGCGCGGCGATTTTGCTGAGGGCACTCATGTTTTGAGAGCAAAAATTGATATGAAATCTAGTAACATGTTAATGCGCGACCCTATAATGTACCGGGTGTTACATAAGGAGCACCATCGAACAAATACCGATTGGTGTATTTATCCGATGTATGATTGGACGCACGGGGAGAGTGATTATATTGAACAGGTTTCGCACTCCCTTTGTACCTTAGAGTTTGCAATGCATCGAGAGTTATATGATTGGTTTTTGGATCAGGTAACGGATTCCAAAAGAATGCGCCCAAAACAACGGGAATTTGCGCGACGTAACTTAAGTCATACTGTGGTAAGCAAGCGGAAGCTTTTGCAACTGGTCGAGCAGAATGTAGTTAAGGGTTGGGACGATCCAAGAATGCCTACTATTTCGGGTATGCGCAGAAGGGGATTTACACCGGAATCTATTAAAAATTTCGTCAACACGATTGGCATTGCAAAAAGGGAGAACTTGATAGATGTTTCTCTTTTAGAGTTTCATGTGCGTGAACATTTGAACAAAATTGCACCAAGGGTAATGGGTGTTTTAAATCCTTTGAAGTTGGTTATTCTAAATTACGATGAGGGAGAGGAATGGTTAGAGGCGGAAAACAATCCGGAGGATGAATCAGCGGGCTTTAGAAAAGTACCTTTTTCAAAAGAACTATATATAGAGAAAGAAGATTTTAAAGAAGAGGCCAACCGAAAGTTCTTTAGATTGAAGTTGGGTGGCGAGGTAAGGCTTAAGAATGGTTATATTATAAAGGCAGAGAGCTGCACGAAAGATACCGATGGGAATATAATTGAAGTACAGTGTACTTATGATCCTAAAAGTAAAAGCGGCAGCGGGACAGCGGAGAGTTTAAGAAAGGTAAAAGGAACTTTACATTGGGTTTCGATTAAACATGCTGTTGAAGCTGAGGTGCGTTTATACGATAGATTGTTCACAGATGAAAGCCCCGACACACATAAAGATAAAGATTTTATGGAGTTTATTAATCCAGAATCATTAAAGGTCATCACAGGTTATTTGGAGCCGAGTCTTAAAAATGCTCAGATAGGTGATAGAGTTCAGTTTCAGCGACTGGGATATTTCTGTGTAGATCCCGATACAAGTTCGGAGAAATTGGTGTTTAATCGAACGGTCGGTTTGCGCGATGTATGGGCTAAAATTCAACAACGCACTTAGTATAGAAGTTTCTTATTGAATATAGATGTAAAATCACTAGTTTCTATTTATATACGCTTGTTTTAAGCGCTTGTGCGGGCAGATATTTTATTTTGCTTATGATAGGGTCGTTCTTCTTCTGTTGGCGCATGTGATGTTGCGAGAAATTTGTTTTTTGGGATTGGTGATGGAAGCGTCAAGATTTGGATTGATTGGATCAATTTCTTTCAAACTCATATTTTATTTTTGAGCATTAATTATCTTGAATATTTCATCGGGCTACTTTTAACCCATTGTTAACGCATTATTTGTATTTTCAAGATTATCTTAGAATGAATATTAATTTTTAAATAAGCGATTATGTCAAATGATAGTGGAAATGTTTTGTTGGCCCTTTTAACAGGAGCGGCAATTGGGGCCGGAGTAGGAATTTTGTATGCCCCGGAAAAGGGAATCAAAACGAGAAAGAATATAAAGAAAAAGGCTATTCAGGCAAAAGATGAAATCGCCACACGGGTTTCACATGCCACAGAGGAGCTGACAAGGACGGCTGATGCCAAAAAAGAGGATTTCGAGCGAAAGTTGGAAGATACTATTTCCAACATGAGTTATAAGGCTGACGATATTATTCTTACTTTGGAAAAAAAGTTGGAGGATTTAAGAAAGAAGAACGCACAACTTCAAAAGTAGCATATGGCTTTTGATGAAGTTAAAGAGAGTTTAAGCGAGGCTGAGGCCAGCATTAGATCGTATATTGATAGTAGCCAAGAATATTATAAGCTGAAGGGGTTTAAATTTTTGATGAGGGGTATCACCTCTTTTTCAAAAATCCTTTTGGTTGGTGTTGTGGCATTATTGGCTTTGCTCTTTCTTTCTTTTGCAGCATCTTATGGTATAGGTCAGGCTTTGAACAATACGTTTTATGGATTTTTGTGTGTTGGGTTATTTTATCTGCTGACAGGTATAATTCTTTATTTTACGCGTCACAAATTGAACAAACCACTGCTTAAGAAATTTTCCGAATTTTATTTTGATGATATATGAAGCACAAAAAATATACGTCGTTCAAAGAGATTGATAGTGACTTAAGAATTCTGGCGCTACAGCAAGAAGTTGATAAAGAAACGCTGAAACTAAATTTTAGAACAACGAAGAACAGCTTGTACCCAACAAGCCTTATGGGTGGATTTGGGGGAATAGTTCAAAAACTAGTGATTTCTTTCGTGGCAGGAAAGCTACTGAAGAAATTCAAATAGCGTTTGATTCGGATCTTGTATAATCTTGTATAATTTACAAAATGACCGGTATTTCTGAAGACACCGGCCATTTTTATATACTACTTTTTAGGGCTTTGTTTTTTCATTTGCTCGCCAATCATATTGCTTGCGGTGAAAGACGCTACCATATTGTTCAACATATCGCTTCCAGCTTGAGGGGAGTTGGGCAAAAGAATCAAATTGGTGTTCGTTTCTTCGCCTATTGATTGCAAAGTATCATAGTGTTGAGTTACCACAATCAATGCCGAAGCTTCTTGTGAATTGATTCCTACTTTATTAAGAACTTCAACCGATTCTTCCAATCCTCTTGCGATTTCACGACGTTGGTCGGCAATACCTTGCCCTTGTAAGCGCTTACTTTCAGCTTCTGCCTTGGCTTTTTCTACAATCAGAATACGGGCGGCATCTCCTTCGAACTGGGCGGCGATTTTTTCCCGTTCCGAAGCATTAATCCGGTTCATGGCTTCTTTTACCTGGGCATCAGGGTCGATATCGGTAACCAAGGTTTTTATTATGTCATATCCGTAGTCTAGCATTGCGTCCTGCAGCTCAGATTTAACGGCTATGGCAATATCATCCTTTTTGACAAAAACGTCGTCTAATTTCATTTTAGGTACTTCTGCACGAACAACATCGAATACATAGGAGGTTATCTGATCATGTGGATATTCCAACTTGTAAAATGCCTCGTAGACTTTTTCTTTTATGACGACATATTGAACGGAGACCTTCAATTTAACAAATACATCATCCAAGGTCTTTGTTTCTACAATAACGTCGAGCTGTTGAATTTTTAGGCCTAGTCGCGCTGCAATGCGATCTATCAAAGGGATTTTCATCTGTAATCCCGATTGTCGTATACTGTGAAACCTTCCGAAGCGTTCGACTATGACTGCCGTCTGTTGTTTTACAATAAAGAAGGAAGAAAATAGAACAATGGCTCCCAGAAAAATGATTGGTATTAAAAAAAAATTACCCATGGTGATAGTGTTTTATATTTATTAAAATGAATATAGTAAGACTTTACCATATCTGTAGCTTTTTCGCAAAGTTTGTTACAACCCAAGACAGATAAATGATAAGAAAAAAGCTAGGCCTATGGATATAAATAGGGGTATAATCCGATGCCATTTTACAGACCTTCCATATTGAGTACCGATAGGCCCAAATAAAAGTGATAGAAAATTAGCGTAGCCTTCTTAAGCTAGCAAGGTGAGGGCATTTTGAATTCGGGTTATGCTTTCTTTTTTACCGATCAATGCCATTATATCAAACAAATGCGGCCCTTTCATATCACCAACGATAACCAACCGCAAAGGGGGCATTACTTTTCCAAAGGAAAGTTCTTGCTCGGCAATCCAAGCTTTGACAACGGTTTCAACGTTCTCGGAACTAAAATCGTCTATGCCTTTCAAAATTAATGCGGATTGTTTCATGATTGACCGAGTGTCTTCTTTCCACTGTTTTTTGACGGCTTTTTCGTTGTAAGATTTCGGTGCTTGAAAAAAGTAGTCGGAAAGGTGCCAGAAATCGGAGACAAAAGTTGCCCGCTCCTTAATAAGCGAGACTATGTTTTCAATAAAATCGTTATTGTGACTTTCATTGAGAATTCCCTTTTGAGTTAAAGTGGCCTTAAAAAGCTGAGCTAGTTCCGAGTTACTTTTCTCTTGTAAATAGTGCTGATTGTACCACTTAGTTTTTTCTGGGTCGAAACGAGCCCCTGATTTATTTACCCGCTCTAGACTGAATGACTGTACCAATTGGTTTAAACTAAACAGTTCTTGTTCGGTACCTGGGTTCCAGCCGAGTAGTGCCAGAAAATTGACAACGGCTTCTGGAAAATAGCCAGTTTCACGATACCCTTTGGAATCGTTCCAGGATAGGGGAAAGACCGGAAACCCTAATTTATCACCATCTCTTTTGCTGAGCTTTCCTTTTCCCACAGGCTTCATTATTAAAGGCAAGTGCGCAAATACTGGCGCTCTCCATTCGAAAGCATCATAGAGTTGTTGATGTAGCGCTAATGAAGGCAACCATTCTTCCCCCCGAATTACATGTGTAATTTGCATTAAATGATCATCTACAATATTAGCGAGATGGTAGGTGGGCATGCCGTCGCTTTTAAAAAGTACTTTATCATCCAAAATATTGGTGTCAATCTCCATGTTACCACGGATGATATCACTTAAGTGCAATTTTTCATCAGGAGGGGTCAAAAAGCGAATTACAAAGTCTTCACCAGAATCGATGCGCTTTTCAACTTCCTCGGGCATTAAAGACAAGGAATTGTCCAACTTTAAGCGATTGTGCCAGTTATAAATAAAGGTTTTGCCTTTTGCTTCATGGTCTTTTCGGTGAAAATCCAAGTTTTCACTGGTATCAAAGGCATAGTAGGCTTTTCCCTTTTGTATGAGTTGCTCGGCATATTTTTTGTACAAATGTTTTCGTTCACTCTGACGATAAGGACCAAAGCTTTTATCTTTACCCGGACCTTCATCAAAGGGGATACCACACCAATTTAGGGCTTCGATAATATATTCTTCTGCACCGGACACATAGCGGTTCTGATCGGTATCTTCAATTCTGAGGATGAAATCGCCCCCGTTTTTTTTGGCAAAGAGATAGTTGAAGAGTGCTGTTCGAACCCCACCTATATGAAGCGGTCCTGTCGGGCTAGGGGCAAATCGAACACGTACTTTTTGTGACATAATTGACGTTTATAGGCAAAGATAACGCTTGTCTCTTTTTAGGAATCATGGAAACTAGGCTTTTTAACAATTTTTTGTTACTTAAATCTGACACAACAACTATATTGGTACTGTGTGCGTTTTAATTTATGAATTTTGAATATTAATTGGTTAATGCCATAAAGGGTAATTGTATTGAACAGTTATAATAATATACTGGGTAAACTGAACAATTTTACGAAGAAGCATTATACCAAAATGCTTATAAAGGGAACTTTGTTGTTCTTTGCTTTTGGTATTTTGTGTCTTTTAATAGTCCTTGGACTGGAATATTTTTTATGGCTTAATTCCACAGGCCGTTTGTTTTTATTCTTGTTTTTTATTGGGGTGGAGGGTTTTCTGTTGTTCAATTTTATTGCCGTACCCTTGTTTTATCTTTTTAAGCTGAAACGGGGAATTACGAATAAAGAGGCATCTTTACTTATTGGAAAGCATTTTCCCGAGGTCGGGGACAAGTTGTATAATTTATTGGATTTGGCTGAAGATGAAAGTCGCTCTGAACTTTTGTTGGCAAGCATTGAACAGCGATCTAAAAACTTAAGCGCAGTACCTTTTGCTAGGGCTGTAGATTTAAGAGAAAACATTAAATATTTGAAGTATTTATTGGGGCCTGGTTTGGTATTTGGGTTGATTTGGATATCTGGCGATCTCGTTTCTTTTTTCCACTCTTTTGATCGTATGGTACACTATGATTTGGCCTATGAACAGCCGGCTCCGTTTACATTTACATTGCTATCAAGTGATTTAAGTGTTCTTGATGACAAATCATATACGATTTTGGTTGACACTGAAGGGACTGTTCGACCGGCCTCTGTATATATTAATATTAATGGTAAGTTGTCTTTGTTACAAGAATCCAATGGTGTTTTTTCACACACTGTCAAACCCCCGTTAAAGAGTTTTAAATTTAGTTTTAGTGCCAATGATGTAGTGTCGAAAGAATACGAATTAAAGGTGTTGAAAACACCTGTTATTCAAGATTTTATAATGGAACTGAATTTTCCCAATTATACAAATAGACCTTCAGAAGTTTTAAAAGGTACGGGGAATGCTAATTTTCCTGAGGGAACAGAGGTTTCTTGGAAAATTAGAGGACAAAATACGGGAACAATAAATTTGGTTTCCCGGGATACCACTTTCACCTTTGTACCCAAAGATTCGTTGTTTGTGCTGTCAAAAAGTATTTATACTGATTTTCAATATGAACTATTAACCTCCAATCGAAACATCAAGAATTATGAAAGGTTGGAGTTTCGGTTTGAAGTAATCAAAGACGCATATCCTAAGATTAAGGTGGATCAAGTGCGTGATTCTTTAAACCCTAACATTTCGTATTATTTAGGTGAAGCCTCTGATGATTATGAATTAAGCAGTATAAAGTTAGTTTATTTCCCTACGGAAGATCCGGAAAGACAACAGATTTTAAGCCTAGTAGAAACTGCTTCTAATTTCAATAAGTTTTACTACACCTTTCCTTCAGGGTTGAATTTGAAGACGGATACTGATTATAGTTTTTATTTTCAAGCCACTGATAATGATGGTATTAGGGGTGGTAAAACATCCAAAAGTAAGGTTTTTTCATTGACTTTGTTGAGTGATGACCAATTGAGGAATAGAGAGCTTGATATGCAGGGGACCATCATCGGTGGTATGGATGAATCTTTAGAAAAATTCAAGGAACAGGAACAGGTTTTAAAAGAAATTAATAAATCACAGAAAGAGAAAAGCCAACTCAACTTTAATGACCAGAGCCAGATTAAAAATTTTCTTAAAAAACAGCGGCAACAAGAAGGCATGATGGAGAAGTTCAGCAAACAATTAAAGGAAAATCTGAATAGGGTTGAAACTAGCAATAGGGATAATAGATTATTGCAAGAACGTTTGGAGCGTCAGGAAATCGAGGCACGAAAAAATCAGAAACTGTTAGAGGAGCTTCAAAAAATAGCAACCAAGATTGATAAGGAAGAGTTGGCCAAACGTTTAGAAGAACTTGGTAAAAAGCAACGTAATAGTGAACGCGGGCTTGAACAGTTATTAGAGTTGACGAAGCGTTATTATGTTAGTGAAAAGGCGGCACAGTTGGCTAAAGACCTCGCAAAGATGGCAGAACGCCAAGAGATTTTGTCTGAATTGAAAATTGGCAAAGATTTTTCGGAGAAAGAGCAAAAGAAGCTGAATGTAGATTTCAAAGAGTTTTCAGACCAAATGCGGGAGTTGGAAAGGGACAATGAAGTTTTAAAGAAACCCATGGATTTTAAGGGAGACTTACTTAAGGAGCAGTCTATAAAGGATGATCAGCAAGAAGCACTTGAGGAAATTAATAAGCACCAAGGCATAGAGAATGCATCAGATAATAAAGAGCAGGAAAAAAGTGGAGACAAGGCGAAGCAGAAGCAGAAATCCGCTGCGGAAAAGATGAAAGAGATGGCTGAGGATTTAAAGCAGAATTCCGCTGCCGGTAGTTCTGGCTCTTCAGTGGCAGAGGATGCAGAAATGTTGCGACAAGTTCTAGATAACTTGATTATTTTTTCCTTTAGGCAGGAGAATCTTTATGATAATATGAATGATGTCGACGTAGACATTTCACATTTTTCGACCACGGTTCGGAAGCAGCAAGAGTTAAGACGTTTATTTGAACACGTTGATGATAGTCTTTTTGCACTTTCTCTGAGGCAGGCTGAGCTTTCAGAATTGGTCAATGAACAAATCACGGAGGTCTATTTTAATATTGATAGATCTTTGGAACGTATAGCTGATGGACAAATTGATCGAGGTGCTTCTCATCAAAAATATGTGCTGAATGCGTCTAATATTTTGGCTGATTTTTTAGCTAGAATGCTTGATAATATGCAGCAAAGTATGAAGATGGGACAGGGAAAGGGTCAGAGTCAAGATTTTCAATTAGCTGATATTATAAAGAAACAGGGTGAGTTGAAAGAGAAGATGGAGGGAATGAGGCAATCTGGAAAAGGTAAGCCCAAACACGGGGAAGGTGAGGGTTCAAATGGAAATGGAAAAAAGGAAGGAAAAAAAGGAGATGGCGGAGAAGGGGACAGGGGTAAGGAAGGAAATGGAGAAGGGGCTGGAAAGTTAGGTCAAGAAGGTAAAGGGGCTTCTGGAAGTCAGGAAGGAGGTTTAACAGGACCCGGTGAGAACGAGTTGAAGGAAATGTATGAGATTTATAAACAGCAGCAGATGCTACGGGATAAGCTGGAGCTGCAATTGAATGATATGATTGAAAGTTCAGACAGAAAGTTAGGGGAAAAATTGGTGCGTCAAATGGAGGATTTTCAGAATGATTTACTTGAAAATGGTGTAACACAGTCGGGTTTAGAAAAGATGAATACGATAGAGTATGAACTTTTAAAATTGGAAAATGCTGCAATGAAGCAGGGTAAAAAGAATGAACGGGAAAGCAATTCAAACCTTAAGGAGTATCAGAACCCGATATTGGTTAGGCCGGAGTTCTTAAAGAATTATCGAAAAGAAATAGAGATTTTAAATCGAGAGGCATTACCTTTGCGGCCGAATTTTCAGGATAGAGTCAAAGAATATTTCAGGAACAATGATTGAGTATCATTATGAAACGGAGTTCAAATTGGAATCGGAAACCAACTTTTCCGATTGGATAAGTAGGTTATTGCAATCGGAACAGGCCATTCTGGGCCATTTGAATTATATTTTTTGTTCCGATGATTATCTGTTGAAAATTAATCAACAGTACTTGTTACACAGCGACTTTACCGATATTATAACTTTTGACTATTCAGAAGGGAAAACGATTTCTGGGGATGTTTTTATTTCTGTTGATAGAGTGAGAGATAATGCAGGTGCTTTTGGTGTTTCGTTTAGCGACGAAATACTGCGTGTGATGGCTCACGGCATACTTCACCTTTTGGGATTTGGTGATAAGTCTGAGGAGGAAAGCAGGATGATGCGGTTGAAAGAAGAGGAAAAAATGAAATTGTTCCACGTGGAACAATAAACGTTTATGAGAGACGTTGCAGGTTTTTTTGGCCTGTTTGATTTCGCACGGCCCACCTCTTTATAACAAAATTGAATGATGATCAATAAAATATACTGAATATGTTCGCAGAGGAATATGATATAATAGTGGTAGGGGGTGGACATGCGGGTGCTGAAGCTGCGGCTGCGGCTGCCAATATGGGCTCCAAAACTTTATTGGTTACCATGAATTTGCAGAATATCGGACAGATGTCTTGCAATCCTGCCATGGGAGGAATAGCAAAGGGACAAATAGTAAGGGAAATTGATGCGCTTGGTGGATATAGTGGAATTGTTACTGACAAATCTGCAATTCAGTTCAAGATGTTGAATAAATCCAAGGGTCCTGCGATGTGGAGTCCGCGCGCCCAAAATGATCGTATGAGGTTTGCTGAAGAATGGCGTTTAGCATTAGAGGGTACTCCCAAAGTTGATTTTTACCAAGAAATGGTTAATGGACTCCTTGTTCGGGATGGTCGTGTCATTGGTGTTAAAACTTCTTTGGGTATCGAAATTAAATCTAAGGCCGTTGTTTTGACAAACGGAACCTTTTTAAATGGACTTATCCATATTGGGGATCGGCAACTTGGGGGCGGCCGTGCTGGAGAAAAGGCGTCTACAGGTATTACGGAACAATTGGTGGATCTTGGCTTTGAAAGTGGTAGAATGAAGACAGGAACACCTCCTAGGGTCGATGGACGTTCGCTGAATTATGCTGTAATGATTCCTCAGCCCGGTGATGAGATCCCTGAGAAATTTTCTTATTTAGACACACCGGTTTTAAAGGCCCAGCGTGAATGTCATATGACCCACACGAGTAGATTGGTGCACGATTTACTACGTGAGGGGTTTGACCGTTCGCCTATGTTTAACGGAAGAATAAAGAGTATTGGTCCTAGATACTGCCCTTCAATTGAGGATAAAATTAATCGCTTCGCCGATAAAGATAGTCACCAGCTTTTTGTTGAACCTGAGGGGTGGAATACTGTGGAGGTATATGTCAATGGGTTTTCCACTTCTTTGCCCGAGGATATCCAGTTTAAAGCCCTTCGTTCTGTAAAGGGATTTGAGAATGTGAAATTTTTTAGACCTGGCTACGCGATAGAATATGACTATTTTCCGCCAACACAATTGAAACATACTCTGGAAACTAAATTGGTCGATAACTTATATTTTGCTGGTCAAATTAATGGGACTACAGGGTATGAAGAGGCTGCGTCACAAGGATTGATGGCTGGCATAAATGCTCATCAAAAGATATACGGTTTAGACCCGTTTATCTTGCAAAGGGACGAGGCATATATTGGTGTTTTGATTGATGATCTCATTACCAAAGGAACCGAGGAGCCTTATCGGATGTTTACTTCTAGGGCAGAGTATCGAACACTGCTTCGTCAAGACAATGCGGATTTGCGATTAACGCCAAAGAGTTTTGAATTAGGCTTGGCTAAAGAAAATCGGCTTCGAAGAATGGAAGAGAAGGAGCGAAAGTCCAATGCTTTTGTTAGTTTTTTTAAAAAGACGAGTGTTTTGCCGGAAGATATCAATCCAATTCTCGAAGGTTTAAATTCTTCATTGGTGAAGCAATCTGATAAAATGTTTAAGGTGTTTTCAAGACCAAAAGTCTCGATGAATGATATGCTTCAGTTGGAATCCGTTATGAATTATGTAGAAGAAAATAGTCTTGGGCGGGAGGTGTTGGAACAGGCGGAGATTCAAGTCAAGTATGCTGGTTATATCGAAAAGGAAAAGAATAATGCTGACAAATTACAACGCCTGGAAAACGTTAAGATTCCAGATAACTTTGACTACTCCAAGCTCAAATCCTTGTCGTTTGAGGCCAGGGAGAAGTTGGCTGCAATACGGCCTGTTACTATTGCTCAGGCTGCAAGGGTAAGTGGTGTCAACCCTTCCGATATTAGTGTTTTATTGGTCTTCCTGGGTAGGTGACTTAATGTGTTCCACGTGGAACACATTCGTTTTTGAATCTCTTTAGAAGACTTTTCTTAAAAGCATCATCTCGATTTATTGTTTCTTTTTATAGAAAAAGGAAGAGGTGACCATGCAAATGACTGTCTGGTAATTATTCAAGACATTTCTTTGTAGCGTTTTTCTTTTGAGAGGAGTGTAAAATTGGTGTGATTTTTGATATTGCTCTTTTTTAAGTATCAAACCAACTTTCGAATGCGTTACTTTCTTTCTGTAATTGGCCTGTTTTTTTTACTACAGTCTTTTTATTCTTGTATTCCTGTTCGCATCGCACCGACCATAAGAGATTACAAGGTGGTGAAGGGTAAAAAGTTTAAAAGAAATTTGTCAAGGCGCAAGATGTTTGTCTTCGGTGACCCCAAACCATCAAATCACTTTTATAATTACGTGAACACTAAGTTTCAACTTAATGACGAAAATGTTTACGACGATGTGCCGTTTCTAATTAAAGGTAATCAATATTTTTTTGCGTTTTATGAAATTGAAATTTCCGATAAAACCTTAAATCTAGTTCCAGGATTAACGAATGCCCTTGCGAACAAACTTGCCAATAGTGAAGGTGATGAAGAATATTTTAGTGGTCAAGATGTGTTAAGGAGGCAGAACTGGTATATTGCTATTGAGGTTTATTCAGATTCCGAAAAAGATTGTTTGAATACAAATTCATTTTCGAGAGCGGCAGTTTTAAAGTATCTTTCGGAACTTAAAAATGAGTATCTCGCTACCCATAATTACAATGAAGTCATATTTAAAAACTAAAGACTATTCCGTAAGTAAAGAAGATTTTGAACTCGTACAGCATCCAGAGTTGGAAATGTTAATGACTAAACCTCAACCAAAGGATATTGAACGGTATTATGAGAGCGAAAATTATATTTCCCATTCCGATTCGAGGAAATCACTGCTTGAAAAAACCTACCAATTTGTTAAAAGGGTGACTTTGTTCCAAAAGGTAAAATTGGTCGATCGTTATGTTCAAGATGATAAATCTATTTTGGATATTGGCGCTGGCACCGGGGATTTTTTATTTGCTGCGGCCCAGAAGGGTTGGACGATTTCAGGAGTAGAGCCTAACTCAGAGGCTAGAAAAAGGGCATTTCAAAAATCTGTTGTTTTATCTTCTGATATAGAATCTGTCATGCATAGAAAATATAAAGTGATTACTTTATGGCATGTATTGGAACATTTATCGGACCTCGAGAACCAAATCTTGAAAATGATATCACTTTTGGAAGAAAGAGGTGTTTTGGTCGTAGCCGTGCCTAATTTTAATTCTTATGATGCTAAATATTACCAAGAATATTGGGCGGCCTACGATGTGCCTAGACATCTTTGGCACTTCTCTAGAAACGCAATAAAAAAACTATTTCATAAACATGGAATGGAGGTGGTCGAAACGCGCCCCATGGTTTTTGATTCATTCTATGTTTCGCTCTTGTCCGAAAAATATAAAACTGGGAAGACAAATTATTTAAGAGCCTTTCAAGTTGGTTTGCGCTCGAACATTAATGCTTGGAGCACCAAAGAGTATTCATCACTGATTTATGTGCTGAAAAAAGCATAATTTCTTATTTTAAGCCGTTTTAAAAGACTCTAAGGGCTTTGGCGTAACAATGGGTATTAAAAAACCAAATTATTCATTAAACGAGCGCATATACGCCTCTTGTTAATAGGACATATCAATCAACATTTTGTTTTACTATAATAAATGTTTATTATTATTGGTTTCTGAATAATTCGTGTTGTGAACCACCTTTTTATTAAAACGATTCCCTTAGTATCAATTCCAAAAAGCTTTCCTATTTTTGCGCCACAAAAAAAACAGATTTTCCTAATTAGAGAATTAAAAAACAAAAAAACATGAAAAAATTATTTTTGACCCTATTGGTCTTGGGGATACTTTCTTGTGAACAAAGTAAAATCGGTTATGTAGACAATGTAAAACTGATGGATGATTATCAAGAAAAAATTGATGTAGAGGCCAAGTTTAAGGTCAAAGCCGATGCATTGGCGAAAAAGAGAGACAGTATTTCGCAGGCATTTCAAATGGAGGCTCAAGCGTTTCAAGCAAAAGCTCAGAAAATGGCCCAGCAAAAAGCTCAGGAAGAATATGGTCAAATGCAACAACGCGGGCAACTTATCGGCCAACAATTGCAGCAAGAAGACCAGCAGCTACAATCTGAAGGTCAGATTCAGATGGATAGCATTGTTAGCAAGGTAAAAAGCGAGATATCAGCATATGGTAAAGCCAATGGTTATACCTACATTCTTGGAGGAGGACAGGGCGGCAGTGTACTTTATGGTACAGATGCAAATGACCTTACCGATGAAATTGTCAAGATACTTAACGAAAAGTATAAAAAATAAACAGCCTTTTAGTTTGTATGTATTTAGGCCCCGATTCTTTAAGAGTCGGGGCTTTTTAGTTCATCATTGTAGAATATAGACCAAAAATATGGCAGGGATAAAGTAAACCGCTATAGTTTTTGCTCCTTCATAATCTTTTACCATTCGTTGGCCAAACAAAAGCATCAATAAGGCTAGGCACGATAAAGTGGCTCCGTATAGTGCTATTGAGCTTTTCCCCATAATCACAATTTGATAGAGGCCAACCGCACATAAAATACCGGCAACCACTTCGGTTATAAGTACGGTACCCAGCAATAAGGGTACGAAGCTTTCCAACGGCGAACCTTTAAAATGCTCCTTTAGCCAAGATAGATTGCCATTCCAATCAAATGTTTTATCAATTCCACTCTGCAAAAAGGTTATTATTAAAAATAGGAGTAAAAGGATTTCGGTAGCCCTGCTTAGTAAGTGTTCCATACTATTTAATTTTTGGGTTGGTACTATGGGTTATAGGTGATGACCGAAATAATTTAAAAAGTTATTTCTAAGCCAACTAATCTCAAAAAAACAATCTATGCTGCCTTTTTATGCAACAATCGGGTTAGCTTGATCGAGAGATCGGTCAAAATTATTTTTGAATTTCCGTTGCGTTCAATATGATATATAGCATCTTCAAGCTCTTGCACAATGTTTACGATATTATTCTCGTGAACAAAAGGGGCAAATTTTTCCAACTGAAAACCGTCTACATGTATTTGCATATACGCCAGGTTGGAAGCTTTAAAGTTAATGAGCATAGCTTGGCGCATCAGAACCAAACAGTAATGTAAAAATTTCTTTTGGGTTTCACGCCCCGTTTTTGCAACTTCTTCACTCCACAGAATAAGGTCGTGAATGGCGGCCTTGTTGCCCTTTGCTTTAAAGGCACTTCGTACCCACTGAACGAACCATTTTTCGAAGACAAGATCTTCTGAATCTTGGTTCATCAAATCCAAGGCCTTGTTGAAATTGCCATTGGCCTCATGAGCAAGACGAAGGGCTTCCTCCCTTGTGGCACCTTTCTCAACCAACGCGTTTGCCATGGCCTCTTCCGCCAAGGGGGGGAAATGTAATAGTTGGCAACGTGAACGGATGGTTTGCAGAATTTGTTCTTCATCCTCTGCAATCAGAAGAAAAACGGTCTTTTCCGGGGGCTCCTCAATAAGTTTAAGTAGTTTATTGGCCGAGGAGGGGTGCATTTTTTCGGCCATCCACACAAGCATCACCTTATAACCCCCTTCATATGCCTTCAAAGAGAGCTTTTTAACAATGTCTTGAGCTTCGTCGACACCAATTTGGCCTTGCTTTTTTTCAATACCGATCATTTGGTACCAATCAAAAAGATTTCCATAGGGTTGTTCCGCTACAAACTGCCTCCATTCTTGCATGTAGTGGTCGCTTACAGGATTTTTTTTAATCTTTTCTGAGGTGGCTACCGGAAATGCAAAATGCATATCCGGGTGAGAAAGAGTGTTGAATTTGGCATTGCAGGTCTGGTTAGCGCCTTGGTTTTCACCTCCCTCGTTCGAGCAGATGAGGTATTGGGCATAGGCAAGTGCCATGGGCAGCGCTCCACACCCTTCAGGTCCGATAAATAACTGGGCATGAGGAATGCGCCCCATATCGGCACTTTGAGCCAAATGATTTTTAATGTGGGAGAGCCCTAAAACATCGTTGAACAACATGCTTCAAATATAGGATATTTAGAGAAATACTACCTCCAAACAAATTAAAACGCGACCCTCTTCCTCTAAACAACATAAATCTTTACATTTGATCTTATCTAAAAAACGACCCTATGAAAACTATTGATGATATCAATTTTAAAAATAAGAAGGCATTGATTCGAGTCGATTTCAATGTGCCTCTTGATGACGATTTTAAAGTAACGGACACCAATCGTATTGAAGCCGCAAAACCCACCATTATAAAAGTACTTGAAGATGGTGGAAGTGCGATACTAATGAGTCATCTAGGAAGGCCGAAAGGGGAAAGCAACCCAGACTTTTCATTACGGCATATAGTTGATAAGGTTTCTGAAATTATAGGGGTTCAAGTAAAATTTGTGGAAGATTGTGTCGGAGAAAGTGTGGAGAAAGCAGTTGCTGAATTGAAATCTGGAGAGGTGTTATTGTTAGAGAATCTACGGTTTCACGCCGGCGAGGAAAAAGGCGACAAAAATTTTGCTGAACAACTTTCACAAATGGGGAATATCTATGTTAATGACGCTTTCGGAACCGCACATAGGGCACATGCCTCTACAACCATTGTGGCTCAATTCTTTCCTGAAAACAAGTGTTTTGGATACTTACTAGCCAAAGAAATAGAAGCAATTGAAAAAGTAATGCAAACTGGGGAAAAACCCGTATTGGCTATTTTAGGAGGGGCAAAAGTGTCCTCCAAGATTACGATAATAGAAAACATATTAGATAAAGTCAACCATTTGATTATAGGCGGGGGAATGACTTATACCTTTATTAAGGCACAAGGAGGGCAAGTAGGCGATTCAATTTGTGAAGATGATAAGATGGAATTGGCACTTGATATTTTAAAACAGGCCAAAGAAAAAGGAGTCGAAGTTCATATTCCTGTAGATGTTTTAGCGGCCAACGATTTTTCGAACGATGCCGAAACAAAAATATTACCTGTTGGTAATATTCCCGACGGATGGCAAGGCCTCGATGCAGGCCCCGAAACACTAAAGCAGTTTAAAGAAGTAATTCTAAAATCAAAAACCATACTGTGGAACGGTCCCGTAGGTGTTTTTGAAATGGAAAACTTTGCCAAAGGTACTATAGCGGTAGGTAATTTTATTGATGAAGCAACTAGAAACGGCGCCTTTTCACTTGTGGGCGGGGGAGATTCGGTTGCTGCGGTCAAGCAATTCGGATTTGAAAAAAAGGTTAGTTATGTTTCGACCGGAGGGGGTGCCATGCTAGAAAGTCTTGAAGGAAAAACCTTACCGGGGATCGCTGCAATAATCGATTAATAAAGGCGTTATCGCTAAACAGACCAGCAGGTCATCAGGGGAAAGCCCAAGAAACAAAAATTTTATTTTATCAGAAAAAAATACGATTTTCGTTGGGCTACCCCTATATTAGGTTGTTTATGATATCAAAAAGAAAAAATTGTTTATTCCTGTTTTCACTTTTTGCGGTACTATCGATTGTTACGGCACAGGAGAGTGACACCATTCCGGTTTCTGCGAATACATCAAAGCCAATAGCGGTGAATGATGCAGCGGTAGATACTTTGGCTATGGATATGGAAGGGGTCAAACAAATGGAACGTATGCAGGCCGATACAACGCTGGTCGATAGCCCCTTGGTACTAGTCAAAGACTCCGTAAACAGCAAATACAATTTGCAAGATCTTGCCGAAGCCGCCAAGTACGATAGCTTGTGGATGAAGGAACTGCACGACTATGCAGGGCTTTCCAACAGTATGTACTATGAAGTTATGGATTTGGACACCGAAACGGAATATGAGTATGATCTGCCCACCGATACATTGAAGCTAAGACTACAAAAACTAAATCAAAAGACCCCTTTCAATGTTGTTTACAATCCTTCGCTGGAAAATGTAATCAAATCGTTTTTGACTCGTAAAAGAGGCTTGATGGAACGTATGCTTACCGCCAGCCAATTTTATTTCCCATTGTTCGAACAGCAATTCGATAATTACGACATTCCGCTAGAAATGAAGTATTTATCTATTGTAGAATCTGCATTGAATCCAAGGGCAAGGTCACGTGTTGGGGCCACGGGATTATGGCAATTCATGTACGGAACCGGAAAGCAGTACAACCTAGACGTAACTAGTTATGTAGATGAACGTAGTGATCCGATTAAATCAACCGAGGCAGCCTGCAAATTTTTGTCAAAACTGTATGATGTTTTTGACGATTGGGACCTTGCTTTGGCGGCATATAACTCTGGCCCTGGAAATGTGAACAAGGCCATACGACGATCGGGAGGCCATAGAAATTATTGGAATATTCGTAGAAACCTTCCCCGTGAAACTGCGGGTTATGTACCGGCTTTTTTGGCTGCCATGTATATTTTTGAATATGCAGAAGAGCATGATTTAAGAATGAGAAAAGTAGACAGGCCTTATTTTGAAACCGATACTATTCACATAAAGAGCTTGATTACCTTTGACCAAATTTCTGAATTGGTGGGTGTTAGTAAAGAGGAACTCCAAATTTTAAACCCGTCCTACAAATTGAACGTAATTCCATATATAGATGGAAAGGATTACGCTTTGAGGCTACCCAGGGCTTCGATTGGAAAATTCGTGGCCAATGAAGATGCTATATATGCACATGTTGAAAAAGAGCTTAAGAGTAAAGAAAGCCAATTACCGCAATTGGTAAAGGAAGCAGCAGAAAATAGAATTCGGTACAAGGTACGAAGTGGAGATTTTCTTGGAAAAATTGCCGAACACTATGGCGTTGGGGTGAGTCAGATCAAACAGTGGAACGGCCTAAGAAGTAACAATTTAAGAGTTGGTCAGCGATTGACCATTTTCCCAAGAAAGAACGGCGTAAGTGCTGTTCCTACAACAAGCACGGCGTCTGTATCCAAAAATCAATCTTTTCCTCCGGGCACGAAGGTACATACGGTGCAAAGTGGTGATTCCCTTTGGACGATTTCAAAAAAATATCCAGGCATTAGTGTTGACAATCTTAAGAAGTGGAACGGACTTAATAGTAGTAATCTGAAGCCAGGAACAAAGTTGAAACTCTGCGAATGTTCTTCCTAACTAAAAAGATTTAAAATTCTTGTTAAAATTTGCTGGTTTGGAACGGTTTTGGTGGTAACCATTTTTGGATTTTATAATCCAAAAACCAACCTGTTATTAAGCAAAAGTGAACCCGCAAGATGAAAAAAATCCAATTTCTTTGTATGCTGCTATTTTTAGTGGCTACCATTTCCTGTAAAGACGAAAATCAAAAAACCTATAAGCCCAATTCTATTGGTGCGGTCAATTCTTTGGCTGTTGTGATGGATACCGAATTATGGAAAGGTGAGGTCGGCGACAAAATAAGGGAGCATTTTGCCGCGCCCGTTCAAGTGCTTACACAAGATGAACCTTTGTTTACCATCGAACAGATGCCAAAAAGAGTATTTACAGGTACGACCCGCAACAGGCGTTTGGTATTATATGTTCAAATGGATACCCTGAATATTGCACATACAAAGACTGATTTATATGCCTCTCCTCAAAAAATAGGTGTTATTAAAGGAACAACCGAGAATGAGATAATCGAAAATATTAATGCAAAGGCAGATGAGATGATTAGCGCTTTTAAAGGTTTAGAGCTGGAAGTATCCCAAAAGAATTTTTTGAAGTCGTTGAACAAGGAAAAGGCCTTGGAGGAAAAGTTTGGCATTTCTTTAGACTTGCCATCCATTTACCGTGTAGACAAACAACAGGATAATTTTGTATGGATTGCCCGAGAAATTCAAAAAGGCAATATGAACATTATAGCCTATAGCATGCCTTCAGACAGTTTTAAGAACGATTCTACTTTGGTAAAGGATATCGTTCGTATGCGTGACTCCATCGGAAAAAAATATATTCCCGGTCCTGATGTGCGGGATAAAGTAACATACATGCGAACAGAACCAGCCTTTTCCCCTGCTATTTTCCCTGTTGAAATAGGTGGAAAGAAGGCCGTTGAGGTAAGAGGCATTTGGGATGTCAAAAACTACCCAATGGCAGGCCCTTTTCTAAGCTATATTATAAACGATAAGGAAAACGATAGGATGCTTGTGCTCGAAGGCTTTACATTCGCTCCTGCAACCAATAAAAGGGATGACATGTTTCAATTGGAGGCTATTCTAAAAACCGTAAAATTCAATAGTGGTCAAAAGTAGTTTTAAGTATACTCTTATTGATAATAAAAAGGCCCTTATATGAAAGGGCCTTTTTAGTGCGATGTATGATTGGTTATTAATCGAAAGCAAAGCCCGTAGCGATTCTATAAATTAGCGCATAGGCTGCAATAGCGATCAATAAGAAACAAAACCAAGAGAATACTTTAAAATACTTCCTAAGCATCATAAAGGTCCAATCTTTAAATGCATCCACATAAATCTCTCTAACAAGTAATAATTTTTTCATAAGAATGGTTTTCAAATTATAATACAAAGTTTGGGCTAAATACGGCAGGGGGAGAATAAATTGGATAAAAGACCAAAAAGGTAGCTGTCAAACCTGTCTGAAATTGCCCGATAGACTATCGGCAGAATTTCTTGGGTGAACTACTCTCTATTACATAGGCTATTGTAGTCCAAAATAGACTTTCAAAAAGAATAAAAGTGGCATTGGCCATGAGATGACCTTTTGGGAACTCAACGTTAAACTTGATAAATGTGAAAAGCCGCTGACCTTAAAAGATGGTTAGCGGCCTTATTTGATTGCCAAAACTATAAAATAGTTTTTGGATTCGGTTATTTTACATATTGGTGATGATGAATTCAGATCTTCTATTGAGATAATGGTCGACCTCACTACATCTGACGCTTCCATTACATTCATTCAGCAATCGATTTTCACCATACCCGATTGCACTTTCAATACGTTCGGGGTCAATACCCTTGGAAATTATATAATCTCGGGTCGATTTGGCACGCTTGTCCGACAAATATTCGTTATAGGCCTTTTCTCCTCTAGAATCGGTGTGCGATTCTATCTTGATAACCATTTGAGGATACTCGCTCATTACCTCGACTAGTTTGTCAAGTTCTTTGGCCGCATCGTTTCTGATGTATGATTTATCAAAATCAAAATGGATTATTTCAGTTTTTAATTTTTTGATACCATCTTCGATGGCAATCATGTCTTTTAATTTTTTAAGGGAGATATCGACATTTATTGTTTCGTTTTCTTTTGTGTCAACAGGTCTTTCATCGTCAAAATACTGACGGTATGTTGTTTTTAACGTGTATTTGGTGTTGTCTTGTAGGTCTTCGAAGACAAAACTGCCATCATCTTCGGTTAGCATTTCTTTCAACTTAATATTGTTTTCGTCGAATAATTGCACCAATGCCTCTGGCATAACTGACCCTGTTTGCAGTTCGGCAACTACACCTGCTATTACATTTAGGTTCTCGGGAACTTCTTCGACCAATGGAGTTCTAAAGGAATAAATATCATCATCTCCTTTTCCGCCAGATCGATTGGATGCAAAGAAGCCTTGCTGGGTATCTTCGTTCACTATATATGAAAAATCATCTAATTTGCTGTTGATTGGTTTTCCCAAGTTTATTGCAGGATCAAATCCATCTACTTCGGTATAGGCTGCCTCAAAAACATCCAACCCTCCAATGCCTGTACGGCCATCAGAAGAAAAGTAAAGTTTTTCGTCACTTATGAAAGGAAACATTTCTCTTTTTTCAGTATTTACATTCGGACCCAAGTTCAGTGGTTTCGAGAAAGTGCCATCCTTAAAGACATCAACAACAAAAATATCGCTCATACCTATGGTACCAGGCATATCGGACACAAAGTAAAGTTTTCTGCCATCAGGGCTCAAGGCAGGATGACCTGTGGAATAGTTGTCGCTATTAAAGGGTAACTCAATGGCCTCTGTCCATTCTCCATTTACCTTCGTCGACCGATATATCTTTAAGTGATTGATGCCATTTTTATCGCGTTTCAACTTTTTTCCATAGTTGTTTCGAGTAAAATAAAGGGTAGTGTTATCTGGAGAAAAAGTGACCGAAGCTTCATGGTACTTCGTGTTTATTTTTTTTGAAAATTTTATGGCCTCTTTTAAATCCTGTGATTCCTCATTTATTTTCGCAACATACAGGTCCAAATAGGGTTGGTCATTCCACTTGTATCGACGGGTATTAAAAAAGGAAGAGTCTTTGGCCGATGAAAAAACAATTTTGTCCGTATCAAAAAACATTGGGGAAAATTCGGAATATTTAGAATTGATCGCCAAATTTTTTATTTCCAAGTCATGCGATGTTTTCAAAATTTTGTCTAAAACGACTTCATTTGAAGTACGCGAATTTGTATAACTGGTTTTTGAGCCACCCTCCTCTTTGGTTTTTTTACCATACAAACGCATTAAACGTTTAGACCTACTATATTTACCGGTACCTTTTAAGGAATGTGCATATCGGAATATGTTGTCCGCTGACATATCATCTTTATAATTTTCATATAGAAAATCATACCATTGCAAAGCCTTTTCCATATTGGTGTTAAAATAATGGGCATCGGCAGCATTTCGAATGACTACAAAGGAATAATTTTCCGCTCCTTTTTTTAAAGCTTCTTCATAAAGTTTTGCGGCTTCTGCATACCACATTTTGTTGAAATAATGGTCGGCACGTTGCAATAGTTTACTTTTGGATGCCGGATTATCACTGTTTGCTTTGGTCAAGGCGTTATCTAAAGAGTTATCTAAATTCGTAACGTATTGGTTTAATTCGTTTGCAGGGGCGTCATTCTGAGGTGTTAAAATATCTTCTTTGGCGATGTTTTCCACAACTTCCAAAATCCATTTGTCCGTGTTTTTTGGGTTCACATTGCTTATACAGGCCTCGACAGCTTCAAGGCCGTAAGGGTGGTATTGTGCGTATACGTAGTTGAGGTCGTTTTCAGGATTGTTGATATAACCCGGAGCAGTAAATTTTTTTTTCAATTTTTGAAGGGCTCTTTTGAGGTTTTTGCCATGACTAAAAACGCCAGTTATAATATAATAGCCTTCTTCGACACCCACTAAATTTGTAAGTTTTCTATAGGGTATATTATTTCTATCGGCTGCGGCCTCAAAAGTCTCATTTATTGAAATCGGTTGGGTACCTGATGCTATTTGCTTATTATCCGTATTGTTTACAAGAACGAGACTGGTTTCGGAGGTGGTTTGAGCAGCCAATCCTAAGACAGCTAAAAAAAGATATACTGAAATAAGTTTTTTCATGATTTGGGATGTTAGAAAAAATCTCGTGTATTTAAAGTTTGGTTCGCTAGATTGTAATATCAACCTAAGAAAATTAACTTTCTCGGTTATTATGGTTTATGTTTAGTTACCGGCTTTTGTTTTTATAGAAATTTATGAAGCAATAAAATGCATCCAAATATACTGTCTATAGTTAACGCCGAGAGTTGGCGTTTCGTATGTGTTGGGTTTTAGCCAGTTATGAGAAGGGTTCTTGTGGTTGCACTTAAATATGCACGAGGTGAATTTGTATAGAAAGAATCAGTGTTGAAGTAAACGCTTTACATTGTCGAAATAGACATTTTTATTTGACTTATCGCGCAAGGTCCTTAAAAAATAAACCCTCTATAAAAGAGGGTTTATTGGTAAGAGCATTATTTGTTTTTATTCTTTATTTTCTTCTAATTTATCATCTTCTTTTGATGCATCCTTAAATTCTTTGATGCCGCTACCGAGTCCGCGCATCAATTCTGGTATTTTTTTCCCACCGAATAATAGAAGCACAACCATCACGACGATTGCTATTTGCCAAGGACCTATGGCCAAAAAAATATGTAAAGCTGTCATAATTTATGATTTATTGGATAACAAATGTACTAAAAAGTAATTATCTATGCTGTTAATATTAAGGTAAGGTACATAATTTTTAATTTTATCGATTTTGATGAAGTGAATAAAGGCCTACCGCTTTGGAAACCCTTTGTGTCTGAATTTATTAATTTCGATGGTAACGGATACATAATTCAAATCCATCCGTATCTTTGTGTATTATGGCCACTAAAACTAAAAAGAGAAAGGAAATCAAGCGAAAGCTCTTGCATAAGTATCGTTTGGTAATTTTGAACGAAAGTACTTTTGAAGAAAAAATTTCTTTTAAGCTTAGTAGATTAAATGTTTTTGTGACAGGCACTTTGTGTATCATCGGCCTTATTGGCTTGACTACTTTGTTGATTGCATTTACGCCTTTACGCGAATATATACCAGGATACTCATCAACCAAATTGAAAAAGCAGGCTACTGAGTTAACCTACAAAACGGACTCTTTGGTCAACGTATTGAATTATACCAATAAGTATATTGATAATATTAGAAAGGTGCTGAGTGGTGATCTTGAAAACAGCGAGATAAACAGAGATTCCGTTTTTGAACGTTTTAAAATCGACCCTTCTACTGTGGATTTAAACCCCATAAAGGAAGATTCGGTGCTTAGGGCCGAAGTGGCCTTGGAGGATAAATACAACCTCTTCGAAAGAAACATTACAAAGACCGATTTAATTTTATTTCCGCCCATAAGCGGTGTTGTTTCCCAAATGTATGATCCCGAAAAGCGACATTATGCAGTAGATGTCACTGCGGTCACCGACACTCCTGTTAAGGCGGTGGCCAAGGGAATTGTGATTTTTGCGGAATGGACCGCCGATACCGGATATGTTATGATAATTGAACATGAAGAAGGTCTTCTAAGTGTCTATAAACATAATGGTTCATTGAGTAAAAGTCAAGGAGATGTTGTCAGGGCCGGAGAGGTAATAGCTTCCGTGGGAAATACTGGTGAATTCACTACAGGACCACACCTTCATTTTGAACTGTGGGACGATGGAAACCCGGTGAATCCTTTGGATTTTGTCGATTTTAAATAAAAGAGATGTCCTTAAAATCATTAGCCGCCCAATTATTCGCAAAAAGCATTCATCGAAAAACTAAAAAGTGGGTCGATAATCCAATAGCGGCCCAAGAAAAGACCTTTGAACAACTTGTACAAAGGGCTAGCAACACAAAATTTGGGCGGGATCATGATTTCAAAGGAATACAGACCCACGCTGATTTTGTACAGCGAGTACCTGTCAGGGATTATGAAGAGCTCAAACCATATATACATCAAGTTGTTGAGGGGAAAAGTGATATCCTCTGGCCTGGAAAGCCCATCTATTTTGCGAAAACATCGGGTACCACATCAGGGGCGAAGTATATTCCCATCACCGAGGAGTCTATAAAGCAACAAGTGGAGGCATCTCGAAATGCCATTTTGAATTATATTCATGAAACGGGTAATTCCGGTTTTGTAGATGGAAAAATGATTTTCCTTCAGGGAAGTCCAGAACTTACCGAAAAAAACGGTGTGAAATTAGGTCGACTTTCGGGCATATCGGCTCATTATGTACCTAACTATCTACAAAAAAATCGCTTGCCTAGCTGGGAGACAAATTGTATTGAAGATTGGGAGACCAAAGTAAATGCAATTGTTGATGAGACGGTTAATGAGAACATGACGGTTATTGCCGGTATACCTTCTTGGGTGCAGATGTATTTCGAAAAGTTACAGGCCAAGAAAAATATTAAGGTCGGACATCTTTTCAAAAACTTTCAGCTCTTTATTTATGGCGGAGTCAACTACGAGCCTTATCGGGCAAAATTCGAAAACCTGATTGGAAGAAAAGTAGATAGTATCGAATTGTTTCCTGCGAGCGAGGGCTTCTTTGCCTATCAAAATTCGCAAAAAGATAAGGGGATGCTACTTTTATTAAACCACGGTATTTTTTATGAGTTTATCAAATCGGAAGAATTTTTTGAAGAGAAGGCCCAAAGAGTTACCCTAAAAGATGTAGCGCTCAATGAGAACTATGTAATGGTTATCTCTACAAATGCCGGCCTTTGGGCATATAACTTAGGAGACACCATTCAGTTTATTTCTAAAGACCCCTATAAAATTATAGTTTCAGGTAGAATTAAGCACTTTATTTCGGCCTTTGGTGAACATGTTATAGCCAAAGAAGTGGAGCAGGCCATGCAAGAGGCTATTGCAGAAACAGATGCAAGGGTAAACGAGTTTACGGTCGCACCCCAGATAACACCTGAAAGGGATGAGCTTCCGTATCACGAATGGTTGATTGAATTTGAAAGGCCACCAACGGACCTAAACAAGTTTATTCAAACGTTGGACAACTCGTTACAACGGCAAAACAGCTATTATTTTGATTTGATCGACGGTAACATATTACAAACATTGAAAATTACCCCCATAAAGGAAGGTGGCTTTAATGAGTATATGAAATCAATAGGAAAACTGGGCGGTCAGAATAAGGTACAACGATTGTCAAACGACCGAAAATTGGCAGATGGATTACATCACTTCAAAAACCTGCAATTTTAATTGTAATTTTGTTTGAAATGCTGCTATGGGCAAAACAACCGACACTACTCGCGCACAAGAATCTACCAACGCCATTGAGCGTTTGTACATTACCATGCGACATCTTTTTAATCGTGGTTTTTACAAGCCCACAGGGGTTTCGGGCGAATCGTTAAAAAGTGCATTGCTACAATTGCGTCCTGAAATTTATGGCTCCGTCGCCGAAGAAAAGGCTGAACTTAGTGGGTTAGTGTATGTATTGGAGCGTCTTCCCGAGGGTATTGAACAATGTCGTTTTATTAATTTGACCTCTGATGAAGGGTACGGAAAATCACAATTTAAAGCTATTGTTCCTCCAAAAAGAAGGCGAAATTGCTACCGCATCGATGAAGAGCAGATGAACATAGAGATTACGCGTGGGCGGTCCGATATTTACGACATTTTGACCCACCTTACTTTCTTGTTTATTGAATCTGAAAAAATTTGCAAACGCGTTTTGATCGAGGACACGGACAAAACCATACGCGACTGGACGAAATTGGAAGCGGCGGTCAAAAAGAATCAACTTACACAAAGTGAAAGAGAGGTGGCCCTCATTCATACGGCGAATATCTTAGGAAGACCGTTTGAAGAAATTATGAACATTCATAAACTCTTGGCCACAAAAAAGAACCCAGAATGTTTTCTTAAAATCATCTATTGGCTGGGTAAATTGGCAATTGAAGAAGAATTGACCGGGGACAAAAGAGTCATAACTTTTAGCGCTTTATTACGGGAACGATTGGGCCATCATATTCATGGCGAGCGTTGGGCCGTATCCATCAAAGATGTATTAGCCAAAAAAGCACTATTGAAGAGACCGATTCATATCATTAGTGCGAATATGCATAGTGTAATGAATTCTTTATTTGCCCGTAAGGCATTATCGAAAGAATTTCCCGATAGTGACGATTCGCTTAGAATCTTTCAGGCATTGAGCTCAATCGAGAATTTGGCCTTACGGAATAAAGTAAGTTCAGCCGCGAAGAAGAACGGCATGATTGAAATAGATGACTTGTCGGGCACTAATATTGATGTTCAAATCTTCGATTTGGCAGAGTTAGGCCCTGGTGCATGTTGCTATGCGTTGCCCGAGGAGATTTCTGAGGATCAAAAACCTGTTATATTTGTTATGGACTATGCCTTTGGCGAGCAGGCCTATGAGACTATAGATGAACTTTTAAAGCCTTATAAGGTCAAGGGGGGCAAGGAGATTTTTTTGAATATAGCTTCTATATCGATTATGGGGAAAGCGGGCATTCTAGATGGCGGAAAGGGCGATTTGATGATTCCGTCGGCTCATATTTTTGAAGGAACGGCCGATAACTATCCTTTTAAGAATGAACTGTGTGCTTTTGATTTTAAAGGCCATGGCCTACAGGTGTTTGAGGGAGCTATGGTAACCGTTTTGGGCACATCCCTTCAAAACAAGGATATTCTAAAGTTTTTCCACCAATCTACCTGGAATGTTATTGGTCTTGAAATGGAAGGAGTGCACTATCAAAAAGCGATACAATCGGCTTCAAAAATACGTAAAAGTATACGAGAAGACGTCAAGGTTCGGTATGCCTATTATGCATCTGATAATCCTCTTGAAACCGGAAGCACATTGGCTTCTGGTGGGTTGGGAACCACAGGGGTTAAGCCGACCTATTTGATAACAGACAAAATTTTACAACAAATATTCAATTCATAGTATATGGGAAATCAAGTACCCGCTCAGAAACCTTCTGAGTCAGAGGAAATAGATTTGGCACAATTGTTCAGAATGGTAAGAACTGGCCTAGATAAAATAGCTGAAGCATTCTTAAGAACGTATTTGTTTCTTAGAAGAAATGCTTTCAAATTGGTCGGGCTTGTCATTCTTGGTGTGGTGGTAACATTGGTACTTAATATGTTGGTTCCTGAAAAATTAAAAAGTGAAGTTATTGTAAGGTCTAATTTTGATAGTAGAAGCTATTTGTACGATGCTATTGAGGAAATACAGGCCAATGTTGCGGCAAAGGACTCTGTATTCCTACGAAAATTGGGGATAGAACAATATAATTTTAAAGGTTTTAGAGTTGAGGTTGAACCAATTGAAGAATCAAAAGAGGAATTGGATAAGGATAACAAAGAGGAACAGATGAAGTATTTGGAGCTTCTTCAAAATTTTAAGGACGAGCACTTTGTTCTTGATATTATACGTTCTGAACTTAACCGCAAGAGTATTCTTAACCATCGAATTGTATTTAATTTTGGGGTTGCGAATCACAGCGAGGAGATTGTCCGAAAAGTACTGGAATACCTAAACAATAACACGTATTTTAAAGAGGTTAAAGAAATATACATGCAGAATGCGACAGCTCGAATAACTCAAAACTCGGCATTGGTAGGGCAGATAGATGAACTCGTTTCAAATTACTCAAAGGGCCTGGCAGAACGTAATGAAAAACGAGATCAAGCCACCATTATCATGGAGGGCGAAAATGGATTGAACATTCCTAGCCTCCTAAGCTTAAAAGCTAGACTAATTAAAGAAATTGAAGAAAAGAAACTTGATATTGTTCAACAAACGGGAACCCTAACAATTGTTAACATGGGGCAGACCCATAAAGTAAAGAAACCTTTCTTTAGTAAGAGGATCGTTGCCTATCCAATGTATCTCGTTCTAGCTTTTTTCCTTGTTTCTTTTATAATGTATCTTAATAGAAAAGCTAACGAATTATCATAATGACCGAGAATTTACATTCTTATCGCCCTGTATTGGTTACTGGGGGAGCTGGTTTTATTGGAAGTAATTTCATCCCCTTTTTTTTAGAGCAAAACCCCACGGTATTTGTAGTGAATCTTGATAAGCTAACCTATGCCGGATGTCTAGAAAATTTGATTTCGGTTCAAGACAGCGAGCGCTATACTTTCGTAAAGGGCGACATTTGTGATGAAGAATTGGTTGAGGGAATTTTTGATAAGTATAAAATCGAAAGGGTTATTCATTTTGCGGCGGAGTCGCATGTTGACAACTCTATAGCAAATCCAGCCGATTTTATCAAGACCAATATCAGGGGTACTTTTACGCTTCTAGAGGCGGCAAGAAAATTTTGGCTGAATTCGGATGCCCACACAAAAATTGGTTTTGAAAACGCCCGATTCCATCATATTTCGACCGATGAGGTCTATGGGAGTTTGGGGCCAACGGGTTTTTTCAATGAGCAAACCTCATATGCGCCTAATAGTCCGTATAGTGCTTCAAAAGCTTCATCTGATTTCTTGGTAAGAAGTTATTTTCATACCTATGGCCTTCCTGTTATCACAAGTAATTGCTCTAATAACTATGGTCCGCATCAACATGATGAAAAATTGATTCCTACCATAATTCGAAAGGCGTTATCAAATGAACCTATACCTATTTATGGCGATGGTCAAAATGTTAGGGACTGGTTGTATGTCATAGATCACTGTAAAGGTATCAACGCTGTATTTAATAAGGGAGAGCTCGGTCAGACATATGTTATAGGGGGCAATAGTGAATGCAATAATTTGTACATTGCCCAAAAGATATGCAGTACCTTAGACAATCTTGTTCCAAAGGGCGGAGGTAGCTATAAGAAGCAAATTTCATTTGTTAAAGATCGGGCTGGCCATGATTTTCGATATGCTATTGATGCCACGAAAATAAAGAAGGAATTGGGCTGGCAGCCTGAAGAAAATTTTGATTCGGGAATTCATAAAACCATAAAATGGTACTTGAATAAATACCAAAAAGTATAAAATGAAGGGAATAGTTCTAGCAGGAGGCTCCGGAACGCGTTTATACCCCATAACTCTGGCGGTTAGTAAACAGCTAATGCCTGTCTACGACAAACCCATGATTTATTATCCACTAGCTACCTTAATGTCTAGTGGTATTCAAGATATACTGATTATTACGACCCCTGAAGATGAGCCCCTGTTTAAGAAACTGTTAGGTGACGGAACGCAGTTTGGTTGTAGTTTTCAATATGCCAATCAAAAAAATGCGAATGGTTTGGCGGAGGCGTTTATAATTGGAAAGAGTTTTATTGGGGATGACAAAGTTGCTTTAATATTAGGAGATAATATTTTTTATGGGTCAGGTTTGTCATCCCTTCTTCAACAGAATAGCGATCCGGATGGTGGAATTATTTATGGCTATCATGTTCAAGACCCAGAACGCTATGGGGTAGTTGATTTTGATTCCAATGGTCATGCCATTTCAATCGAAGAAAAGCCGCTTTTTCCCAAATCAAACTTTGCGGTTCCCGGAATTTACTTTTATGATAATGAAGTAGTTGAGATTGCGAAGCAAATAAAGCCGAGCAAGAGGGGGGAACTTGAAATTACCGATATAAATAAAGCATACTTGGAAAGAGATAAGCTAAAGGTCAGTATTTTGGATCGGGGTACGGCTTGGCTTGATACGGGTACCTTTGAATCCTTAATGCAGGCATCGCAGTTCGTTCAGGTTATCGAAGAGCGACAAGGTTTGAAAATAGGCGCTATAGAAGAGGTGGCATACAATATGGGCTATATCGATAGAGAACAGCTAAATCGTTTAGCCAAGCCTTTGGTAAATAGCGGATATGGCAGTTATCTTTTAAACCTTGTATAAATTAGAATTGGAAAATCAGTGAAAGTAACGGAAACCCATCTTAAAGGTTGTTTTGTCATCGAACCAACTATTTTTCAAGACGAGAGAGGTGTTTTTTTTGAATCGTATCAAAAAAATAAATTTGAACGTGCTATCGGGCAAAATGTGACTTTTGTACAGGATAATCAATCGACCTCAAAACAAGGAGTCCTCAGGGGGCTGCATTTCCAGAAAGGAGCGCATGCCCAAGCTAAGTTGGTTCAGGTAGTAAAAGGTGAAGTTTTAGACGTGATTGTAGATTTGAGAAAAGACAGTGACACCTTTGGAGAATATTTTAAGACAAAGATTTCGGGTGATAATCACAAAAGCATTTTTATACCGAAAGGTATGGCTCATGGTTTTTTAACATTAAGCGAAGAAGTAATCTTTGCTTATAAGTGCGATAACTACTATTTCAGCGCAGCAGAGGGAGGCATTGTATACAATGACCCCGATTTAGATATTGATTGGGGTAAGATTGATGAAACGATTATACTTTCTGAAAAAGATAGAAATTTACCGCGATTTAAAGAACTCTATCCATGATGCGTATTTTGGTAACGGGTTCAGGGGGGCAATTGGCCAAGTGCATTAAGAAAATAGCGCCGAATTATAAGTCTTTATCTTTTGTTTTTAAGGATTCAAAAGAACTGGATATTACAGATAAAGGAGAAGTAGACTCCACTTTTGGTACAGGAGGTTTTGATTTTTGTATTAATTGTGCAGCGTATACCAACGTTGATGATGCTGAACGTTTCCCGGAACTTGCTTTTGCCGTAAACGCAGAAGGCGTAAAAAATTTGGCAGAGGCATGTAGTTCTAATGAAGTAAAGTTGATTCATATTTCTACTGATTATGTTTTTGATGGAACAAAACAAGGTCCATATTTGCCGGAAGATGCCCCGAATCCTATCAATGTCTACGGTAAATCAAAACTTAAAGGGGAACAATATATCCAAGAACTTTTAAAACAGCATTATATCGTGCGTACTTCGTGGCTATACTCTGAATATGGCTCTAACTTTTATAAGACAATCCTCAAAAAAGCTAAAACGGAAAAGAAACTCTCCATAACTACAGATCAAATCGGTTGCCCGACAAATGCCAATAATTTGGCCCTATTTTTAATGGGATTCGTGAAAGCAGCAGTCAAACCGTACGGTATTTATCATTTTACGGATGGTGAGGCTATGACGTGGTACGAATTTGCTGCAAGAATACTACGCGAAAACAGGATGGATGACGTAGTTCGTCTAGAAAAAGTGAAGAATTATCGTACTTTTGCTATCAGACCTAAGAATAGTGTTTTAAAGATTAGACATGATTAGGTAAAAGCATATTAGAAGCAAAATTGGATTGTTTTTTTGGAATTATGTGTGAAACTATATAAAAGGTCTCGTTGGGTAAAGAGGTTCAAAAATTTCGAAAAAACAAATTGAAAAGGTATGGGTGCCAAATCAACACCCCTTGAGCGTCAATAGGTTGCTTTCTTTTTTAAAGATTGGTCCGGGTTATGTTTGCTTGCATACAAGCATGAAAGCGATAATTACCATAAGAATCGATGTTTTTCGTGCTTTTGACAAAGGGTCTGAGTTGTGCCTCCTCATTTCTAGAATTGACTTACTACAGGCAAGAAACGGCGTTTATTCAACAGGTTACCTCTTTTTGAAAAAATTAAATTATCGATAAAAGTCAGTATGCTTTTTAACTCCATTGATTTTGTCATTTTTTTCCCTGTAGTATTTGTTTTATACTGGGTTTGTTCTACGAATTTGCGTCTACGTAATAGTTTTATCCTAGCATCCAGCTATGTATTTTATGGATGGTGGGATTGGAAATTCCTCGGATTAATAATTATTAGCTCGTTTGTCGATTATTATGTAGGTAAAAAACTGGGCAAAGAAAAAAGTGAAAAAAGAAGAAAATTGCTGCTCTATCTGAGCTTATTTGTCAATTTGGGGTTTTTATTGTATTTCAAATATTTCAATTTTTTTATAGATTCTTTTGCAAGTGCGTTTACACTTTTGGGCAAGCCGTTGGAAACTTCCACTTTAAACATTATTCTGCCAGTGGGAATCAGTTTTTATACTTTCCAGACGTTGAGCTACACCATTGACGTTTATAGAAACAAATTAGGACCAACAGATAATATCTTATCTTTTTTTGCCTTTGTTGCGTTTTTCCCTCAATTAGTGGCTGGCCCTATTGAAAGAGCTTCGCATCTTTTACCGCAATTTTCCAAATTATACCGGTTCAATATTGATGAAGTTCGTTCTGGTTTGCAACTAATGCTATGGGGTTTTTTTAAGAAAGTTGTTATAGCCGACAGATTAGCTATTCTAGTGAATACCGTCTATAATAATCCTGGGGCGCATAGTGGAATAGATTTTACAATTGCCACATTGTTTTTTGCTTTTCAAATTTATTGCGACTTTTCCGGTTATTCCGATATAGCAATTGGTCTTGCCCGAACCATGGGCTTTGATCTTATGAAGAATTTCGATAGCCCCTATTTTTCCAAATCCATTACCGAATTTTGGAGAAGGTGGCATATATCTTTATCTACATGGTTTAGGGACTATGTTTATATACCTTTAGGGGGAAGCAAAAAAGGAAAAAACAGAACTTATATAAATCTTTTCACGGTTTTTTTGGTTAGTGGGCTCTGGCATGGGGCGGCTATAACCTTTATTATATGGGGAGCCCTACATGGTGTTGTCATCGTGCTAGAAAAAGCTACTAAAACAATAAGGAATAATGTGTTTCAATTAATAGGACTTGATAAGGATGTTTTTTCCAATAGATTGTTTTTTGGGTTCGTTACATTTTCCATTGTTGCATTTGCTTGGATATTTTTCAGATCTAATAGTTTTTCGGATGCCCAGCTTATTATTTCTAAAATAGTAAGTTTAGAAATGTCTGAATTGAGTAAAGATATAGGATTATCCAATTTTAATTTCAATTTATCTATTGTTTTAATACTCACTTTGATTTTGATAGAGTATGCGAACAAACGTATATCTTTTAGTGGTTTTGTGAATAGCCAAAGTCGGGTTTTTCGATGGGCAATTTATACGGTTTCTATTCTCTTCATACTTTTTTATGGGGTATATGGTGAAGATTCCCCCGAGTTTATCTATTTCCAATTTTGAGATATATGAAAATATTTTTTTTAAGGGTGTTCATCTTTATTTGCCTGCTCTTCTGGCTCATAAATGCTATTAGTGCTCTTTTTGTCGAACCCAAACATTTTATGAACACCATAAATGATTTTAATAGAATTGTTGACGAGAATAAAGAGATAGACATCGCTATGTACGGTAGTTCACATGTCTATTCAAGTTTTGATCCCCGAACTATTGATAGCATCGTTCAGGCTAGAAGTTTCAACTTTGGTAGTGCGGCACAAAGAATAGTGGTTACTAAATATGTGGTAGGAGAATCTTTTAAAAAGATAAGGCCAAAAGTTGTAGTTATTGATTTATATGCATCCTCTATAAAGTCACCAACTGATGAAGAGAGCCTATCTCATCAAAAACAAGCCTATAATTTCTTCGCATTCTCATTTGACAAATTAAAGTCTATTATTGAGGTTTTCCCATCAAAGGAGGTATTAGAGATTGCTTTTCCCGTTTTTGACAGAAAAGATTATCGACTAAATTTTGATAATATTATTTTCAACAAGGATTATAGATATAAAACGCATGAATTAATGTGGGAATATCGTGGTTTTGCAGGGCTTCCATTTAAAATGAAGCAAGACAAAAAGTTCGACTCCAATTTATTTGTTGATTTTAGCGGAAAAGTTCAAGCGGAATCAGGCCTTACCAAGTTTACCAAAGAGGAAGAAAGAAACATAAACGACTTGATAAATAAAGCAAAGTCCCAAGGCGGAAATGTGCTAATAGTAACAGCCCCCTTTCTGCCAGCAATGGTAGACCCAAAATATGCTGATTTTCACAAGTCAATTGATAGTATATCTACCGCCAATAATATAGGTTATATTGATTTTAATTTTTTAGGTAGAGAACTCAATTTAGATTTTAGCGATTTTAGAAATGCTTGGCATTTGAATGAGTTTGGAGCTAAAAAAGTGAGTTCGTATTTGGGTAATTATATAAAAACAAATTATGATTTGCCGAATAGGAGTAAAGAAAGAGATTGGATTAGTGAACAACCAGTGAATACCCTGCAATATTTATCACAAACTTATGAAGACGAAAGCCTACGAGTAGATGAGAAATTGATTGATAGTATCAATATAGCTTCTTTTGGCTGTTATGATGAAGGTGATATGAAAACTTTTATTTTTAAGTTAAATGATGATATTGAGACGCAAGTTCTTGAAAAATACAAGTTGGGTCTATATCTTTATGCTTATGACGAGGATAAGAATTTATTGTCCGATAAAGACAGAAATTTCGAATCTGAAAATTTTTCACCAACAGTGATTCAAGTAAATGGGAATAGATATATTGTTAAAAAAATAAGAACTACGTTGACGAGGTTCTCGAAGATCAGATTCTTTTTGTTCGATAGATCAGGGTATAAAGGAATAATCGGAAATGCCATTGAAATTGAAAATATTCAAGCACACAAAAAACGAAATGAATAATATTGAAAATATAATAATATTGAAAATATGATGTTGGTCTAGTGTTTTTTAAACTAATAATTGGCGTACTTTTCGTGAAAAGCTAAAAGTGGAGAGGCCTTAATTTTCGCTTAATGGAATAATTTTTAAATAGTTTAGATGGAAATATTGGATTTAATAGGCAGAAAACAAGAGTTGTTTCTTGAAGATGTTCAAAAGAATGAAAAAGAGCTTTCTGATTGCGTCGCCGCGTCTTCTTTCTTGGTTATCGGTGGGGCTGGATCCATAGGCCAAGCGGTGACAAAAGAGATTTTTAGGAGAAACCCCCTAAAGCTTCACGTTGTTGATATTAGTGAGAACAATATGGTCGAGCTTGTCAGGGACATCAGAAGTTCTTTTGGGTATATAGCGGGTGATTTTCAGACTTTCGCACTTGACATAGGCTCCGTAGAGTATGATGCCTTTATTCAGCAAGACGGCAACTATGACTATGTACTGAACTTATCGGCATTAAAGCATGTTCGCAGCGAAAAAGACCCTTATACGCTCATGCGAATGATTGATGTAAATATTCTGAATACCCAGAAAACCGTTCAACAGGCGATTGACAAGGGCACAAAAAAGTATTTTTGCGTTTCTACCGATAAGGCCGCAAATCCTGTCAACATGATGGGGGCTTCTAAGCGAATTATGGAAATGTTTTTAATGCGTAAGAGTGAGCAAATAGATATTTCGACAGCCCGTTTCGCTAATGTCGCCTTTTCCGATGGATCTTTACTTCACGGGTTCGATCAACGAATAAAGAAGCGACAACCTATTGTTGCCCCTAATGATGTGAAACGCTATTTTGTAGTGCCCAAAGAATCTGGGGAACTCTGTTTGATGTCCTGTATTTTTGGTGAGAACAGAGATATATTTTTTCCAAAGCTCAGTGAAGACCTCCATTTAATTTCCTTTGCGGACATAGCGGTAAGATATCTGGGCCAATTGGGATATGAGCCTTATTTATGCGAAAGCGAAGAAGAGGCAAGAGAACTTGTCAAAACGCTTCCCAAAACGGGCAAATGGCCCTGTTTATTCACTAAAAGTGATACTACCGGGGAAAAGGACTTTGAAGAGTTTTTTACGTCAAAAGAGGTGTTGGATATGGATAAGTTCCATAATCTTGGAATAATAAAAAATGCGCCTACGTATGATAATGAAAGATTAGAGAAGTTCCAAAAAACAATTGCCCAACTCAAAGCTGCCAAAGCGTGGCGTAAAGAAGATTTGCTACATTTGTTTTTTTATATGATACCCAATTTTGGTCATAAGGAAACGGGAAAATATTTAGACAGTAAAATGTAGTCTTAAGGTATGGTCGAACAACTTGTTACTTTTATAAGGGAACTTTATGGTACCGATGGGTTTATTCCACTTCACGAACCTCGTTTTATAGGTAACGAAAAGAAATACCTTAGCGAATGTATTGACTCTACTTTTGTTTCCAGTGTGGGCAAATTTGTGGATCGGTTCGAAGAAGATGTAGCCCGATTTACCGGTGCCAAATATGCCATAGCTACGGTCAACGGAACAGCGGCATTGCACATTGCCTTGTTACTGGCCGGAGTGGAAGAAAATGACGAGGTTATTACCCAGCCCTTGACTTTTATTGCCACCTGTAACGCTATTAGTTATATAGGGGCACACCCTATTTTTACTGATGTCAATATAGATACTCTAGGTCTATGTGCTGAAAAACTAGAGCACTTTCTTTCTCGAAACACTGAAATAGTGGACGGGCGATGTATAAATAAAAAAACAAAACGAACTATAAAGGCCGTTGTTCCGATGCACACTTTCGGGTTGCCTGTTCGAATTAATGAATTGCTCGCCGTTTGTGAAAAGTATAAATTGAAAGTTGTCGAAGATGCGGCGGAATCTTTAGGAAGTTATTACAACGGACACCACACCGGAACCTCTGGATTATTGGGAACCTTAAGTTTTAATGGCAATAAGACGATTACCACAGGAGGAGGGGGTATGTTGCTCACCAATGACGAAGAACTGGCCAAGAAAGCAAAACATATTACCACGACTGCAAAAATTCCCCATCGATGGGATTTTGAACATAATCTGGTCGGGTATAATTATAGATTGCCCAATATCAACGCAGCTTTGGGCTGTGCTCAGATGGAAGTCTTACCTGAGTTTATTAAAAGAAAAAGAAAAGTCGCTGAGCAGTATGATGCCTTTTTTAAAGACAAAGCGGTCGTATTTGTGAAAGAACCTGAAAACACCAGTTCAAATTATTGGCTAAATGCTATATTGGTCAAAGACATTGACGAACGTAATGCATTTTTAAAAGAAACCAATGATAATGGTGTTATGACCCGGCCCATTTGGAAGCTAATGAACCACTTACCTATGTTCAAGAAGGCACAGACAGGTAATTTAGAGAATGCCATTAATTTAGAAGAGCGTGTCGTAAATATACCAAGCAGTGTCAAAATCTAAAAACATATTTTTATTAGGTTATTCGGGCCACGCCTTTGTGATACTCGATATAGCCTTGGCCAATAACTATAATGTCAGAGGTTACTTCGATAAAAAAGAGGCTGCTTTTAATCCATATAAATTAGCCTATTTGGGAGATGAGAGCACTATTGACATAAAAAGTGTTCTCGAAAAAGGTTATATATTTCCCGCTATGGGTTCTAATAGTATTCGTAAGAAACTAATTACCTTTGTTAAAGATTATGGCCTTAATCAAGTAAAATTGATTGATCCAAGCGCTCGGGTTTCGCCAAAGGCCCAGATTGGTAGTTCTAGTGCGGTAGCACCGAATGCAATAGTAAACAGTCTGGCCCAAGTGGGAGATGGATGTATTATAAATTCTGGTGCAATAATCGAACATGAATGTAAAGTTGGCGATTTTAGCCATATTGCCCCAGGTGCAGTTCTGGCTGGCAACATTACTTTGGGGACCCTTACTTTTGTGGGGGCCAATGCTGTAATTAAACAAGGAATAACCGTTGGGGATAATGTCACTATCGGTGCCGGATCGGTGGTGTTGAAAGATATCCCGAACGGCGAGGTCTGGGCGGGAAACCCGGCGAAACGAATAAAATAGAATGAAAAACAAGGTGCTGATTATTGCAGAAGCTGGAGTTAACCATAATGGAGATATCCATTTAGCTAAAAAATTGATTGATGCCGCCGCCACTGCCGAGGTAGATTTTGTGAAATTTCAGACGTTTAACTCAAAAAAACTAGTAACTAGGAATGCCGAGAGGGCAACTTATCAAATTGAGAACACAAACTATTCTTCCGACTCACAACTGGCAATGTTGCAAAAGCTCGAACTTAGCAAAGATGATCATCTCGAACTTATTTCATATTGTGAGACAAGAGGTATAAAGTTTCTTTCGACAGGTTTTGACCTAGATAGTCTTGATTTTTTGAATGAACTGGGTATTCCTTTGTTCAAAGTGCCCTCCGGAGAGATAACAAACCTTCCATATTTAAGAAAAATCGGTTCTTTTGGTAAGCCAGTGGTGATATCCACGGGAATGGCTGATTTGAGGGAAGTCGAAGATGCTTTGAATGTTGTTTTGAAAGAAGGGGTTGACAAGAAAGATATTACAATCTTGCACTGTAATACCGAGTATCCAACACCCATGGAAGATGTCAATCTTAAGGCCATGCTTTCCATTAAGGAGAAATTGAATGTAAATATTGGGTACTCAGACCACACCCTGGGTATTGAAATTCCCATTGCGGCAGTGGCAATGGGTGCTACGGTCATTGAAAAGCATTTTACGTTGGATAATACAATGGAAGGCCCAGACCATAAAGCTTCATTGGAGCCTAGTGAGTTGGGGGCAATGGTTTCGTCCATAAGAAACATTGAGCGGGCACTGGGCCATGGTAGAAAAGAACCCAGCCCCAGTGAAATGAAAAACAAAGCTGTAGCAAGAAAAAGTATAGTAGCCAATAAAGAGATTGAAAAAGGAGCCATTTTCACCTTAGACAATTTAACCATAAAGCGACCTGGAACGGGTATATCTCCAATGCTTTGGGATGAAATATTGGGAACAAAAGCAACAAAACACTATAACGAGGACGATTTAATCTGAGGTCACATAAAAATGTAATCGGATAAAAAGGGAATTTCGGATAATCATCATCGAATACCCTAAGCCAGTAAATTTAAAGTGATGAAAAAAATAGGTGTCGTTACTGGAACCAGAGCTGAATATGGCCTTTTAAAGCCCTTAATCAAAGCGCTCGATAAGGCCGAAAACATGCAACTACAATTATTGGTTACTGGAATGCATCTAATGCCGGAATTTGGAAATACCTACCTTCAGATAGAGGAAGATGGATTTCATATTGATGCCAAAATTGATGATGGCCTTAACGGTGACAGCGCCATCTCCATTACAAAAGCTGTGGGTAGCGCATTAGTCGGTTTTGCCGATGCCCTCAAAAATTTAAACCCAGACATGATAATGGTATTGGGTGACCGGAGTGAAATTTTTGCAGCCGTTACGGCGGCTATGATGACAAATATCCCGGTAGCACATATACATGGAGGAGAGACCACGGAAGGAGCTTATGACGAATTTATACGGCATGCCATAACCAAAATGAGCCATTTACATTTTACATCGACAGCAACCTATCGCAATCGGGTTATACAATTAGGAGAGCATCCAAGCAGGGTTTTTAACGTTGGGGCAATAGGTGTCGACAGTATTCGTCAGGTAAACTTTTTAGACAAAGAAGCCTTTGAGGAGTCTATTTCCAAAAAATTGGATAGAATGGCGGTTTTGATCACTTTCCATCCGGTAACCTTAGAGAATGCCACCGCTGCCTCCCAATTTGAAGAATTATTGAAAGCCCTTGATATAATGGTGGACACAACTTTAATTTTTACCAAACCTAATTCTGATAGAGATGGGCGGATAATCATAAAAATGATTGATGAATATGTTACAAAAAATTCTCAAAAAGCAGTCGCATTTACTTCCTTGGGACAACTACGTTACCTCTCCGCACTCAAACACGTAGATTTTGTCATCGGCAATTCCTCTAGCGGCATTTTAGAAGTTCCCTACTTTAAAATTCCTACCATCGATATCGGAGATCGGCAAAAAGGCAGACTTGCTGCAGAAAGTGTTATCCATTGTTCCCCGAGATTTGAAAACATAAATGAGGCCATTATAAAGGCCAGAACAAAAAAATTCCTATCTTCCATCCAAGACCAACCTAGTTTGTACGGTGACGGGCATGCGACGGAAAAGATTATCGAGCAAATTAAAATATTTGATGTTTCGAATACTAAAAAGTCGTTCTACGACCTAAACCCAGAATGTTTTGAGAAATTTTAGAGACCACCTAATATTAACGGGAAGTTCCATAAAGAATGCGCTGTTCAAACTAAATGAACTAGCCAAGGATGCCATTTTGTTTGTTGCAGATGATGAAGGTAAACTTGTAGGGTCTTTAACCGACGGTGATGTCAGAAGGGGGCTATTAAAAGGGATAATGATAGACAATGTGGTTGAAGATATCATTCAGAAAAATCCGCGTTACATCAGAAAGGAAGAAGGAGATATTCAGAAAATAATCGAGTACCGCGAAGGCAATTTTCGAATTCTACCTGTAGTTGATAAAAATCATAAAATAGTCAACGTTATCAATTTCAGGGAAATGCGTTCATATTTACCCATAGATGCGGTGATAATGGCCGGAGGACGGGGCGAAAGATTGCGCCCTTTGACCGATAGCACTCCAAAACCTCTGCTTAAAATTGGGGAAAAACCTATAATTGAACATAATGTAGATCGACTGGTGGCTTTTGGAATTGATGATTTTTGGATTTCCGTGCGGTACTTGGGAGAGCAGATAGAGGCATATTTTAAGGATGGCTCCGAAAAGAATATAAAGACAAAGTATTTATATGAAACAAAGCCTTTAGGAACCATTGGAGCGATAGCCAATGAAAAGGAATTTTTACATGATTATATTTTAGTCACCAATTCTGATATTTTGACCAATCTAAATTATGAAGATTTTTTCTTGTCGTTCGTTGAGTCAGAAGCTGACTTGTCGGTAGTTACCATTCCCTATGAGGTTAATGTTCCTTATGCCGTACTTGAAACCACTAACAAACATGTGGTAAGTTTTAAAGAAAAGCCGACTTATACTTATTATTCTAATGGGGGGATTTATTTGATGAAAAGAAAGATTTTAGAACTAATTCCCCAAAATCAATTTTTTAATGCTACAGATTTAATGGAAAAGCTTATAGGAGAGGGTTATAAGGTGCATTCTTATCCGCTGCGAGGGTATTGGTTGGATATTGGAAAGCATGAAGATTTTGAAAGGGCGCAAGAAGACATTAAACATATAAAATTTTAGAATATGCTGCCAAAAGATACGCCTTATTTGATAGGGGAAACGGCATTTCATCATCAGGGTGATTTGAACTTCTTAAAACAATTGATAGATCACGGTGCAAGTGCCAAGGTAGATGCCATTAAGTTTCATTTGTTATTGGATCTCGATGATTATTTTGTCAAAGACCATGAAGCTTATGGCGCATTGAAGGAATGGTTGCTCACCGAAAATGACTGGAAGGAAATCATAGATTATAACGAAGGTAAAGGGATTGATTCAATTGTATTGTGCAATGATCCGAAAGCAGTGGATTTCGTCTTGGGTTACGCAGGAAATTCTATAAAGGCCATAGAATTGCACGCCACAGGGCTTAACGATTACCTTTTGTTGGAAAAATCGGCAAAGTTTAGTGGAACTGTAATATTGGGTGTCGGTGGGTCATCTATCGATGAAGTTTCATATGCCATTGACATGTTGAATGGATTGGGTAAGGATGATATTTTTTTAATGTACGGATTTCAGAATTACCCTACACGCTATGAAGATATTAACCTTAGGAAAATGATTAAGCTAAGGGCGCTTTTTGATTTACCTGTGGGTTATGCAGATCATACTGATCCGGCCAACGAGCACAATGAATTAATATCGACCATGGGCTTGGCCATGGGCGTAAATGTATGTGAAAAACATTTTACACATGTAGTAGGTGAAAAACGGATTGATGGCCAGGCTGCCGTCAGCTTAAACCAATTGAAAAAAATAAGGACACTTATGGATATTATCACAACTAGTTTGGGTGATGGAAATCTCAAAATGTCTGATGGCGAGCTGGCTTATGGTAACACCGGACCTATGAAAAAGGCTATTGTCGCCGAAACGCCAATAAAAAAAGGCGATACCATATCTATGGATAATATTGGTTTCAAACGAACCAATGAAGGCACATATATGCTGCAACAGTTTTTGCCAAGAATATTGGGTCTGGTTGCTAATAAAGATATCGCTAAAGATAGCTTTATTGATTTTTCCAATGTCGATTATAAATTCAAAAAAGCCAACAGCGACCAATTCAAAGCCAATCAAAAATAAAAGGTTGCATATACCTAAGGTAAGGGACCATAAAAGCAAAGTAGACCAACATAGAATGAAAATAGGATATTTTATAACAGCGCGCCTCAAAAGCAGTAGACTTAAACAGAAAATTCTATTACCATTGCATGGTGCAACTGTTTTAGACCATGTGATTAATCGCTGTAAACAGGTGAATGGCATTGACGACATCGTTCTATGTACTTCCACTAACCCACAAGACGCCAAATTGTATAATTATGCACTGGACCATAAGATAAAATTTTATGCCGGCTCTGAAGACGATGTACTCAAGCGACTTTTAGATGCAGCCAAGTATTTCGGTTTTGATGCTTTTGTAAGTATAACGGCCGACAATCCTCTACACTCTATTTATGTTGCTAACCTTATTGTCGACTGGGTAACTACGAAACCCGCTGACTTTGTGTTTACCTCGGGCTTGCCCATTGGCCTTACCCCCTATTTTCTAAATACTAAGGCTTTGGAAATAGCCGTTGGAATGAAGGAAAAAACAGATTCGGAAATTTGGGGCCCATTTGTCAATCGTCCTGATTTTTTTAAGATTGGGTATCTTGATTTGCAAACGTCTTTGTTTGACAAAGACATACGTTTGACCTGTGACTATATCGATGATTACGAAGTTATGGTTAATATCTTTTCCCAGTTTGGGGAATACTACGAACCTAGTATTTTTGAAGTGTCTAAATTATTTAGAGAAGGCAAAGTTTTAAATACGAATGGGTCGATTACTCAGGCCGCCGTGCCATTAAACATCATCGCCGATATTAAAGAAACTTTTGATCAGCGAAAAGAAAGAGGGATGAAAATTGCAGAAAAAATACAGCATGATCTTATTCCTGGAGAAAATAAACTAAAAATTGAATTATGATTTTTGATGATATTGAAAACGCTGAATTTTATTACAATCTAGGATCGAATATTAAAAGGGGGCTGCAATTCTTAAAAGACAATACCAATTTAGAAACACTTCCTCTTGGAAGAGTTGAAATTGATGGAGATGACATATTTGCACTAGTTCAAGAATATGACACAAAGCCTTTTGATGGCGAAATGTGGGAAGCACACAAAAAGTATTTTGATATACAATACGTGGTCAAGGGCACTGAACTGATTAAAGTTACACGAATTGAGAATTGTACCCCAAGAACGCCTTATAATGCCGAGGGGGATTATTGGCTGTTCCGAGCTGATGGCAATAGCATTACTGTAAGAGCTGGCCAATTTGTTCTGTTGGCGCCAGAAGATGTTCACCAGCCAGGAATCGTAAGTGGCAACATAGAAAAGATTCGGAAGATTGTTCTAAAAGCAAGGATATAGACATCATTGTATGCCGGAAAATAAAAAGAAACTCGCGAAGAACTCACTGATTTACGCGTCGTTCACCCTGCTTCAAAAAGGATTTGCTTTTTTTCTGATTCCGCTTTATACGATCAAACTGTCTCCTGATGAATACGGAGTATTGGGTATTGTTATGGCTGCAATACCTTTTTTTGTGCTAATTGCCGGGTTGTCCTTAAGGGGGTCTACGGCCTATTTTTACTATGAATATAAAGACAGTGATAAAAACTATTTGGCCTCTCTTTGGGGTTCTAGTTTTACCTTAGTGCTAATTGTAAGTTTTTTTTTCACTGGAACGCTTTGGTTAGCCAAGCCTCTATTGCTTAAGCACGTATTTAAAGGAATTCCTTTTGATCCCTATATTTTTCTTGCACTTATCAGTGTTTGTACCCAACCCATATATTATTATTATCAATCGATGTTAAAAGCAAAGCAAGAGGCAAAAAGGGCTGCCCTGCTTGACTTTATCTATTTTGCCATAATCGTCGGCTTGACCATTGTTTTAATACTTTATTTTGATTATAAGGCCGAGGGAGCACTTTTGGCTTTGGCAATTTCCAATATAATCTTTTTTATTTATAGCATTTATGGAGCTTCTAAAGAAATACAATTTGGGATCAATGTTAACGCTATCAAGAAAACACTTAACTATTCCCTTCCAATATTACCTCACAACCTGTCAGCATGGGCAATGAACTTGGCCGATAGGTTGATACTCAACAATCTTTCCACGCTCACTCTGGTTGGCCTTTTCGATATTGGTGCACAGTTGGGTAAATTAATAAATATTGTTACTCTGGGTGTTAATTCAGCCTATAGTCCATGGTTTTTTGAACAAATTAAAACCAACAAAGAGCATAAATCAACCATAGCACTGATAACGGAAAAAATTCTTCTATTTTATATTCTAATAGGTATTGCGATTAGCTGGTTTTCACCCGAATTTTTAATGCTCATCAGTAAACCTGCTTATCATGGCGCTTGGGTGGTAGTACCATTAATTGCATTTGCATTTGTCTTAAACGGGTTTTATTATTCCTTCAGTAACGTTTATTTCCTTGAAAAAACCAAGTATTTACCCATTATAACGTTGGTAGGGGCGGTATTAAATATTGCATTTAACTTTGCTTTGATACCTATATATGGAATTATGGGAGCGGCTATTGCCAGCCTGTCGTCAAAGATGATTTTTGTGGTCATTGCCTATTTTGTGAGCCAAAAGCTGTTCTTTATTCCCTATAGACTAAAGAAAATGACACTCTGGTTTTTATGCGGATTAGTAATTTCATGGCTCCCATATTTTATGCAATCCAGAGTCGAGTCATATTCCATGTTTGCCATAATATTTGCAAAAGCTCTTTTTCTCATGGCAATGATATTTCCTATCTTTTGGATAAATAGAAAACTAGTGTATGAATTCTTAGTCAAGCGGATGCCAAAAAAATGAAGGATTGTAAAGAAAAAAATGAACCAAACAAAAAATTTGGGTCCATAAAACAGACAAATGAACTTTTTGATATAGAACAAAACTTTGATGTTGGGTCGGCCCGTATTTCAAGCTTATTTGTTTGGCCGCTCGTTCGTCACACCTTTTATTATCAAATATTAAAAAAAAACATAGGCTTTAGTTCAAAATTTCGAACCACTAGTAAAGTTCAGCTCATAAAAAATGGCCTTTATGGTGTCAAGAATCTTCTAAGAATAAAAAAGTTCGATTACCTTTTTTTTAATAATGCCGATAAAAGAAATTTGGTCGTTGACAAAAAAAAATATGACGTTTTCTTTGATGCCTGGGCCGATAAATTAGGACAAGATCGCTCACTTTTTGTAGAATGGGCAATTGAAAAACATTGGAGGTCAAATGAGGTATATTCGAAGTATGTAATTTCAGACTTGTTTATTAAATTGGGCTGTTTTCTGTTCACCCTTTTTACCAAAGGGCGAATGAGTACATTAGAAGCTCTGGAAAAGGTAAAGCGGGAATATCAGCTTCAGATTGATATTAAAAAAGAAGTTAGCTCCATGTACGGCAAAATTCGCTTTTATAGGTTTTTGCTAAGATTGATTCGACCAAGGGCCATTTTTTTGATAAGTAGTTTTACCAAAATGGATTTGGTAGTCGCTGCCCACCTAGAGAATGTCAAGGTATATGAGGCACAACATGGCTATATTGGGGAAAATCACCAATTCTACCTTGCTTACCTAAATTTTGGAAGCCTCTATTACCCCGATTTTTTGATTGCTTTTGGTAACTGGGAAAAGCATGCGTCCGTAGACCATTTTATTTTTAAACAACAACAGATTATTCCTGTTGGGAGTCTCTATTTAGAACATGTTCAGAGTAACGTCAAGAATAAGTACCTTGCGGAATTGAAGGAGAGCTATACCAAAATATTTTGCGTGACTTTGCAAACAGTGGAAGAAACGCCTCTATTGGATTTCATTATGAAAGAAGCACTGAAAAATAAAGAGTGGTTGTTTATTCTTAAGCCAAGGAATTTTAATCATCTTGATTATTCCAAATATACCCAGGTTGAGAACGTCGTTCTTTTTCCCGACTATAGTGTCTATGAGATTCTTAAATATTCAGATTATAACATTACTATTTATTCTACTACGGCGGTAGAGGCAGAAATGTTCGGGGTCAAGACACTCTTTTACAATATTGCGGGTTTGTCAGAGAAATATTTCAATGTAAAAAAGATGTTTGCCTCAATTGTGGATGCCGAAAGAGGAATTGAAAAGGAAGCACTCATGGGCGCCCATAGTTTTATCCCTTACTTCAAGATGGGGTATCATGAAAATGTTAATAATACCGATTTATCTTGAAAAGTTTAATATTCATACTGTTGGTTCTTCAGCCGTTGGTCAACAAGCTTACTTTGAAATCGGGGGTTCCTTTCGATGTATACAATGAACTCATAAGTTTGACTGTTTTTTTACTATATGCCCTTCAGGTATTACAAAAAAAGAAGATTGCAAGTATCGCATTGCTCTTTCTAACTTTGGTTGTTTACATGGCTTTAATTGTAGTTGCCAAAAATATATATCCACTAGGGTTTTTACAGATTGCAATATATAGTCAATGGTTTTTTTATTTTCTGTATTATCACTCATTAAGTGAAGAGGCTAAGATAAAGACTATGGTAGACATCAAATACATACTTGATAAACTGCTCATAGTCATGCTTTTTTTCGGGATTTTTGAATTATTTTTTTATGCGGAGTACCGAGCTTTTTTAGATGTCAAAAGTTTTAATAGGGGATTGGGCGGATTTTACATGGTCTCGATTTTTGGATCTGGGGCAAGTTTGGCCAATTTTATGAGTTTTTATCTGATGGTGTGGTTTTATTTTCATTACGGGTTAAACTATAGCATAGCAAGAAAAGACAAAGTACACCTCGTGATGGCTTTTTTATTCTTAGTACTATCCTTTTCGCGAAAGGAAGTGCTTTTCATGTTTTTGTTTTTAATGTTCTTTCCCTTTGCATATCGCTCAACCCTAAGAAAATGGTTTAGAAAAATTATATTATTTTTCGGTGTTATTACCGGGCTATTAATATACTACTTGGTCTTTTTTTCGGAAGCCAATCAAGTGGCTTTCGGAGATAAATATATTCGCTGGCGCATCGCTGGTAAATCTGGGGAAATTTTAATGGATAACTTGCCTTGGGGGACTGGGGTCGGCACTTTTGGGTCTAGAGTATCTTTGATGGTTACTGATATCTACAAGAAATATGATATTGGTCCTGAAATGTTGGGTTACAAATCATTGGGTCAGTTACGGGGCCCCATATACGACGCTTTTTTCTTTACATTTACAACAGAGATGGGTATCGGTATACTACTGTTTTTATTTTTCTTCTTTAAACTATTTAATGCGAGGGCATTGAATGAAAATAAAGTGAAGGCTTATATCAAAAACTTTTTGATTCTCTATGTTCTTGGGTTAAGTATTTTTCAGCCTGTTTTGATAAGTTCGTTTGGTTATTTATGTGCTATATTTTTAGGATTATCTATACATCGAATTCCATTGCTAAAGTTTAGGTCATATGCGAAAATTTAAGCTGATAGGCTATTATCTTTTGGTTCAAAACCTGCCTCATTCCCGGTTTTTGAAGTTAAGTAATGCGATTAGAATCTGGTATATGTCAAGAATTTTAAAAGTCATGCCCTATGATCGTAACTCCAAATTCGAAAACAATATTTATATATCTGATGGGCGACATATTAAGATTGGAAATTATGTACGTGTAAATGAGAATGTATTTCTTCAAGGAGAGGTGCATGTTGGAAATCATGTGATGATTGCGCCCAATGTCGCTATTTATAGTAAAACCCATATTCATAATGATATCGGTATTCCCATGGTTATGTCCGGTGAAACACCAACAAAACGGGTCACGATAGGTAATGATGTTTGGATTGGTATCAATGCCGTGATATTACCCGGGATTACTATTGGGAATGGTGCTATAATCGGTGCCAACGCCGTGGTCACCAAAGATGTGACGGCCTATACCATTGTGGGTGGAGTACCAGCTAAGTTTATTCGAAATAGAGAATAATGTCGGTCATTAACACAATATCGAGATGGTCAAGGCAAAATTACGTAATACTCCTGTTGCCACTATGTATTGCAAACCTTCTATATTTTGGTTTTTTCTATGAAAAAGAATACCGAGAGGTTTCCATTCGTACCGAGATTAACTGTGCCCATCCCACCGAAGTATGGTATGTTTACAAAGAAAAATTCTCTGAAAAGAGGTTTTTCTCGGATAGAAAGAAGGTTATTCCGAACAAGGATTATTCCTACCAGTTTCAGATTGCTTCTAAAAATGAAATTGAATACATAGGTCTATACTGGAAGACAGAACAGAAATCGCTTCTTCGTATTAAATCCTATGCCTTTTCGGTGGACGGAAATTGGTTATCAGAAAAAACGCATAGAAATATTTTAGAATATGTAAGTGTTGGCAGCGAAACAACAGAAGGCGAACAGGGTGTTGAGGTAAAATCCATCAAAGCAGGACCGAACTGGATAATGTTGAACACCACGGAGAACTTGAACGAGAAAAGAGATAGGAAGGTTCGCCATTTTATTCCTCTTTGGGCAAACGTATTTATTCTAATCATAATAATGTTATTCGTATGGCTAAACCCCAAAAAGGGACATTATTCTACGTCAAGATTGACATCAGTAAACGCCCCTAAAATTTTAGGAGGCATATTTTCTATATGGGCATTTATAATGCCTTTTTGGATTATGATTTCCCACGTACTAATGGGCCTGACAGTTGTAGTGACGACGTACATAGAGAGTAAGGCAAAGAAGCAAGAATTTCTTCTCAAAGTGTTTAAGAACAATTATCTTTTTTATGTGTTCTATATATGGATTATAATTTCCTCCATCATAATCGATAGGCCGGCTATTACGATGAAAGTTGCCTTGGATTATAGTTATTTTATAGTATTACCAGTCGCCTTCAGTCATATAAATAAAGAGAAACTCCTAAAAGTGTTTGAATTCTTTGAAAAAGGAGTTTTGATTTATTTTTTTCTTTTGAGTGTGTATGTTATCCACAACTATATAAAGATTGTTCCAGAAGGGCCTTTTTTTAATTTTGTAGAGGCTTGTGTAGAGCGATTTTGGCATACTAGTTATCTGAGTCTTCTTCTTTTACTCCTATTTATTAAAAACCTTGAAAAGCCATTAAAAAATAGCTTTTTTCAATTTGCATTTTATCCAATGGCACTTTTTTTTATGTTTATGGTAGATGCGAGAATGCCTTTTATGGTTGGTATATTGGTGCTGGTATTTAAAATGATATTAATCTTGAATGCCAAGGGAAGGAGATTAGCGTTGGTTGTATTGGCGCTATTGTCTACAACCGCCATTACCATTTATTTTGTAGTTGAAAACAATAATATTAACAATATAGCATCCAAAGAGACCAGTACCGAGGCGCGAATTTCATTGTGGAAGGCAAGTGCGAATCAGATTGGGAAACATTATCTATTAGGGGTGGGGCATGAAAGTACCCAAGAAGCCATTGGACAGGCAATAGAAAAGAATGCAAACACAAGGTTTAGAAATTATAATGCACATAACCAATTTTTAGAAACGGCATTGGGCAATGGTATCTTGGCCCTTTTGCTATTAGTTGCTATGGTGGTGCGTCTTTTGCTAAAGGGAGGGCCCTATGCGGCTTGTTTCGCAATCAGTTTTGCGTTTCTCTTTATGGTAGAATCGTACTTGAACAGACAGGCAGGAATGATTGTTTTTACATTCTGGTATTGCTTTTTTTTAAAAACCGATATGAAGCGGTCTCAAATAGACCAATAGCGTTTCTATAAAGTTAATTTCAGCCGCATATTTAAAGATTTCTATTAACAGCACAATGTTTTTCGATCCAAAGCCCCATTTGATTAGATTTAAAAAGGATTACCTTACTTTTGTCCATCAATCGATATTACTTAGAAGGTATGGGGTATAACTTCCAGAAAATCAATAACAAAAAAATCTACGCATTTACTTCGAAAAATCAGTTCTTGGATTATATTCAAGGTAAAAAAAGCATACTGATTGCTTTAAATGCGGAAAAGCTTAATAGATCTGATCTTGAATTGGACGATTTAATCAATTCCAATATCGGCTACCCTGATGGCATTGGAGCGGTTTGGGCCCTAAGACGAAGAGGTTTAGATGCTACCAAAATTGCGGGTGCCGAATTTTGGCTTGATATTATTGAGAGGTACCAACACGAAAAATCGTTTTATCTTATAGGTGCATCGCAAGAGGTAATAGACATGACTGTTGCCAAGTTAAAGGCCGAATTTCCCCAATTGGACATTAAAGGCTATAGGAATGGTTTTCTCAAAAAAGAAGATAAAGATTTGTTATTAAGTGATTTTGCCAAAAAAGAACCTGATATAATTTTCGTTGCTATGGGCAGTCCAAAACAGGAATTTCTAATGGCTGAGTTTATGAAAAGTTACCCCGCTCTCTATATGGGTCTGGGAGGTAGTTTTGATGTATATTCGGGAACCAAAAAAAGAGCCCCTCGTATTTTTATCAGTTTGGGGCTTGAATGGCTATATCGTCTTTTGAAGGAGCCCACAAGAATAGGCCGGCAGTTAAATTTAGTAAAGTTCTTTTTTAAAATTATCTTTGATAGAATGTAAAACAATTTTATAGTATTTGTTTTTTCTCGAAACCGCCATATCAATTTTTATAGGAGCATTTCTCTTAACGTATTTGACCATACCCAAGATTATTAGTGTGGTGGAGTACAAGCGGCTAATGGATAAACCCAATCAACGTAGCTCGCATAGTTCGAGAACACCGACGTTGGGGGGTATTGCATTTTTTTATACGCTCATATTTGCCCTGTTCTTTATACGTGGCCGTGACGTTTTTGATGAGGCAATGTACATTATACCAGGGCTTACCATACTTTTTATTGTTGGGCTGAAGGATGATTTGGTGGTGATTTCCCCTGGGGCAAAGCTGCTATCACAAGTTTTTGCCATTGTTTTTATTTTGGCGAACCCGAGCTTTGAAATATACTCGTTAAATGGTTTTTTGAACATTAATGAAATCCCATACTATTTATATTTGATTATTGCGGGTTTTATGATGCTTACCATTATCAATTCGTATAATTTAATCGACGGTATCGATGGCCTTGCTTCAGTGGTAGGCATTGTTATCATGGTAATTTATACCACTATTTTTTACTTGACGGAGGAGTATTTTTTTGCATTGGTTGCCATTACCATGAATGCAAGTCTTATGGCTTTTTTAGGGTTTAATCTCTCATCCGATAAAAAAATATTCATGGGTGATACGGGTTCGTTGATCGTCGGCTTCGTCATTAGTGTTTTGACTATAAAGTTTTTGGCCTTGAGACCTGATTCCTATACCGAACTACCCTTTCTGTTGGAGAATGCCCCATTGATCGCCATTAGTATTTTGATTGTTCCCCTGTTTGACACCGCTCGGGTTTTTGCCATCCGGATAGCCAATAAAAAGGCACCTTTTTCGCCCGATCGCAACCATACGCATCATGTGCTTATTGACTATTGGGGGCTGACCCATAAACAGGCTAGTTTTATTATTGGGTGTTTTAATTTGTTGTTTGTTATGCTTTTTATCGTTTTAGGTAGCAAAGCACGAAATTTGGGCATGGTCATCATGCTCGTGTCGGTGGTTGTGGCACTTGGTTATGTTTTCTTTAAGTACAACTACAGTTTTGCAACCCTAAAACAAAAAATTATGCTGCGGAGAAAGGTTGATAAAATAAAGGGCAAAGTAGAGGAAGTAAATGGGAAAAAGAAAAAGATGAACAAGAGGTTAAAAGAACAGCCACAAAGCAAAGAAGAGGTAGAATGAAGAAAGTTTTGATTACGGGTGCAGCTGGGTTTTTGGGCTCCCATTTATGTGATAGATTTATTAAAGAAGGGTTCTATGTTATTGCGATGGATAATCTTATCACCGGAAATATCAAGAACATAGAGCATCTTTTTCCTTTAAAGGAATTTGAGTTCCATCACCACGATGTTACGAAATTCGTGCATTTACCCGGAAAATTGGACTATATATTGCATTTTGCGTCCCCAGCGAGTCCCATTGACTATTTGAAAATTCCGATTGAAACCCTGAAAGTTGGTTCGTTGGGTACGTTGAACTTGTTGGGTCTTGCCAAGGAAAAGAAATCTAGAATTTTAGTAGCTTCTACTTCCGAGGTGTATGGTGATCCTTTGGTACACCCACAAAACGAAGAATATTATGGCAATGTGAGCCCTATCGGGCCGCGAGGTGTTTATGACGAAGCTAAACGATTTATGGAGTCGATAACCATGGCGTATCATCGCTTTCATGGCGTAGATACACGTATTGTACGCATTTTTAACACCTATGGTTCACGTATGCGATTGAATGATGGCAGAGTGGTGCCCGCATTTATGGGGCAAGCACTGCGTGGTGAAGACCTCACCGTTTTTGGCGATGGTTCCCAAACACGCTCTTTTTGCTATATCGACGATCAAGTGGAGGGTATTTACCGCCTGCTAATGAGCGATTATACCGATCCTGTAAATATTGGAAATCCGCATGAAACAACTATATTGGAGTTTGCTCAGGAGATTATAAAGTTAACGGGTACCGAACAAAAGATTGTGTTTAAAACCTTGCCCAAAGATGATCCTTTACAGCGCCAGCCCGATATTGCCAAGGCTAAGGAAATATTAGGGTGGGAACCTAAAGTTGGTAGGGCCGAAGGATTGAAAATAGTATTCGATTATTTCAAATCGCTTTCTCCCGAAGAACTACAAAAAAAGAAGCACAGGGATTTTTCAGGTGCGGTATAGATAATTCCACTACAAGCCGTATTTTTGACCAAATTTTGAAAAAATGAATATTCTTATCCTCGGTTCAGGTGGCCGCGAACATGCATTTGCTTGGAAATTACACCAAAGCCCTAAACTTAAGAAACTGTTCGTTGCCCCGGGGAATGCGGGAACGGCTGAAATTGCAAAAAATATATCAGTTGGTGTAAATGATTTTGAGGCCATAAAAGCATTTGTTTTGACTGAAGGCATAGACATGGTGGTCGTTGGTCCTGAAGACCCTTTGGTTAATGGGGTACACGATATTTTTCTAAAGGACGACGAAATCAGTCATGTTCCGGTAATCGGGCCTCAAAAAGCCGCTGCGGCTTTGGAGGGAAGTAAGCAGTTTGCCAAAGAATTTATGTTCAGGCATCAAATTCCCACTGCAGCCTATGAAAGTTTCACTTCAGAAAATCTTGAAAAGGGTTTTGCCTTTTTAGAAACGCTTAAACCACCTTATGTTTTAAAAGCTGATGGTTTAGCGGCCGGTAAAGGAGTTTTGATTTTGAACGACCTACAGGAAGCTAAAGATGAATTGAAGTCAATGCTGGTCGATGCCAAATTCGGCAGTGCAGGTGCTACGGTCGTAATCGAGGAATTTTTGTCAGGCATTGAACTGAGTGTTTTTGTCTTGACCGACGGAAAAGGCTATAAAGTGCTTCCGACCGCAAAAGACTACAAACGTATAGGTGAAGGCGACACAGGCTTGAATACAGGTGGCATGGGGGCTATTTCCCCTGTTCCTTTCGCAGATAAGGAATTCATGGACAAAGTGCATGAACGAGTTGTGAAACCGACTGTAGAGGGTCTTAAAATTGATAATTTGCCCTATAAGGGTTTTGTTTTTATAGGATTGATTAAAGTAGGCGATGATCCTTTTGTGATAGAATATAACGTTCGAATGGGAGATCCCGAAACTGAAGTGGTCATCCCAAGAATAACGAACGACCTAGTCGAAGTTTTTCAGGCCGTGGCCAATCAAACTTTAGATACGATCGACCTTCAAATAGATGAACGGAGCGCGACCACAATAATGACGGTTTCCGGCGGTTATCCTGGGCCGTACGAAAAAGGAAAGGTAATCACGGGATTGGACCATATTTCAGACTCCCTTATATTTCATGCGGGTACAACTACTAATGGCCAAGGTAGTGTCGTAACCAATGGTGGTAGAGTACTTGCCGTAACTTCTTACGGCACCGAATTCAAGGAGGCACTGGGAAAATCTTATCAGAATGTTGAAAAAATCAAATTTGAAGGAATAAACTTCCGTACTGATATCGGTTTCGACCTTTAAGGTAATCAAACTTTAAAATAGGGGCATCTTTTAAAACGGGATGTCCCATACTTTTCTTTCAAAAGAGTACTGTGTAGTTTAAAGATAGGAATGCGAAGAAATACTCTTGTCCTCTTCTCCATTGTCATTATACTGTTTCAACTGAATCATCCAGTAAACAAAAGCAACCGACCCAATAATGGCTAAGATCCAATTTATTATGTTGGCGCCCCACCAATTTTCCATAAACCGGAAAAAATCATAGGGAGCGAAGAGATAATTCACAAATAAATCTTGTATACCTTCAAAAAATGCTTTCATCTTATAGTATATTTACATTGCAAAAATATAAAAACCGTAGATGATTTCAAGTTTTTTTGGGAAAACAAAACCAATAAATTACATAATTGTTCTTTCGTTCTTGTTTGTTTTCTACTGGTTCGTTCTTTTTTTTCTCTTTGACAGGGTCTATTCTCCACTTCAGCTTCTCTTTCAAACCACTGTTTTTGTGCTTTTGATGCTTAGTTTTTTTATAGTCAATTTTATTACAAAACGTAATAAGATTACAGGAACCAACTCTTTTTCATTGCTGTTTTATGTATTGTTGATTGTGGTTTTTCCTAACACCATAGCTGATAATAGCGCAGTTTTCTGTAGTTTTTTTTTATTGTTGGCTATTCGAAGATTGATAAGCATGAGATCATTGAGAAATGTAAAGCTTAAAATTTTTGATGCATCTGTCTGGGTTATGGTGTCAAGTTTGTTCTATGATTGGGCATTATTGTTCATGCTTGTGGTTTTTGCCGCTATCTATATTTATGAACCGAAGAACTTTCGAAACTGGTTGGTGCCGTTCGTTGCTTTATTCACAGTTCTTATGATATCGTATAGTATGCTAATTTTGGCGGGCCACTCCAATTTTTTAGTAACACATTATAAGTTTGCCCTTCAGTTTAATACTACCTATTTCCTAGATTGGGGAAACGGTACAAGACTTATTTTGTATGTCCTGATTACGTTTATAACTGCTGTAATTGCTTTTTTAAAGTTAGGCAGTGCCGGCCTCGGTAAAATAGCATCAATGCGGCTGATAGCACTCTATTTTATTGTAGGTATGATTTTAAAGGTCTTAACGACGACTTCAGATGCGTATCCAATTTTAGTAACTTTTTTTCCTGCAGCAGTTTTTATGACGAATTATATCGAGTCAATAAGAAAGGCCAATGTCAAAGAGATTGTGCTAATGGCATGCATGGCTATTCCTTTTTTTGTGTTCCTAGTTGAGGTGACCATAAAATAAATTTGAGGTATCTTCGTAAGAAATTTATATAGACATGTTTAGTGAATTTGCGTATAACGTTTTTAACGAAAGTATTAAAAAATATCACGAGAAAGACGATGTCTCTCAAAGCTTTGAGAACCCCTACCCTGTTGAAGAAATAGCCCATTTGCTATACCGAAAAAATTGGATAGATACGGTTCAATGGCATTATGAAGATATTATCCGAGACCCCAATATTGATCCCAGTGAAGCACTTATACTCAAGCGTAAAATTGATGCCAGTAACCAAGACAGAACTGATCTGGTGGAGTATATTGATAGCTACTTTCTTAAAAAATACCATGCAGTAGAAATTAAGAATGGCGCCACAATAAATACCGAAAGCCCGGCATGGGCTATCGACCGTCTATCGATTTTGGCTTTGAAGATTTATCATATGGATGAGGAGGCCAATCGAGAAGATGCTTCCGAAAAACATCTAAAAAACTGTCAGCAAAAGCTAAAGGTGCTGTTGGAACAGCGTACGGATCTTTCTTTGGCGATAGACCAACTGCTAAATGACATCGAGGAGGGTAGAAAGTATATGAAGGTTTACAAGCAAATGAAGATGTATAACGATGAAGAATTAAACCCGGTGCTTCGTGGCACACAATAGAAATTTTTCTTATCATACCGAAAGCTTGGAATCGGCCAAAGAAGCTCATATTCTGGTCATACGTTTGTCTGCAATGGGAGACGTAGCGATGGTTGTACCAGTTCTCACGCAGCTTACAAACCGATACCCGAATGTTAAAATTACTGTACTGACTAGAGCTTTCTTTAGGCCTATGTTTGCAAATTTGCGTAATGTCAGGGTTTTTGAGGCCGATGTGAAAGGAAAGCACAAAGGAGTTTTTGGTTTATGGAAATTGTATCAGGAACTTAATGCACTTGATATTGATGGCGTTGCCGATTTGCACAATGTATTACGAAGTAATATTTTAAAGCAATATTTTAAATTTGGAAAAATACCATTTGCTCAAATTGACAAGGGACGAAAGGAAAAGAAGGCGCTGACATCTCCGCAAAAAGACATCTTCAAACCTTTACGGTCGACGCATTACCGGTATTGTGATGTTTTCTCGCATTTCGGAATTTCTATAGATATGCGAGAAATAGTTTATTTACCAAAACAACCCTTATCGCAAAAGACACAACAATTAGTAGGTGAAGGAACCCAAAAATGGTTAGGGATTGCGCCTTATGCGGCTTTTCCAGGTAAAATGTACCCCTTGGATTTGATGGAGCAGGTGATTGCCCAATTGAATCTATCCGAAAATTTTAAAATTTTCTTTTTTGGCGGCGGGCCTGATCAACGGGCACAGTTCGATACTTGGGAATCAAAATTCAAAAATAGTACGAATGTTGCGGGTATTTTTTCTTTCGAAGAAGAATTGGCACTAATTTCAAATCTCGATTTGATGTTATCAATGGACAGTGGGAATGCTCATTTGGCGGCCATGTACGGGATACCAACTTTAACGTTGTGGGGGGTAACGCATCCTTACGCAGGTTTCGCCCCCGTAGGCCAAGATGAAAGCAACACTCTAATATCAGATAGGGATAAATTTCCCTTGATACCAACATCGGTCTACGGAAACAAACTTCCAGAGGGATACGAAAGGTGTATGGCAACCATTGCACCAGAAACGGTTATAGAAAAAATCAATGCCATGTTGCTTAAAACGGTGTAATTTTTTTCTATACAGTAACTTTTTTGGGTTCCATGGATTTAAGATATTGCCTCAATTGTGACATGTAACGATATTTACGGGCACTAGGGGCGGTTTCTACCATTAATGTACGTATACCTATATAAGAACTTATCAAATAGACCGCTACACCTTCGGCATCTACGTGTCTATCAATATTCCCATTGAACTTTCCTTTTTGTAGCGCCGATACCAGGTTTACTTCCCATATTTGAAGAATATTATTTAAATGCTTCATGATTTCTGGGTTTCTACCATTAAATTCATTGATAAAGTTGCTCAAAACAAAACCATAGTCCATTTCATTGTGAACGGCTGTTTCAAGTGCATCGTCAAAACACTCGGTAATAAGATCTAATGTATTGGCGTGGCCTTCTATGGGTTCGATCAACATGCTATATACTTTTCGGGTAAGCAAATTTTCAATAATTTGGACAAGGAAGTCTTCCTTGGAATCAAAATGATAATAGAAGGCTCCTTTAGAAAGGGATAGTTCTTTTAGAATATCATCTACGCTTGTGTTGTAATATCCTTTTTTGTAAAATAACTCTAGGCCGGTAACTTGCATTCTGTTCATAGTGGCCATACGTTTTAGACTCTTGTTCATAAGATTTGGGTTTTGGGTTAAAAATAGACCCTGAGGTCTGTAACAAAGAACCCTCGATATGCGAACTCCTTCAATATTTAAGGACGTAATTCACAAGAAAATCGTTTAACTGACAGAATCTCGATGAATGACCTATTTTTAAAAAGATGTCACCGACCGACCGGTCAGTTTAAAGGTTTTATTTATCGGATGAAAGGAAAGTATTTTCTTACATATAAATAGTTCAATGCCTATGAAGCGGGGTGTTCGTTTAATCAAGGAGGTGCTAAACGGGTATGGTTTTTCTTTTTGCGACTACGGGTTCCGCAGCAGGCATTCCCTAGAAATCTCTAATAATTCCCTGCGTTTTGTTAGATTTATTTCTAAAGGAAGTTGTGCCAACCCTAAAAGTCTTCTTATAATTTCAATAGCGGTAAACTTGGCACATAGGTCATTATCCAATTTCGCTAAAGTTTGATAATGCACAAGCGCATTGTCTATCAATTTTTGGGGTTGGTCGGCCATTTTTAAATGGGCAATGGTGACCCCCATTTCGAATTCGGGAAATCCGAAAAAACAAAACTCAGGATCAATAATTTTGATTCCGTTCGCCGTTTTTAACCAACTTCCAGGAAAATAATCGCCATGTAAAAGTGTGTTGCCATCGGCTAAATAATCTTTGCCCAATTGCTCGACTTTAGACTTCAATACCGCATCTTTTGAAAATGAAGTTCCAATTTTTTTTAATCCGGGTAATATCTGATCTAGGTCGAGTCCGTTATTGCTTAAATAGGGGTATAGAAAAATATGTTCATGGTTCAAGGCTCGCATTTTCCGATTTTGGAGGGGAGATGCGACCGAATTTGAATCGAAACTTCTATGTAGCGTGGCTACAAATGTGATAATGTCGAACAACTCTTGCTCATCGATGGTATTCCCCTTTTTATACAAATAGGTGTAATCTGATCCAGTTCCGAGGTCTTCCATCGCCATTACACTATTCGCTTTATCAAGTCCTATAATAGTGGGCATCATCCGATTTAACAGTGGTTCGGTTTTGATAAGTTCATAGAATTCCGCTTCACGCAATACCCGTTCTTGAGGTGCCGCAACTTGAGGATACTTTTCTACATAATCACGACTTTGCTTAATGATAAAAGTCTCTTGGCCTGTATCAATACGAAGTGTAAAGTTCATGTTGCCCTCCCCGGGCACCGCTACTGAAGCTATTTGCTCATGGGGCTTTAGCCAACCCTGTTGCCTTAGATAATTTTGTAAATCGACTAGGTCTTTAGATAATTTTTTCATTTACTTTACATTTTGTAAAACTATTCGTGGATAACCAAGCTAGAAATCAATTTCTGATGGTAGCCCTTCACAACATCGTAACAGTAAGTAATAGGATAACCTTCGCTGGTATCACAAAGTAAATATTGTTTATAAGTGGACTTGTTGTTCCCTTTTACAGTGTCATCGAGATGTATTTCTAGACGGGCATTCAGTGGTTCTGAAAGAATATCTTCCGGTGCTACAATATAGTGGCTGGCCAAAACATCAAAAGGGTTAAAACCCTCGGCTCCTTGCTCCAACCATTGTTGCAACCAAGGTTGGGAAGCCTCTGCAAGCCATTCATTCTTTATCTCTCCATTTTTCAAGGTTTCCAGATCTTGTTTTTTTACCCACACCTTGTTTGAGATTTCGAAGGGACAAAGTACGACCGGAACTTTATGCTCAAAAAGAATTCGAAAAGCGTCATTGTCCAAATCAAAGTTGAGGTCTTGGGCGTGATTGCCTTGGTTGCCGATTTTAAAATAATCGGTGGGCTTTCTACGCCCGGCCACTAAGACGACTTCTTGAATTTGCGATTTGAGTTCAGGATATTTCAACAACAAGAGTCCTAGGTTGGTAGCAGGACCAATCGCCATGATTATTAGTTTTTTTTGCTTTAGGGTTTGAGCAAGCGCTTCCACGGCATCATTGGTTTTCACATTTTTCAGGTCGATACCTTTATGCGCTCCTTTGTAAACGGGAATTTTATATGATGAAAATTCATCAGCCATTTTTTTTGATAGCATAAAGGCGTTTTCAATAAGCGTATTGCCAAAAACCGCGCTAATGCCACAAATATTAATAGTATGCGCTTTCATCAGTTGGAGAATGGCGTAACCGTCGTCTACATCACAATAGCCTTCCCTCTTGTGTCTTTTCATTCCTACGGAGAGATCGGTATCGATCCAAACCTGTTTTTTATTCATTATTATAATGATTTATTATCAAAAATTAGGCTAATAATACTCGATAAGTGTTGAGACTTAGCCGTTATCCCATATATCAAAACTCAGTTTTGTTCACTGTTCACTTTCAATTCATCCCAAAACGCTATTTCATGCTGTACACCGGTATCGGGGTCCTTAATAAATTCGTTCTTACTTTGATACACCTTGAGGCGACCTTTTTGCATAAACCCGATTTTGTCCCCCATCAATACCGCTTCTTTAAGGTCATGAGTGACGAATAATGATGTAATTTGGTATTCCATAGTGAGTTTTTTGAATAGCACTTGCATACGTTTTCGGGTACCCGCATCTAAACTTCCAAAGGGCTCGTCCAACAATAACAATGAAGGTTCGGTAATAATAGCCCTTCCGAAGGAAACACGCTGCCGTTGTCCGCCCGAAAGCTGGTTAGGCATTTTTGATGCTTGTCCTTCCAATTCCAAACTTTTGACCATGTGGTTTACACGTTCGGTTATGACTGTATTCGATAATTTTTTCAAACGTAAGCCAAATGCAATATTCTCAAAAATATTCAGATGCGGAAAGAGTAAATCCTCTTGATAGAGATAAACAATGTTTCGCTCCGAAGGTTTTTTATCGTTGATATGCACGCCGTTTAATACAATACTTCCCGAATCTGGGTCTAATAGCCCGGCAATTGTTTTTAACATGGTTGTTTTTCCACAGCCCGATTTTCCTAAAATGCTCAGTGTTTTATTTGCCTCCAACGTAAAATTGAGCGCCTTAACAACATGTTCGCTCTGAAAACCTTTTACAATATCCTTTACTTCTAAAAACATCAGACTATTTTTTTAAATATATACCGTTTGTTAAAATAGAGCAGTACAACAGGCGGAAAAATTAGTAAACAACAACTTAAAGCACCATAGTAATAATTGGCCTCTTTAATAAATAGGAATACCTTAATAGTCAATGTCTGTACTTTTCCGATTCCGATAATGGAGGTTAAGCCGTATTCGAACCATGAAATAAGAAAGGTCTGAAAAAAGCAGACCAATAACATACTTTTGGCCATTGGCAGCAATACCTTGGTGTAGGTTTGTAATCGACTCCCCCCTAGCGTTGCTGTTAAATCAACATAGCTTTTCATCTTTTGATTCCAAAAACTGCTAAAGAAAATAAGGGCATACGGAAAGGCAATCAAAAACTGGGCGGCGACTACGCCGGTCACGTTGCCGAAAAGGCCAAGTTTTATGAAAAAGAAGCTCAAACAAGCCGCAAAGACAACGGGTGCCAAAATATAGGGGAAGTAGGCCAATACGTTCAGCACTTTGCTTTGTGGATGGTAGTACACAACCCTACTTATGAAGAACCCTGAAATGGTGGTCACCACGGCAACGGATAAAGATATGATTATGGAAATCAAAAAACTCTGCAGAAGCCCAGCCTCAGAGGTGAAAATGGTCGCCCAGTTCTTAAGTCCGAAATAAGCAGGCAAAACCTCTGGAAACTGCCACCCGGACATCAATGAGAGCAATAGCATAAATGCAAAAGGGAATAGTGCCAGAAGCACCAAAAAACTCAGCATAAGGGGTTTCCAGTAACGTTTCATAGCAAGGCATTTTTTCTCTTTGGTAAAAATAGAAGCAATACGGCCACTGAAACGATGATTGTATAGAGTACGGCTACGACATAACCTTCCGAAATTTTGTCAAGATCATATTGCTTTATTTCCCTGATAATGAGAACTGATAGCATTTGTGGCGATTCTTGTCCTAATATTAAGGGAATCTCGTAAGAACCCAATAAAAATATAAAGTAGAGTACAATCAAAATGCGTGTTTTCTTTAAAAGGATGGGCAGTTGAATGCGTCGAACCACTTGTCGCCGGGTCGCACCTAAAGATTGGGCAAGTATCGATAACTCATCGAGACGTTCATTTTTAAAAACGTTGAGAAATAACAATACAAAAAAAGGAAGTACCATGGTGATAAAGGCCAGGGTTATACCAAAGGCAAAAGTATCATTTACCAAATCGGGAAAATCGGTGGCTTCATTAATCCATCCTACAGCATAGCTGATTCGTGCAAAAAAACCGCCTTTAGAGAGCAATTGAAAAATAAAAAAACCGGTTGCCACACCAGGAATAGCTAGGGGAAGGTAAGCGATGAACGACAAGAACTTTTTTTCAAGATTTTGTCTAAATTTGATGGTAATCCATAGGGCTCCACCAACAGATGCTATCATTGAAACAAGGGCGATAGAGGTGCTGTATATCAGTGATTTGAAAAATTCACCGGAGTGCAATACGGCCAGCCAGAATTTGAAAGTAAATCCGGTATTCACGACACCTACGATGCCGAAACTATAAAGCAAAGCATAGATAAACGCTAATGCGAAAGGCAAAATACCAACAAGTATAAAAAGCACAAGGCCTATATGTGGAATTCTATTTTTCAATTACCTTGGTTCTAAAGTCTTCATACAATCGAATCATATATTCAGGGGCAGGTTCTTGCATAGCATGGGCTTTCAATTTTTCCATAGAAATACCGTATTTTCTTTGGGGAGCATTTTTGAATTTTTTTTGCCATGCTTCTGAGAGTTTGGAAAGGTCCAATACGGTGTTGGCATCCATACCATCAGCTTTTGCCTTTTCAAACTGTGCTTCCGGCGATATCAGAAAATTGATGACTTGCATTGCCCCCGCCTTTTGGGGAGCATTGTCTAAAATACCCAAATAGTTCGTATTTCTAATAGTCCCATTTTCCCATGGATACCCCTTTGTTGATTTTGGATAAAGTCCGCTAAACACTTTGTCCTCTATACCCCCTTCATTAAAACCATATACAATATAAAGTTCGCCATTGGCAAATAATTGGTTCATTTTCGATTGTTCTTTGGGGAAAGTTTCACCTTCTTTCCAGAAATAGGCTTTGTTCACATTGATGAAATTCCAAAGTTGTTTTGAAAGGATATCATACTTTTCTTCATCAAAGGGGCCGTCAAGTGCCTTGGGTCCTCCCGCTAATTCCGCAAGAAAACTTTTTAGCATGGTCATTCCGGTAAAGTCATTGGATATCGTAAAGGTACCGGGATATTTTTTGACATAGGCTTCTAACTCGCGAAGGTTTTTTGGCGGTGAGGACACCTTTGCGGAGTTATAGACCATAGCGAATTGGTTGATACTCCAAGGACACTCCATATAATCTACGGGCTGTTGAAAATCGGTGTTGATGTAGGTGTTGTCAAAATCGATGAATTGCGTATTCGGTAGTTGCTCGACAAAAGGACCCCAAAGCCCTTTTATTTTTCGAAGTTGAAAGAAGGTCTCTCCGTTGATCCAAACGATATCAACTTGACCATTTTGTACATTTGCCTGCTTTTCTCCCATGACCAACTGTACGATTTCCGGCCCTTGTCCACCGCTAATTTTCAAGTCAATATTGTATTCTCGCTTAATTGTCGGTGCCACGTAATTGTTGATGTAATCATTGACGACAGGGCTTCCTTGCCACATCATAAAATTTACCGTAATACCTGTTGCCTTTTTTGAAATCTGTTCCCAAGGCTCTTTTTTCAACCACTCATCATCTTCTTTTTTTGCATCCCCGTTGCAGGCAATACATACAAAACCTATGAGCACTATCATCAACGATTTATACAATGTCATTCTTTTTTGCTTTTATGTGGATGTTCAATTCCATATATTTTTAATTGTAGGAGCTTAACGCAACTACTGTTTTTCCCACCACCCTTTACTGTTGATGTTATCACCTCCCATACGGTCTACAGCCTCCTGATAGTTCGTACTATTCGTTGCTTGCTCCGACTCCGGATATAAATACCGAACGGGATATTTTTCTTCATTGAGGTTGTCGGGGCCGGCCTTAAGCCTTGGGATGTTTGTTCGACGAATATTGAACCAAGCTTCATGTCCGGCCCCAATAAGGCTTAACCACTTTTGGGTCAGTATCTTGTTGAGATTGTCTGTCCCGTTCAGTGCGATGGCCTCACGAGTGAAATAGTCATCTGGTAGCGTGACGTTGTAATAATCGAAACTGGCGGTGATTCCATTTTGATAATATGTGGTTACATCTCCGGTTATATATTTTTTTTCTACTGCTTCGGCCAAAGCGAACTGTACCTCGGCATACTGCATTAATTGTGCATCAACCCCGTTGGGTACATCCCTGAAAATACTTCCGAATAGAGAAACATCGTTCAGGTCAATGCCTTTGGCACTTATGGTCTCACGGGTTTGCCCATTTAAAAGGCCTTTATAGCCGGGGGCATTATTAGCTAAGCTATTCTGTGTAGGCTTATAAAGTACCGTTACGCGGGGGTCATTCCATAGGGAGAGTATAGAATCGACGGTCTTTGTCATACGATGTTCTTGGTAAAGACCGAGACTTGCCGTTGACATTGGCCATTGATTGGGAGCAGCGCTTAAATAAGGTACCACGGCATTGTCGGCATTCGAAGCAATCAAGTTTCCAGCATCGGCCAAAACCTGTAGTTCAGAAAAATTAGTAAGACGGTTACTGATGCGTAATAAATACCGTAATCGTAATGAATTTGCAAAACGCACCCATTTTTCCAAATCGTTATCAAACATCACATCGCCCTGTATGCTCGATGCCGTATTCTCCAATTGCGTGGCTGCGTTTTCAAGTACTGTCAATATACCGTTTTGTGGGTCAGTGTAAATAGCTTCTTGAGTATCATATTTAGCTGTGAATTGTCCGTCAAGCGCTTTTACCGCTTCGAAATAGGGCACATCGCCCCAAAGGTCGGTCAATTGTGAATAAAGATGACTGGCCAAAATATCACCAACGGCAATATAGGCCTCGTTGGAAGTTTTAAGTGTTTGCATGGCGCGAATGTCGGACAGCAATCTGTAAATGGTATTCCAGTAACTGCTGTTTGAACCCATCTCATAGCGATCGATACGTTCAAATTCTACGCTAGCCGCAAACTGTGTAAGGTAGTTAGACAACCGGAAACCTTGTTCGAAAGCATTTCTGTCAGCAGCGACCGATATAATATTTGTTAGTAAAAATTGAGGGTCTACATTTTGTGGTGCATTAGGGTCTTCGTTCAATTCATTGAATTCATCTGTGCATCCCATAGTAAGAAAAAGAAGGAAAAGAAAGCTTACGAGTTTTTGTTGTATGTTTTGCATTTCAAGCTTTTTAAAATTCGGTTTTAAGGCTGAAGCCAAAGCTTCGGGTAGAAGGATACGACATATCTTCCACTCCTTGAATGATACTGGTTTCTTGCAAGGCGTTCAACTCGGGATCAAAATGTGGATTTTCGGTAAACAACAGAAGATTGCTCCCGACCAGGCCAAACTTGACACGTTGAAAACCCAATGTTTTTGTGAGGTTTTCAGGAAGAGTATAGTACAGTGCCACTTGTCGAAGTTTAACATAAGATGCACTGTAGAGTGCACTTGCTTCGTTACCCCGATCAAAAAAGTTATTATAAAAACTACTGGCGGGTACGACCGTAGTATTCGCAACATATTCCGGGTTGTCTGTCGTACCTACGTTCACCACGCCATCACCCACAATACCCTCTTCCCTTCCTGTTAGGGTTTCCTTTAGAACCCCCGAAGTACTTCCCAAAGCTTTGGTACGTGAGACTATGGTGCCTCCCTTCCTCCAATCGACCAAAATTTTAAGTTCAATATTTTTGTATGTCAATTTAGTATTGAAACCCATAGTAAAATCGGGATTATAATTACCTAACAAACGAAGGGTGCCATCTTGTATGGGCAGCCCATTTGAACCATAGAGTGTCTGTCCGTCAATTTCAACAAAGCCACTACCATACATATCGCCCACTCTTCCGTTTTCTTTGGCAATATAAAAAACAGTGTTGGCGCCACCTGACCCCCCGAAAACGTTGGCTGTTGCCGTGACGAATTGATCGACGCCTTCCGGAAGTTGGGTTACCACGCTTTTATAAGTAGAAAAATTTATTGAAGTCTGCCAATTGAAGCTTGGGTTTTGAATCACATCGGCACCCAAAAGAGCCTCAAAACCACGGGTGCGTACTTTACCTCCATTGACATTGAAGTTGGCAAACCCGCTTGAGTTTGAAATGGGTCGTGAAATAATTTGGTCGATACTTGTATTTTGATAGCCTGAAACATCGAATTGAACCTTATTATTATAGAAGTGGATATTCAGACCCGCCTCTAAAGCATTCAACCTTTCCGGTCTCAGATTCGCATTTTTAAGAACTGTTTCATTCGTAACCCTAAAATTGGGACCATAATTTTGATTAAAGAGAAAGCTTTGGGCATTTTGATAGGGATCGGTATCATTACCAACACTGGCCGCACTCAAACGAATATTCAGAAAGGAAATAGGTTCTGGTAGTTCAAACATGTTCGAGGCGACGTAACTCAGTCCTGCAGAATAGTAGCCAAAAGAATTATTGTTTTCGGGCAGGGTGCTGCTCCAATCATTCCGATAGGTCAGGTTGAGGTATACCGAGTTTTGGTAAGCAATATCACCGGTGCCATAGATGCTGTGGATGCTTTTTTCAAATAACTGGCTATCTCCCTTCAATGGCGTTCGAGAGTTTGCCAATGTATATATTCCTGGCAAGGCCAATTGAGAAGCTTCTGAGAATTGATATTTAATACGTTGGTCTAAGCGGTTGGCACCCGCAGAAAGAGAGTAGCTCCAATCTTCGTTGATAATATCTTTATAGGAAATTAACAAATCGGTATTCAACTCCCTAAATCGAACATTGTCTTCGCGATAGGTACCAAATGGATTGCTGTTTGTACTAACGGCCCTTCTGAAAGCCCTGGCATCGTCATAAGTATCCAGTCCGGTACGTACGGTCACTTTTACTTTATCAGAAAAATCATAGGTTGCGGAAGCGTTGCCTAAAACTCTGTTTTTTGTAAAACTATTGGTGTTCTCGAAAAGTGTTAGATAGGGATTCGTGAGCCATAAATAGTTAAAGTCATAATGTTGTAGGCCTTCCTGGTTGGCTTGCCAATAGTTACGAAGTGCCGCAATATCGGTCTGTCGACCAGTCCAATTAAAACCGTACATTACATTTTCATATCCATATCCTAGGTTGGGCCTGTTTTTACTGCGGGTATTGATATAGTTAATATAAGCCTTTGCCTTTAATTTATCGCTTAAAATCTGATCGAGACTAATTGCCAGTCCATCGCGCTTTAAATCGGTATTGGGCAAGATGCCCTCATTTCTTAAGTTGCTGTATGAAAGTCTGCTGCTGCCATTCTCTCCAGAGGAACTGATAGCAATATTGTTTTGGGTCGTAACACCAGTCTTGAAAAAATCACGCACATTATTGGGCCTCGATATCCAAGGAGTTGGAGTAATTTCAGTAAACGAACCATCGGGAAAAGTACGGGCAATAACATCACCACCTCTCGCTGGATTGCCATTGATATCGGTTGATGGACTATCGAATTGGGTGATTAACCGACCTTGATCTAGTCGGGGACCGTAGCTACTAATACCTCCGTCGTTGATGCCCGAACCTATGCCATCTTCAAAGGCGTATTCACCATTGGAGCCACCTCCGTAACTATTTTGATAGTCGGGCAAAGTCAGCAGATTTTCCACGGTCAAGGTACTATTGATACTTATGCCCAAACCTTGTTTTTTGTGACCTCTTTTAGTCGTGATAACCACTACACCATTCGCTGCACGGGCACCGTACAGTGCGGCTGACCCGGCTCCCTTAAGAATGGTAACCGAAGCAATATCATCGGCGCTGATTTCTGATGCGCCATTGCCGTAATCTACCTCCTGAAGCGCCCCGTCATTTACTAGATTACTGGTAATTTGCTCATTACTAATGGGTACGCCATCTACAACGAATAGGGGTTGATTGCTACCACCCAATGAGTTTTCACCGCGTATGATGATTCGTGAAGATGAGCCAACCCCAGAGGAACCATTGGTAACCTGTACCCCGGCAACCTGTCCGGCAAGGCTGTTGACCACATTGGCAAACGAAACGGTGGTAAGCGTTTCGGCACCTACTCTTGTGACTGCGGATCCAAGTGATTGTTTTTCTCGCTCAATGCCCAGTGCCGTCACCACGATTTCGTCGAGTTGTTCCGTAGCTATTTGCACGACAATTTTTTTTGAGATTCGACCATTGATTACCTCAATATCTTGGGAAAGATAACCTATCGATGAGATGTGAAGTGTAAAATTCCGATTATCGGTATCTAATTTAAAAATTCCGTTTTCATCGGATGTCGTATAATTTTGAGTTCCGAATTCATTAACCGTGGCATAGGCCACGGGAAGGTTATCAGAACCAATTAGTTTGGAAGAATATGTGTTCGTTTGGCAAAAACCAAATGCCAAAAATAGCTGCATAAGCGCTATTATTGCTATTTTCATTACTGCTTTCTTTGATTAAGGAAGTTTCAACACCCGAGACACAGAGTGTTCTATGGGGTTTGTCCGGTAAAATGTTAAAATCTATGTGCCCAATAAATTCGGTGGGCCCCTTAAAACATGTTCTGTGTTGGGAAGAAATGAAATTTTGTTTTTTGGCTGCCAGAAATTAGGCAATTGATTTTTCCGTAGGTGAAAACGGATAAAGTGGGATAGAACGGAACGTGTTCGACGGTATGCAAATTCAATAATGTCAGCCTCTTTGTCCAAGTCGGATAACATAGGTAAACAATATACGGCGGCTTTATTTTTATGAACGTGAAGTAAAAGTTCTTTATAAAGCGAATCTTTTTCCCAAGACAATGAACAAAATTGTTTGTAAACAAAAGCGTGTTTCTGAATTCCGATGAGGTAAGCGCCGCCATCTTTTGACGGGCCGATTACAAAATCATTTTGTTCGAGTTTTTTAACAGAATCCTTGATTTCCCTTACCGTGAGATCTGGGCAGTCATTTCCAATAGAAAGAACGTTCGTATAGCCTTGATCGAATAACTCTTGAAATGCATTGGCATAACGTTGGCCAAAAGTACTCCCTCTCTGCTTTTTATTATCCACCCAAATAACATCGAGACCACTTTCTAAAGCGATACCTGAAGTCTGTTGAATAAGAAGTTCGAAAAAGTTTTTGGAAACGGATTTATTATGGTGTCGAAACAACGACTTACGTTCCGCTTCTTGAGCTGCGGAAAGGGAAAAAACCATCAAAACCGTTTTGTTTTGAACCATATAAAAACAACATTGTAGGTGTAAACTTACGATAAAAACTTGCGTACGTAGGCTTAGTCGTTGCTATTTTTTTTCATTACAAAAGGATAGCAAATAACAATGAGGCTTTTTTTTAATTACCGACCGTGTCGTTTTTGTTCAGAACTTTTAATAGCATTGGAATCATAGTTGTTACGATATGAAATGATAAAATGCCGAGGTATGGTCTAATTAGACAACATTAAGAGCTGTCAAAAAAGTAAAACCAACCATACGGTCGGTTATCATGATGTTATTATGCGATAAAATCTGTGGCAAAAGCGCAACAACGTGTTATTTTTGTTAGAAAAGAGACAGTCTTGAAAGATAGGAATGGCAAATTGCAATCATTGCATTCAAGTTCAATAGGTTTAGTGCTTTCCGGTGGTGGGGTAAGGGGTATGGCGCATATCGGTTTAATTAAGGCGATGGAAACGTATGGCCTATCGGCCGATGTGGTTAGTGGCAGTAGTGTTGGCGCTCTGGTCGGGGCGCTATATGCCAATGGCAATTCAGTAGATGAAATGTTGGCATTCTTCAAAGAGACCCCACTTTTTAAATACAATTTTCTCACCATTTTAAAACCCGGTTTTATTGATACCGATAGGTACTTCGATATTTTTAGGGGATATTTTTCCGAGGATAGCTTTGAAGCATTAAAGAGAAGGCTTTATGTAGTGGCCACAAATCTGCAGAAAGGAGAACAAACCTTTTTCTCAAGTGGGGAACTCATTGGGCCATTATTGGCATCCGCTGCACTGCCTCCCGTTTTTAGCCCCGTGGAATTGAATGGGCAATTGTATGCCGATGGAGGTATTATGAATAACTTTCCTTCAGAACCGGTACAGAAAAAGGTAGATTTTCTTATAGGAAGTAACGTTTCAACCGTGGGCGGACTAGAAAAATCAGATCTTAAAAACTCTTGGCAAATTACTGGACGTGTAACGGGCCTGATGATTTATGCCACGAACCAGAAAAAGCTGGAAGGCTGTAATTTGTTGTTGGAATTCAAGGAACTGGAGAAAATTGGCGTTTTAGACCGCAAGGGTATTGAAAAAGCCTATACCATTGGCTATGATTATGCCATAGCAAAGCTGGAAAAGTTGATGACCGATAAATAGTGAACAGTTGTCAGTGAGCAGTAAACTATAAGCAGTTGGCGACCAAAAACCCTTTGCGGGTTATGAGTTTTCTCCTCGAAATTGTGCTGAAGCTTTACAGACCAGCCTAAACGTCATCATAATCCACTGTTAGAGTCGGTGTAACCGGATGGGCTTGACAGGTTAGAATAAGACCTTCAGCAATTTCACTATCGGTCAATATCTGATTTTTAACCATTTCGGCCTTGCCTTCTTTGATTCGAGCGATACAACTACTACATACGCCACCTTGACAGGAATAGGGTGCATCGATATTTTCCTTGAGTACGGCATCGAGAACCAACGTATCTTTATTCATTGAAAGGGAAAACTCTTCATCATCGACAATGACTTTTAGTTCCGTTTTTCCATCTGGTTTTTCAGGAAGTTCGTCTAAAATTTCTGTGGTAGTGAATAGTTCGAAATGAATTTTATCTTCAGGAACATTGTTATCCTTTAGCGTACCCTTTACCATATGGATCATGTCTTCGGGTCCACAGAGATAATAAGCGTCAAAATCAGTATCCTTATGTTTGTTTTTTATCGCGTAATTAACCGTTGAGGTGTCAATACGCCCAAAGAGAGAGTTGTCTTCTTGGGCCTGACTATTGGTGAAGTATACAAAAAACCGATTGGCATAATCGAGTTCCAATTTTACCAAATCAGTATAGAACATGGCGTCTTTATACGATTTGTTGCCGTATACCAATACCATTTGATTTTTGGGATTGCTTTCTAACACCGCTTTGGCGATACTCATAATTGGCGTGATACCGCTACCGGCCGCAAAGGCAATAATTTTTTTTGGCTTGGTGGTGGAGGGTTTAAAAATAAACCTTCCTTCCGGGGGCATCACTTCGAGTACATCGCCAACCGTTAATTTGGTATGTGCGTAATCTGAAAATCCGCCTTTGTCCACTTTTTTAACACCGATGGTAATGCAGTCACTCTTGGGAGAAGAACTGATAGAGTATGCCCTACGAAGCTCCTTTCCCTTGATTTCCTTTTTGACAGTGATATATTGTCCTGGTACAAAGTCGAAGGTTTGAATCAGCTCTTTAGGAATGCTAAAGGTAATCGCTACGGAATTAGGGGTAAGTGCTTTTATATGTTTTACTGGTAATGAATGAAAATCTGCCATGCAAAGGTGTTTGGTCTATTGGAATAGATATTAATGGGGTGCAAAATTAAGCAATGGCTTGACGATTTGAAACGGAAACCGTAAAAAAACATACCTAGAAAACTTATGCATAAGAAAATTATGTATATATTTGAAGAGACCGAACCAAATACAATGTTACGATCTTTGTGTTCAAGAATGTGAAATCTAATCATATTTCAACACAAGATTGAATGACATTGATTTAAGTCAAATTGAACATTCTTCTTTTTAATCGGAAGACAATTGCGAACAGATGGCAAATTCAAAATTATACAAAGGAAGCCTTAATACGATTATTCTAAAACTCTTGGAAGAACAGGGTAAAATGTATGGTTATGAAATTACTCAAAAGGTGAAGAGCCTTACCAAAGGAGAACTCAGTATTACAGAAGGAGCACTTTACCCCGCACTTCATAAGCTGGAAGCCGAGGGCCTGCTCGATGTTGAAGTCACCAAGGTTGATAACCGCTTGCGCAAATATTATAAGCTGACCGAAGCTGGTGAAAAGGAAACCGTAAATCGTTTGGCAGAGCTCGAAGAATTTATTCGCAGCATGCAAAATTTGGTAAATCCAGATTGGCGTATTCAATAAAATTATGAAGCTAGTAAAACGAGACATACTAAATATTGATGAATGTTTGAAGCTCAATAACATCAAATATATTGATGTGAGATATGAATTGATTGATCATTTAGTTTCAGAATACGAGGCTATGGAAATTTATCAGCACTTGGATAGCTTTTTGTCAGAGCGAATGGCTTGGTGCAAGGAAATTGCCCGGAAAAAGCAAAAATCAATTCCACGGCGGCTCCAGAAAATGGTAGGCAAAATGTTCTTTACCGTACTGAAAAAACCTAAAACCTGGCTTTGTGTTGTACTGGTAGGTGCTATATTTTATGTGCTATCGGGCCAGCAATTTTCACGGGGGACCATGCGCTATATTTTACTATCACCTCTTTTGGCTTGTGTCTTGGTACAACTTTATTATATGGCTTCCCTGGGTTTCAAAAGCAACTGGACCAATAAATTTCTAGCGCTTAACTATTTGGTAAATCTATTTGCCTTGCCACACTTTTTTTTATGGGGAATTGCTGGGTGGTTGCCAAAAGAGCTTCTCAATAATTATTATTTTATGGTTCCCTACATCTTGATAGGAACTTTGGTAAATTATGCGGCTATATTGGTTTTTCTAAAAAGGCGAATGGGCATATGGGAAGAGTATAGGTTTATAAAAGATTATATGGTATATAATTGATTACGAGTAAATATTGAGTAACACTTTAGACATGAAACGAATAGTGACCATTAGCATATTTCTAGTTGTATTTGGCAGCATTACGGCTCAAGAAGACGCAGCATTCAAAAAACAGACCATCGAGTTCTTAAAACTCACGGGTACAGGAGCCGCTTTTGAAAACGCCATTGGGCAAATCGGGGCTACGGTACCTGAATTGAACCGCGTGGCATATACTGAAGAGGCGAACAAAACATTGGACGGGCTTTATGCTAAAATGGCGGATTTGTACATGAATGAATTTACGCCTGATGAAATCAAAGAATTGGTAGCCTTTTATAAAACTGATTTGGGAAAGAAGGTGTCTTCGAAACAAATGGCCCTATCGCAACAAGCCATGATATTGGGGCAAACTTGGGGCGGAGAAATCCAGCAAATAGCCCTGAAACACAGTAAGTAATTTATTAGTGGTATTTCAGAAAAGTTTTTATGTAATAACCTAGAAATATGTTTCAACTGACCAAAGATCAAATACAGCTCATAGATGATTATCTTAAAAAAAACAAGGTTAAGTATTGGGATGTGCGTATGGAGTTACTGGATCATGTTGCCAGTGCCATTGAAAAGGAAGTGGAAAATGGGCGTTCTTTTGACGAAGCGCTTAAAGTGGTACACCTCAGTTTTGGAAATAAACCCACGTCGAAAAAATTGAACAAGGAAAATACACATTATATCATTACCGAGTCCATTTATGCAGATAACTCCGGATATCTAAAGTTGATTGCACATAAGCAGAAAGAGCTCCAAAAAGGAATCTTCGCCAAATTGAAGAAAGAGCTAGTTGTATTTTTTAAAGAGCCCCTTACCCTGTTGCTTTACGGCGGCGTAATGGCCTCGTTGGTATGGCTGTTAAACGAGGAAGTTGAGCGTAGGGAATTTTATTTCAAAACGGTCTATATTCTTCTAGTTTGTCTGGCGTCAGCTCCTGTAATAATAGGGGTTTTGAGTTTTTCAAAGACATTTAAAACATTATACCTAAACAGCCTTATGTCATTTCCAATATTGACAATGAGTCTTATGAATGTCCTTGTTTACTTTCCCAAGGCCTTTTGGATAGGTTCTGACAAAGGACTTTCTCCATTATATATTACCCTCCTATTTGCTGTTCTATTTCCCCTGATGGTCGCTGAGTTCAGATTGTACTTGATAGAGTTTAAAAGATTTCGCCGATTGAAAAACAGATTTGCATGAGCCTCACCAAAGAAAATATTCGGTTTATAGACACATATCTTAAAAATACGGACATTCAATTTATCGATGTGCGCATAGAACTACTGGATCATATAGCCACTGCTGTGGAAAATGATATGCTGAAAAACAACCGTTCTTTTTATGATGCCTTCAAGCACTATATGGTGTTTCATAAAAAACAATTGGAAAAGGATTATGAGAATCTCAGGAAAGATCTTCAGGCAAAATCGTTTGGCATTTTGGGCAGAAAAATGATAACCTATCCTTTTGTTATATTGTTTATTACGCTTTGGACTATCCTTTTTTTTTGGAATCAGGTTCTAAGTACTAATTTCCCTTATGTTTTTGTGGTATGGGGATGTTTTATTGTTACTGCCTTGATTTACTTTTTGGGTACGTTTCCCAAGCGGAACTACCGTTTTTCTAGTTTAGAAATGTTAGCTTGGCCTGTGTTTTTGAGCGGAAATGCCTTGAATCTTTTTTATAATTTTTCGTATTCCGAAACTGTGTTCATCGAACGATGGCCCCTGCTGATAATGTTAATTACCTGTCTTTTTCTTTGTAGTAATGCAGCCTTCTTAACACTCTTTTTTTCGAAACGTAAGGAAATAAAAAAAATATTTGCCTAAATGACGTTGACCCACAGTCAAATACAAGAACTCTATAAGTTTACTCGAATGCATTTTGTAGAACATTACGATTTACAGACCGAATTAGTGGATCATTTGGCAAACGGAATCGAGGCACAATGGGAGATAACGCCTGAGCTAACCTTTAATGACGCACTACTCGGAGAATTTAGAAAATTCGGAATCGGTGGTTTTGAAAAAGTTGTACGGAAACGACAGCGTGCCATGGAATGGCGGTATTCTAAGATTGTCATGCGATTTTATGGTACATACTTTAAACCCCCTCAAATTTTGATGGTGGCGGGATTGATTTTAGGACTATCACTCTTGCTTTTTGCCGTGCCCCTTACCTATCGATATGATGTTATCTTGGGTTTGTTCATGGCTATCGTGGCAGTAGTATTTTTTGTGTCCCTAAAAAAGTGGAAAGATAATGATCTTGAATGTGTAAAGAACGGAAAAAAGTGGATGCTAAAGGATCAAATCTACTCCTATGGCCAGTATGTTGGGGTATTCAACCTGTTTCCGATTATTCTCAACGTTCAATATTTCAGGACCACAATACCCGTCGATGCCAGTTATGTCATCTTGATATTTGCCTCCTTGATCGTTTGTCTATCGCTTTTATTTTATGTAACCATATTTGTTATCCCCAAAAAAGCCGAAGAACTCCTTGCCACAACCTATCGGGAGTATAAAATAGTTTCTTAAGCTGTAACAAAAAACAGATTTAGTACACTAATTTACCAGAGAACTCAGCGTATTATGTTCAAACACTTTTTAAGGCTGCAATGGAAGTCGTTTTTTAGGTCCTCCTCCTTGGGTAAGGGCCTTGCACTAAAACTGCTAATGATTTTTTTTGGTATCTATATGCTTGTTACTTTGATAGGCTTGGGTGCCGGATTGTATTTTCTTCTTGAAAAGATTGACCCTGGTGTAGACCCCATGGTGAAGTTGAGCCAAGTATTGATATATTGGTTATTGTTTGAGTTTTTCGTGCGCTATTTTATGCAAAAATTACCGATTTTAGATGTTAAACCTTTGCTGTTATTGCCTATTAAAAAAAGTACGATTACCCATTATGTTTTAGGCAGGTCTATATTTTCTTTTTATAACGTACTTGCCCTTTTTGTTTTTATACCTTTTGGTTTTGTTTTAATGGCCAACGGGTATCCAGTCCTTTTGGTCCTCTTTTGGTTTTTGTCCATCTTGAGCCTTGTCTTGATGGTCAATTTTGTCAACTTTATCATCAATAAGAGTGACAAAGCGCTTTTTGGGCTTATTATAATTATGGGTATGCTGCGTGTCTTTGAATATTTTGATTGGCTACCCATTTCACAATATGCAGGTGAGGTGTTTTATACCCTTTATGAGAATCCTGCGCTAGCAATGTTTCCTTTTTTATTTGCGGTTATTGGGTATTGTGTCAATTATCGTTTTTTGAGAAACCGGATCTTTCTAGATGTCTCTCTCAAAAAGAAAACCAAAGAAGCGGTGTCCACAAACATGATATGGACAAAACGTTTTGGCAGTATAGCGCCATTTTTACAACTAGACCTCAAGCTGATATGGCGCAACAAACGCACAAAAATGCAGGTTTTTCTCTCCTTGGCCATGGTGCTTTATGGGTTGATTTTCTATACTATGGAAGATTTTGGCCCGCAATCACCAATGTTGGTTTTTGTAGGTATTTTTATGACGGGCATATTTTTGATGAATTTCGGTCAGTTCATTCCTGCTTGGGACAGCGCATATTATTCCATGATGATGTCTCAGAACATTCCGTTACGTAAGTACTTAGAGTCTAAGGCTGGGCTTATATCGGTCAGTGTAGTGGGAATGTTCTTGCTTTCGGTGCCGTATGTTTATTTTGGATGGGAAGCATTGGCCATAAACTTTAGTTCTGCGCTGTATAATTTGGGTGTGAATATTCCTATAATTCTATTTTTCGGCTCGATGAACAAAAAACGGATAGATTTAACAAGAAGTGCCCTTGGCAATATGCAGGGTACTGGTGCCGCACAGCTTTTAGTAGGCATACCCCTTTTTGGAGCACCGATGCTTATTTATTCGGTATTGACATTTCTTGTTTCATTTGAAGCGGCCATGATTGTGCTATCTATTTTGGGTATTGCAGGTTTTGTCTTACGAAAACCTTTATTAGATAAGATTACCAATGTATATCGAAAGAAAAAATACGGAATGATAGCCGGTTTTAAGGAAAAAGAGACCTGATCGATAAAAAAGTACAATGAAAGACTTGTAAGGTTCAGGAGCATAAATACAATCAAAAGAGATACGCTAATATGATTTCAGTACAAAATATCACAAAAAAGTATGGTAATCAGGTTGTTCTGAATATAAGTGATTTAGAAATAACCAAAGGTCAAAGTTTTGGTCTTGTGGGCAATAATGGTGCAGGAAAGACAACTTTTTTCAGCCTTTTGCTAGACTTGATTCGACCATCCACAGGGCATATTACCAATAATGGTATTCAAATAGATATTAGTGAAGAATGGAAACCTTTTACCTCTTCATTTATTGATGAAACATTTCTCATAGGATATCTCACTCCTGAAGAATATTTTTATTTTATCGGGGAACTGCGAGGTCAAAATAAAGCAGATGTTGACGCCTTATTGGCCAATTTCCAAGATTTCTTTCACGATGAAATATTGGGGCAAAAGAAGTATTTGCGCGACCTTTCGAAAGGAAACCAGAAAAAAGCAGGTATCGTGGCTTCATTTATCGGCAATCCTGAAGTTATTATTTTAGATGAACCTTTTGCCAATCTTGACCCTTCAACTCAAATTCGGTTGAAAGCAATTATTAAAGACTTGGCCGCACAACAAGAGGTTACCGTTTTGGTTTCAAGTCATGACCTTATTCATGTTACCGAGGTTTGCGAGCGCATTGTTGTTTTGAATAAGGGCGAAATTGTAAAAGATATTCAAACTTCGACTGAAACACTTCGTGAGTTGGAAAGTTTCTTTGCGGGATAGCAATAGGGTGTTTAAAAAATCAAAACAAATGTCATTGCGAGCGGGGTGAAGAAATCTGCTACTTGATTATTAAAAAAGGATAAATTATTGCTTCTCGTCTCATAAACACCTGAGATATAAGACTTTTTAAACACCATCTTAACGATTATCCTCCTTGATTCATAGGAGTGAAGAAAAATTCTTCCCTTACGATTTTTCCGTTTTCTACTTGGTATAGACAGATTTCTTCCATAGTACTTCGAGGTGCTCCTTTAAAGGTGATGTCCATTTTCATGGAGCATGTGAAAAATTTATCGGCAACCAAAGGTCCGGAGATTTCCATTCCGTGCATTTCTTCTACCATATTGTTGAATTGTTCGGTCTTTTGTAAAACGGATTCTAACCCCCTTACTTCTTTGGTCGGTGCCCCGTCCGGTTCAATACTAACGATGTCATTCGAATAAAGTTCGTTGATGGCCTCGCTAAATTTCCCCTGTTTGCAATAGGCTACTAAAGTGTTTGCGACTTCTTGTGTTGTCATAATTGTTTGTTTTTGCCCTAAAGGTATCTCAGGGTCAGGTTAATACTAATTCTATGTGATCAAAGCGGTATTCAGATAACTGTTTAACGGTCTAATTTTTTCAAAATAACCTAAAATAAATTGCGAAAGGTTATCTGAGGAATAATGGTCTTGTAATGGAAACTCAGCCATGGCATAGAACTGTTTGTTATACATCAATGCCGTTTTTTCGGCGGAATCTAGCAAGCCTTTGTCCAACCGTTTTGATTTTTCTCCCTTTAGCGCTGAGAATGCCGTTTTAAAATCTTTGGATGAGATAATTTTTAGAAAGGCATCGGTGTCTTTTGCAATTTTTTCCCTAACGATTTTAAGGTGCTGAGGTTGGAGCATAAACAGCCCTCCTCCTACATGTACCTTATCGGAGTCGATTCCCAGATAGTAGCCTGGGTAGATCGATTTTTTTCCTTGTGGCGAAAATCCAGCTTTCATAATTAAATGATAGGGAGACTTATCTTTTGAAAATCGAATGTCTTTATTAATTCTGAATACCGCTTTTTTGGGATCCGATAGAATGCGGTCATCCCATTCCATTAATTGAGGTATCAATCCGTTAAGAAGATTTAAAAAGGGCTTCTTTACATCCTGCTCGTACCACTTTTTGTTGGCGTAAAACCATTCTTTATTGTTATGATTCGAAAGTTCTTTAAAAAAGGAGGTATAGGCTGAGGTGATCATAGTTCATTTGGTTTAGCGTGGCAGTGCCTTATGTGCCCATGCAATAAGATTTTCATCAGCGTTCAAAATGGCGTCTGGAATAGAAAAATAAAGCAACATTAGATTTTTTGTTCGAATTTTATGAGCTCTAAGGCCTTTGAGGTAAGAGCCATCCATTTATGATGATCGGTATATTTTACTTCGTACCAGCCTAGCAATGGACCCCTCTTTTTAAAAGGGTTGAATTCGTGGAGTGGTACATCTAATTCTTGCAAGGGATAATTTTTCCCTAATTTAAAAACCATGGTGTTCCTTCGGGAGAAAAAGGCAAAAACCTTGTTTTTATAATGTATGGCTGGAGAACTCATCATTTTACCCTCGGTAACCTCTGGGTCGGTCTCGCAAAATGTATTCCTGATGTCTATAAATAGCTCCAGCTCCATCAATGGCCTTTTATCCCTATCTCAAAGCTACAGCATACGCCACAATTCACATATGGGTAAATCAGTCACTTAGGGGGGTTGATTGTGCCAAAAAAGAAATGTATTTTTGAGTAAATCATCCCTAATGATGGAAAGAACAACGACCACTCAAGAGAACCACTAGCAGTTGTTCGGACTAAAAGTTTAAACAAACTCATAAATAATAAGGACTTAAACACATGAAACACGTAAGCATTCTTGTGCCGAGAAGAAATGCCATCCTTAGCAATGTGGTGGGTCCTTTTAAGGTTTTCTCCGCGGCTAATCAATTTTTGAAACAGACCGGTCAGCGCAAAACCGACTTTTTTGATATTCATCTGGTCGGATTGGAAAAGGATATGATATTATACGATGGCGCCTTTAGCATTCATTGCAATGCCACTATCGATACCATTGAAAAAACGGATCTGATTCTTATTCCTGCCGTAAAACCCGATACCTTGTTGGAATGCATTCAAGAAAATGCCGCGGCTATCCCTTGGATAAGAAAGCAAAGAAACTGGCATAAGGCAGAGGTGGGCAGTATGTGTTTAGGTGCATTTGTTTTGGCGGAAACCGGTCTGGTAGATGGAAAGCAATGTGCAACGCATTGGGCGGGTATGGATCTATTTAGACAGCTGTATCCTCAAGTAAATTTGGTATCACATAAAGTGGTGACCGATGAAGGTGGAATTTACACTAGCGGCGGGGCCTATTCTTTTCTCAATTTGATGTTGCATCTTGTCGAGAAATATTGTGGAAGGGATACTGCCATCTATCTTTCAAAATTGTTTGAGATAGAGATTGATCGGGTCGACCAAAACCAGTTTGCCATTTTTCAGGGACAGAAAAACCATGATGATGAAGTCATAAAAGAAGCGCAGAGCTATATCGAAAGCAAAGTTTCCGAAAAGATATCCGTAGAAAAGTTGGCGTATAGATATTCCATCAGCCGAAGAAACTTTGTTCGGCGTTTTAAAAGGGCTACTCAAAATACGCCGCTTGAGTATATACAACGTGTAAAAGTGGAAGCTGCGAAGAAAAGTCTTGAATCGACACAACAAAATGTGAATGAGGTCATGTATCAGGTCGGTTATACCGATCAAAAAGCTTTTCGTAAGCTTTTCAAAAAATACGTAGGATTATCACCTATTGTATACAAAGGGAAATACAATAGAGGCCTTTCGAGCGCCAAAAGACAAACGGCCTGGTAATCTTTTTGGTATTATGGTAAAACAGTGGTTCCAACTTTTTAGTCGGTTTTCTAATGGAATGACTGACCTCAATTATCACAAGGAGGCGATAAAAGACTGAAAATTGGCGATAAAATCCTTAATTTTTGAGTTTTAGGTGTTACACTCAAAGTCATGAGACCAATCGGTTTGTAAATCACCAACAGATCTAAGCTCGTGACGTTTTTAATTTTATCGACCAACTACATAATAATCCCGTTCTTTTTCAGTTAAGTTTAAGTACGCATATATACCATCTTGAAGGCTAATTATAAACTTATCATTTTTTCGATTCTTGGGGGCATCGTTTTAAACGCTTGTTCTACCAAAAAAGATGCATTTTTAAATCGTAATTGGCATGCGCTAAATACCAAGTACAACGTATTGTACAATGGCAACATCGCTTTTGAAGAAGGTCGGGAATCGTTGAACACAAATTATAAAGACGATTATTGGGAAGTGCTGCCAGTTGAACGTCTTGAGGTAACTGAAGATATCAAGCTCGATTCAGAAGATAATAATCCGAATTTCATTATCGCAGAAGAAAAGGCGACAAAAGCCATACAAAAGCATAGTATGGATATCAAAGATGAAGAGCGCAATCCGCAGACCGATGAATCTTTTCTGTTGTTGGGTAAAGCACGCTATTTCGATCAGCGTTACATGCCGGCACTTGAGGCATTTAATTACATTATCAATAAATATACTTATAGCGACAAACTGAACGAAGCCCATATTTGGCGTGAAAAGGTGCATATTAGGTTGGAGAATGAAGAATTGGCCATCAGAAACCTAAAGCGCCTAATGAAGTTCGAAAAACTGAATGATCAAGATTACGCTGATGCTAGGGCTATGATGGCACAGGCCTATATCAACTTAAAGGTCATCGATACGGCGGTGCAACAATTGAAGATTGCTTCGTACTATACTAAAAAGAATCCGGAGAAAGGAAGGTATTACTATATCATTGGACAATTGTACAACCAATTGGGTCATAAAGACAGTGCCAATTACGCTTTCGATAGAGTCATAGACTTGAACAGAAAATCGCCTAGGGTGTATATGATCAATGCCGAAGTCGAAAAAATACGTAATACTGAAATTACAGATGAAAACAGTGAAGAACTGTTGGCATATTTGACAAATCTTGAAGAGAATAGGGAAAACCGCCCCTTTTTGCATACGATTTATAGACAATTGGCAGAATATCATTTAGAACAAGAATCTGATAGTCTCGCATTGTTGTATTTCAACAGGTCGTTACGGGCAACCCAGAACGAACCGAAGCTAAATGCGTTGAATTACGAAAATTTGGCTGAATATAATTTCGATCAAAACAGTTATAGGGCTGCAGGTGCTTATTATGACAGTGTACTTGGTAATTTACCGGAAAACACAAAAAAATTCCGTGATGTAAAAAGGAAACTTGATAATCTCGAAGATGTTATCCATTATGAAGATGTAGTGCATTATGCCGACAGTGTGATTACATTATACAAAATGAACCCCGATGAACGAGTGGCTTATTTTGAAAATCATATTGCAGAAGTTAAACGAGTAGACGAAGCTGCGAAGAAGAAAGACGAAGAGCGGCAATCTGCAGGTTTTGCGGCTTTTGGGGAAACCAAGGGAGGAAAAGAAAATAAGGGTAAATTTTACTTTTATAATATTACGGCACTGGGTTACGGCAAAACTGATTTTGTTGGTAGATGGGGAAATCGTCAGTTGGAAGACGATTGGCGTTGGAGTACAAAAAGTAAATCTTTGCCTGCTGATATTTCGGAAGGCGCTGTGGCCGTTGCAGCTGACGCGACCAGTGAGCCCGTAGGCGATGAGAAATATTCGCTCGATTTTTATATGGATAGAATTCCCAGTGATGTCTCGATAATCGATAGCTTACATTCCGAACGGAATTTTGGCAATTATCAGCTAGGGTTGATTTACAAGGAAAAATTTAAGGAAAACATGTTGGCGGCCGGAAAGTTGGAAGAAGTGCTTGCGGCCAACCCGGAAGAGCGTCTAATACTTCCCTCCAAATATAACTTGTACAAAATATATGAGGAAGAAGGAAGCCCGCTGATGGCTGGTATGAAAGCGAATATTATTCAAAACCATCCTGATTCGCGATATGCTGAAATTTTATTGAACCCCCAAGCCGTTTTGGCCGATAATTCCGATAGTCCTAATGCGCGTTACGCCGAACTATATAAAAAATATAGTAATCAAGATTTTTTAACGGTTATCACTGAATCCGAGGAGAACATAAGTAAATATACGGGAGATCCGATCGTACCCAAATTTGAAATGCTAAAGGCTAATGCCATCGGCAGGTTGCAAGGTTACGAGCCCTTCAAGGAGGCGTTGAATTATGTGGCTTTGACCTATCCGAACAACCCTGAAGGTAAAAAGGCCGAACAGATGGTGGCAGAACAATTGCCAAAATTGGAGCCCAAAGAATTTTCTCAAGAAACCGATTCAAAAGGCGCAGGTAATTGGAAAGTTGTATTTCCTTTTAAACGGTATAATGACGAGGTCGCTTCGCGCCTTATGAAGGTGCTGGAAGAGTCAATCGAAGAGTTAAGGTATAAAAATGTAGTGTCAAAGGATATTTACAATTTGGAAGATGAATTTGTGGTAGTGCACGGATTCAAATCTAAGGATTTTGCCTTGGGCTACGCTGAGTTGTTAAAAATTAACAAGGATTATAGAGTTGACAATGAGAATTTTGTAATTTTATCGTCCAATTATAAAACTATTCAAGTACATAAAAACCTACAAGAATATAAAAATCAAATTTTAACCCCAAAACCATGAAAAATGTTTTCAGATAACAAAAAACCAAGAACTATGAGCGAAATAGGAGGACAACCCAACAGAATCGAAAAGAATACTAAGATCAAAGGAGAAATAGTTTCCGAAGCTGATTTTAGGATTGACGGAAAATTAGACGGTAATTTAAAAACATCCGGAAAGGTCGTTATTGGAAAAGACGGTTATATCAAAGGTAAAGTAGAATGTGTCAATGCCGATATAGAAGGAAGTTTTAACGGTGAGCTTTTGGTGTCCGATTTGCTTTCCCTTAAATCATCGGCAGTAATCGAGGGCACGGTAACTGTGACCAAATTGGCCGTTGAACCTGGGGCTACTTTTAATGCCTCATGTGCTATGAAAGGTAAGGGTGGGGCTAGTAGTGTAGGTTCTGGCATGGCCTCTTCAAGTGGATTCAAAACTTCTATGAGCTCCAGTACTAAGAATGAGCCAGCAAAAGCCTCGTAAGAACAATAATGTAAAGAACGTAGCAATACTTTCTGGTATTGCCTTTGAAATGGGTGCCATTATATTTTTGGCGGCCAAAGGAGGCATTTGGCTAGATGACCATTACCACAACGAAAAACGTATTTTTACAGCTATTGCCACACTTTTGGGTGTGGCAATTTCTATTTGGTTAGTTTTGCGACAGTTGAAACGAATTAAATATTGATGACCAAAGTAAATCCGATTCTTTTCTTTCTTCTTGTTATAGTCGCACTACTGCTGCTTGTTTTTGCGATACATGTTGTCATTCTCGAAAACTTGGGCCTTGAAAAGTACGGTGATAAGATTGTACTGTCTTATAGTATTAATTTTCTCCTAGCTGCGACAATTTATATTGGTCTTTATAGCCTTCGAAACCGACTAAAAACCCAAATTGGATTTATATTCATGGCAGGCAGTTTTTTGAAATTCTTATTCTTTTTCATTCTTTTTTACCCTGACTATAAGGCAGACGGCGAAATTGATACCAGCGAATTCACGGCGTTTTTTATTCCCTATCTTATCGGTCTCGTCGTAGAAACCATTTTTACGGCTAAGATGCTTCAAAAAATGGAATAATTCGGGATTCCTTAAGGCCTTAAAAATAAACCTCTAAAATGCTTTTTTCTTTTTAAGAGAATACCGTACATTTGCACCGATTTTTAGAGACCGATATTTTAGAGCGACATGCGAATAACCTTCCTTTTTAAATTAATTCTGACTGCCGCACTTTTTTTTGGCAGCAATACTTTCGCCAAAGAGAATGATTCCGAGCCGGCCAAAGACACGAAAGCCGAAATCAAGGAATACATACAACATCACCTTCAAGATTCCCATGATTTCAACCTCTTTTCAAGTACCGATGAAAGCGGGAAAGTACACCATTATGGTTTTCCTTTGCCTGTTATTTTATGGGACGACGGTTTAAAGGTGTTCTCTTCCTCTGAATTTCACCATGGTGAGACTGTGGCTGAGGTTGATGGTAGTCACTATAAGTTGTATCATAGTAAAATATATAAGACCGATGCAAACGGAACGATTACTTATGATGAAGAGCATCATCCTACCAATGTACGACCGTTAGATTTCTCTATAACTAAGAGTGTGGTTATGATGCTGGTTACCGGGCTACTGTTGATTTGGTTGTTCAGTAGTCTGGCAAAAAGTTACGCTAAGAACGGTGCTATTCCTAAAGGTGCGGGTCGGTTCTTTGAGCCTATCGTGCTCTATATTCGTGACGATATAGCAATTGCCAATATCGGTGAGAAAAAATATAAGCGGTATATGCCCTTTCTGTTGACAGTATTTTTCTTTATTTGGTTTTTGAATATGTTCGGTTTGACTCCGCTTGGTGTTAATGTAACGGGCAATATTGCGGTAACTACGGCTTTGGCGGTAATTGTATTTTTGATAACAAATTTTACCGGAACCAAAGATTACTGGAAACATATTTTTGATCCCTTGGGTGATGGTATGCCATGGTTCGGTAAACTGATTATTTACATTATTCTTGTTCCGATAGAAATTTTAGGAATGTTTATAAAGCCCTTTGCGCTATTGATTCGTTTGTACGCGAACATGACTGCTGGGCACGTTGTATTGATGAGCTTGATTGGCCTAATATTTATTTTCAAGAGTTGGGTGGGAGGTCCATTATCGTTTGGTCTGTCTTTTGCCATTTCAATGATTGAGTTGTTGGTAGCTTTGTTGCAAGCTTACATCTTTACCATGTTGGCCGCTTTGTATTTTGGTTTTGCTTCCGAGGAGCATGATCATGACGATGAGCCCGAATTAGCACATTTATAAAATAGTAACCTATTGCTGAGCTTAAATATAGAAGGCAATAGTATAGTTTGAATGTTTAATTTTTAATATATATTTTATGGAAATTCCAAGTGTAATAGGTGCAGGTTTGGCCGTTATCGGTGCAGGTATCGGTATTGGTATGATCGGTGGTAAAGCTATGGAGGCTATTGCTCGTCAGCCCGAAGCCTATGGTAAAATTCAAACAGCGATGTTGATTGCAGCGGCGCTTATTGAAGGAATTGGTTTTGCCGCAATTTTTGCTGGATAAGCCAAAACAAAATGAGCAGTTGTAACGGTTGGTTGCAACTGCTTATTATTATCTTATTGAACATTGAAATAACCTTTAAAGATACCCGTCAGAGCGGGCATTGATATGGACAAACTAGTAAACGACTTTTCATTCGGACTTTTCATTTGGCAAATAGTACTGTTTGTACTTTTACTTTTCTTACTACGTAAATTTGCGTGGAAACCGATACTCAATGCGGTGAATGACCGTGAAGAGGGCATAAAGAAGGCCTTGGCCTCAGCAGAAGAGGCTAAAAAAGAAATGCAGAACGTTACTGCCGACAGTGAAAGATTGTTGAAAGAGGCACGAGCAGAGCGAGAGGCGATGCTTAAAGAGGCACGTGAAATAAAGAATAAGATGATCGCTGATTCTAAGGAGCAAGCGAAAACCGAAGGCGATAAAATGATCAAGCAGGCTCAGTCAGCTATTGAGAGTGAGAAGAAAGCTGCTGTCGCCGACATCAAGAATCAAGTTGCGGAGCTTTCAATAGAAATTGCAGAAAAGGTAATCAAAGAACAATTGTCAAATAAAGACAAGCAGTTAAAGCTGGTTGATGATTTGTTGGGCGATATTAAATTGAACTAATCTCTGATGAACGATTCTAGAGCAGCTACACGATATGCCAAGGCTATTTTAGACCTTGCCAAAGAAAATAAGGCCACCGATGCTGTCGAGAGTGATATGCGGTCGGTGATGGCTACAATTTCCGATAGCAAAGAGCTAAGGTCCATGTTGGCGAGTCCTGTCGTAAAAAGTGAGGTCAAAAAGAAATCCTTGACGGCTATTTTTAAGGGAGGCCATAACATTACAAATGGCTTGATCAACCTATTGGTCGACAACAAGCGTATTAATATGCTGAACGAAGTTGCGCTCAAGTATTGCATATTAAGTGAGCAATTAAAAGGAAAAGATGTGGCCTTTGTTACCACAGCGATTCCTTTGACCCCGGCATTGGAAAAGAAAGTTTTAAAACAAGTTGCTCAAATAACGGGCAATGAGGTAACCTTGGAAAATGTCATTGATGAAAGTATTATTGGTGGGTTCGTACTTCGTGTAGGTGATTTACAATACGACGCCAGTGTTGCCAATCAATTGGGTGATTTAAAGAGAGAATTTACAAACAGTCTATAAATAACAACTGAGATTAAAGATGTCTATCGTCTTACGTCTAAAGTCTAACGTCTAGAACAAATGGCAGGAGTAAAAGCGGCTGAAGTATCAGCAATTTTAAAGGAACAATTATCAGGATTTAAAACCACCGCAACATTAGATGAGGTGGGTACCGTTTTACAGGTAGGTGATGGTATCGCTAGGGTTTACGGATTGGCGAATGCCCAATATGGTGAATTGGTCGAGTTTGAAGGCGGACTTGAAGGTATCGTTCTTAACCTTGAGGAGGATAATGTTGGTGTGGTTTTGTTGGGTCATTCCAAAGAAATTGGAGAAGGCGCAACCGTAAAACGAACACAACGAATTGCCTCCATTAATGTTGGTGAAGGAATCGTAGGTCGTGTTGTAAATACATTGGGAGCTCCGATAGATGGTAAGGGCCCTATTGCTGGAGAAACTTACGAAATGCCTTTGGAGCGCAAAGCGCCCGGGGTTATTTTCCGTGAGCCTGTGACCGAACCACTTCAAACAGGTATCAAAGCTATCGATGCCATGATTCCCGTGGGTAGAGGTCAAAGAGAGTTGGTTATTGGTGACCGTCAAACCGGAAAAACTACGGTTTGTATCGATACCATCTTGAACCAAAAAGAATTTTACGATGCAGGAGAACCTGTATACTGTATATATGTGGCTATTGGCCAAAAGGCATCTACGGTTGCCGGTATCGCCCAAACCTTAGAAGATAAAGGGGCATTGGCCTATACGACCATTGTTGCTGCAAATGCATCCGATCCTGCACCAATGCAGGTATATGCACCTTTTGCGGGGGCTTCTATTGGAGAATATTTCCGAGATACGGGCAGGCCCGCTTTGATTATTTATGATGATTTGTCGAAACAAGCGGTTGCTTATCGTGAAGTATCTCTTCTTTTGAGAAGACCACCAGGGCGTGAGGCTTATCCAGGTGATGTATTCTATCTTCATTCCAGATTATTGGAGCGAGCGGCAAAAGTCATACATGATGACAATATTGCTAAGAATATGAATGATTTGCCCGATGTATTGAAGCCCATGGTAAAAGGTGGAGGTTCTTTAACGGCGCTTCCCATTATTGAAACACAGGCAGGTGACGTTTCGGCGTATATTCCAACCAATGTGATTTCTATTACCGACGGACAAATATTCTTAGAGCAAGATTTGTTTAACCAAGGTGTGCGTCCGGCGATTAACGTTGGTATTTCGGTATCTAGGGTTGGGGGTAATGCCCAGATCAAGTCAATGAAAAAAGTGGCAGGTACCTTGAAGTTGGATCAAGCGCAGTTCCGTGAACTGGAAGCATTTGCAAAGTTTGGTTCTGATTTGGATGCAGCTACCTTGAATGTTATTGAAAAAGGTCGTCGTAACGTAGAGATATTGAAGCAGGCACAAAACGATCCGTTTACTGTTGAAGATCAGGTTGCTATTATATACGCGGGTTCTAAAAACCTGTTGCGTGATGTACCTGTAGAAAAGGTAAAAGAATTCGAAAGGGATTATATCGAATTTTTGAATGCGAAGCATAGAGATGTCTTAGACACCTTAAAATCTGGAAAATTGACGGATGAAGTTATCGATACTTTAACGGCAGTAGCTAAAGATCTTTCAGGGAAGTACAGAAATTAGTTTAAGTGAGGATAGCATAAAGTATTGAGCATCAGTATTGGGTAAAAAGCTAGGTTTGATTTATTTTATGCTTTGAGCTCATTTCTAAATACTATAAAGAATGGCCAATTTAAAAGAAATACGTAACAGAATAGCATCGGTATCTTCGACCATGCAGATTACCAGTGCCATGAAAATGGTATCCGCTGCAAAGTTGAAAAAAGCACAAGATGCTATCACAGCAATGCGGCCGTATGCAGATAAGCTGACCGAATTATTGCAGAGCCTGAGTGCTAGTTTAGATGATGATTCGGGTAGTAAGTTCTCAGACAATAGAAGCGTTTCAAAGGTCTTGGTGGTAGCCATCACCTCAAATAGAGGTTTATGTGGTGCTTTTAATAGCAATATCATAAAGCAGAGTATAGTTTTGGCTAATGAGACCTATGCCGACAAGCAAGTTGATTTTATGGCCATTGGAAAGAAGGCTAATGATATTCTTGGAAAGAAACACACGATTATAGCCAATCACAGTGCCGTTTATGATGATTTAAACTTTGATAATGTCGCTGCAATCGCAGAAGATTTAATGAACAAGTTTACCTCTGGCGCTTATGACAGAATAGACATCGTTTATAATAAGTTTAAAAACGCGGCGACTCAAATTGTAATGACAGAGCAATTCTTGCCAATCGTTCCCGTCGAAGATGACGCAAGCGGAAATGGTGATTATATCTTTGAACCAACCAAGATTGAAATCGTCGAAGAATTGATACCGAAGTCGCTTAAAACACAATTGTATAAGGGAATACGAGATTCATTTGCCAGTGAGCATGGTGCAAGAATGACGGCTATGCACAAGGCGACCGATAATGCTACAGAATTGAGAGATCAGTTAAAACTAACATATAATAAGGCGCGACAGGCCGCGATTACCAATGAGATTCTTGAAATTGTTGGTGGTGCAGAGGCATTAAATAATTAAATGGCACCTTTGGCTGAACCCAGTCTAAACGCAACTTATCGTTTACGAATATAGAATTTAAAGCCTCACAGCAATGTGAGGCTTTTTCATTATTTCCAATCCATATGGTTTTGTGGGTGATTACTTTTTTAAAGCTGTAATTTTCAGATAAAATAAAATCTGCAATGATATTTGAGCGAACTCCTTGGTTAAACTAAGCTAAAGAATGCTAAAGTGGGCCAGTACTATCCCAACCGGCTAGATCAATAGAATAAGGGCATTGGAAAGTATTTATCCATCAAACATAAGGGAGAAATTCATTCGAAAGCTTGTTTATTTCACTGTTTTTCCGATTAAATATGGGAAAGGTTTTTTAGCGCATTGATGTAGATTTTGACAGCAAGTTAAAGGGTTTTAATATTAGAATTTAAATACGCAATAGAGGGCTTTTCCCAATTTGATGTTTGAAGTTCTTTGTTAATAGTTTCCTTTAGAGCTTCTTAAATTGGTGATATTCTTCTGAAAGTCATAGCTGTTTTTGACAATTCTACAGGTTTTGTCCCACAACGTTTTGGACTTGAGCACGAAGATGGTCAGGTTACGTTTATGCAAAAGGTTTCCGTTCGCTTAGTAACAAATTCTATTGTATAACCAAGGTCTTTTCCGATGTATCGGTAAAATTCCCTCCTGCCGCAGAATAGCTCGTTGTTATTTTTACCGAGAGCTCCGTACCTGCTGGATAATCGATGCTCCATTCCAGAATATATAGCTTTCGAAGTTGCCCGTTGATTATCTTATAAAGTTCTGCAATGTCGTTCCCCGTAGGGGCATGATAAAAGCGCCCTCCGGTTTCATCTGCCAGTGACTGTAATACATCTTGTCTGGCATTTCCGAAACCGACAGTATAGATGGGAATGGCCAAACTCTTTGATTTCTCAATAAGATTCGGTAACGAAATAGAAGAGGCGTTGTCACCTCCATCGGTAAAACCAATAACTAGGGGAAGTACATTGCTTAGTTGGTTGGCCTGATCTAAACCAAGTTCACAAGCACTATAAAAAGCTGTAGACGAACCAATGTAAGGGTTAATGTCAATAGCATCGGTAAGTAAGGTCTTATCAGCGGTAAATGGCTGTACCTCTTCAACACTAGACGCGAATTTTATCACCGACAATTGATCGGCGTCGGCCTTCAGGTTTATAAAGCTACGTAGGGCTTCTTCCATATCGATGATGTCTCTGTTCGACATACTGCTTGAATAGTCTAATGTGGTAGAAGCTGCTAGGGGCGCGCTATTGCTTTGGTCAAAAACAGTTAGTGCAATTCTATTTTGATCAACTTGTTCAATGTTGGCATTGGCCAACATTTCGACTTCGTAGTTCCCTAAAGTGAATTGTTCCAAAGGTTTGCCTTCTTGATCTGTAACCGATAGTAATACTTTTAGTGAATTTCCAGATTGTGAAATCTCTACCCTTGGTATTGTTGTTTCAATTTCAGTCGTTGTATTGTCGTTTAAGTTCTCGAAGGCTGTTTCTTTAGATGCGGAATCATCATCCTTATTGCAACTTGAAACTAAAAAAAGAAAAAGAATAGTACAAAGCGAATTGAATAATTTGTTTTTCATGATAGTGCGTCTTTTGGTTCTATAGCAAACCTAGAACCAACCGAAGATAATTCCTTACGGGTTCCCATAACTATCTGAAATAAAGGTGTTTTTTCGGTTATCGTAGGAATAAACTGGATGAAATACATCATTTAAACCGTTTCAAAATTTTCGTCAAAGCCACCAACGGCCTTACATTTTTAGCCCTTAATCTAGTGTTCGGGTTTTATAAAGATCAATACTCCTCGCCAACATGAAGATTTTTTTGGACAACCTTTTGATAACGCCCAAAGTTCGGGGTTGATAAAATATTTAAAATGCCATTAGGGGAAGTGAACCGAAAATCATGCAACCTCATAAACCAATATATGGCATCATTATTTCAAACAAATAAACAAACTTTGTTTCAAGCCCATAAATAGGTACTTTTGAACATAAATCGGTGCCCTATTGAATCCGCTCAAAAAACTCTTTAAGCAAACGGCCATCTATGGTCTGGCCACGGTGCTTCCGCGAATGATTTCTTTTTTGCTGGTCAGGGTGCATACCGATGCAATGCCCCCGAACATCTATGGAGAGCTGGCCGTAATATTCGCATATTTTGCAATGTTCAATGTGGTTTTGGCTTATGGAATGGAAACCGCCTTTTTCCGGTTTTATAGTAAGTCAAATAACAAGGAAACGGTGATTTCTACCTCTTTGATTTCCATTTTAGTTTCTACGCTTTTGTTTATGGTTTTGGCTTTGGTGTTTCAAGACGGCATGGCTTCCTTACTGAATATTAGTCCGAAGTACATAAAATACGTCATTTTTATACTTTCCTTAGATGCTTTGGTAATCATTCCCTTTGCGTGGTTAAGAGCCAACGAACGCCCGGTGAGGTATGCCATTATCAAAGTTTTGAATGTGGTTATTAATTTCGGTTTAAATATATTTTTCCTACTGATACTACCACGCATTGTTACCGAGAATCCCAATAGCATTTTTGCTTGGATGTATGAACCGAATTATCAAATCAGTTATATTATAATTGCCAACCTCGTTGCTAGTGGGGTAACGCTCTTACTAATGTTGAAGCCCTACACAAGCAGTACCTATAATTTTAATATTGATTTGTGGAAACAAATGATGAAATATGCGCTTCCGGTATTGGCAGCAGGTGTGGCTTTCACGATAAATGAGGTATTCGATAGGGTAATGCTCGAGGCTTTATTGCCCGAAGATATTGCTGACAAACAGGTTGGAATGTATAATGCCTGTGTTAAATTGGCGTTGTTTATGACCTTGTTCTCTACCGCTTTTCGTATGGGAATAGAACCTTTCTTTTTTAGCCACGCGGGCACTGAAAACCCGCAAAAGGCCTATGCTCAGATTACGAATTACTTTGTAATCTTAGGAAGCGTTATTTTATTAGGTGTGGTAGTCTTTGCCGATGTATTGAAAGTTTTGTTCGTCAAAAACCCTGCCTATTGGGATGCCATGTCTGTAGTACCCCTTATACTTTTGGCAAGTTTCTTCTTGGGAATCTATCACAACCTCTCTGTTTGGTACAAGGTGACTGATAAAACTCGATACGGGGCGTTAATTTCGGTAATCGGGGCAGTTGTAACTATTTTTATTAATTATGCCTTTATTCCCAGTATTGGTTATATGGCTTCTGCCATTGCTACGGTGATGGCCTATGGTACTATGATGGTGCTTTCTTACTATTTGGGAAGGTCGCGTTATCCTATACCATATAATTTCAGAAAAATCATTTTTTACCTTTCCGTTTCTATTTTATGCTCCGTTCTGTCGTTTTATGTATTCAACAGAAGCCTTGTCTTAGGGATAATATTGCTTTTATTGTATTTAGGGTTGGTTTATAAAATGGAAAGTACCATGTTGAAAAGCATATTTTTGGGAGGAAAAAAAGTTCGAAACTAATAAGGCAATCCGAAGAAAGAACCAATATCTGAATAAGACCAAACGTTAAATGATAAGGGATTATGCTTTTTTAATTTAAATTCATGTTTTCAAAATCATCAATACAGTTGTCATAGTAATACTGCATTAAAACCTAATTAAGTATGCAAATAAACATCATCAACAATTCGGCACATGATTTGCCGCAATACGAGACAATGGCCTCTGCCGGCATGGATCTTCGAGCCAATATTTCGGAATCAATTACGTTACAACCTTTAGAGCGGGCCATTGTCAAAACAGGGCTGTTTATAGAACTTCCTGTAGGTTTTGAGGCTCAGGTGCGACCAAGAAGTGGTCTTGCAGCCAAAAAGGGCATTACGGTGCTCAATGCTCCAGGAACGATCGATGCAGACTATAGAGGGGAAATCGGTGTTATTCTGGTGAATTTATCTAAGGAGCCTTTCATCGTTGAAAATGGGGAGCGTATTGCCCAACTCGTTATCGCCAAACACGAACGTGCCGTTTGGGAGATAGTTCAAGAATTGTCGGAGACTTCGAGAGGCCAGGGAGGATTTGGGAGTACCGGGGTCGGATAAATGTTTACTCTCGACATAAACACTAAAATGCTGCAATGAGGAGTGTGTTTCTTTACCTTACTTTTTTATTGGGATTGTTTCTAATCCCTGGAATAGGGTATGCACAAGAACAAGAAATGGAAATCGAGGAGAGTGCCGAGGTTTCCCTAGAGGAATATTCCGATGCATTTCAAGAGAATTTTTTTGATGCCCTTAAACAAAAAGGTATTGAAAACTACGACAAGGCAATTACCCTTTTACTACAATGCAAAGAGCTCGATGCCGACAACAGTGTGGTAGATCATGAATTGGCCAAGGCTTATTTGGAAGACAAACAATTTATGATGGCACAAGAATATGGTGTTGAGGCCCTGGTTAACGAACCGGCCAATCTATGGTATCTCAACACACTGGTTCAAATTCTTGATAAGCAGGGTGGCGCTGTTGAAAATATAAAATCGAACATTCCTTTTGACAATAATAAACTGAAAGAGAATTTAGCCTTGATTTATTTCAAACAAAAGAAGTATGAAAGTTCATTGGCCTTATTGAAGCTCTTGAAGAGTACCGCTTTTACCGAAGACCTTACCGCAAAAATTAGCGATTCGCTCGAAAAGAAGCGGGAGAACAATGAAAATAGAAAAGTAGTGTCCGCCACTAATGGCAGTAGCACAGATCCGTTGGAACGCTATAAAAAACGAGTAGATGACCTTATGGTCATTGATAGCTTTTCATTGCTTGAGACCGTATCATTGGAAGCCTTGGAGAGCTATCCTTCACAACCCTATTTTTATTTTGCCCAAGGGTATGCCCTTAATAAAATGGGCAAGCACAATGAAGCTGTCGAGGTGTTGGAGGCGGCACTTGATTATTTGTTGGATGATGTTCCGCTTTCCAATAAAATTTATGCGGCATTGTCAGATGCTTATTCCTCTCTCAATAACACTTCCAAGGCAAATATGTATCTTCGTAAGATAAAACCCGGATTTTAAAGTATGGTTAAACTATTTCGAGGCATGTTAAAATACATGCGATTTGTCGTTTTTGCAATGCTTGTAATTTCCTGTAAATCGACTAAAGTTGTTCGAGATGGCACTTTGGATGATAAGTTGTCGGCCAAGGCAATTATTCGAACACACTACCAAAACCAGGTAAGTTTTAAAACTTTGAGCGGAAAGATGAAAATCGATTATTCCGATGGGGAATCTTCCCAAGGGGTATCGGTGAGTTTTAGGTTGGAAAAGGACAAAGCTATTTGGATGAGCGCACCTTTGGGTATTGTCAAAGCTTATATTACTCCAGAACGGGTTAGTTTTTACAATAAACTGCAAAATGAATACTTTGACGGTGATTTTTCATATCTAAATAATCTTTTGGGTACAGAACTGGATTTTAACAACGTACAGAACCTTTTATTAGGTGATGCCTTATTCGATTTAAGAAAGGCTAAGTATGACGCTTCGGTTTCTGGTGGCAACTATCAGCTAAAGCCAAAAGATCCGATGGTGTTGTTCAAAACAATGTTTCAAATTGAGCCGAAAAATTTTAAAGTGGTTTCCCAGCAACTTTCACAGCCTTTAAAAAAGAGGCTTTTGCAAATCAACTATACCGATTATCAGAAAATTAGCCGATGGATATTACCTCAATCGGTGGCAATTGCCGCAATAGAAGGAGAGAAGCGAAATATCATCGATATCGAATATCGGAACATCGAATTTAATCAGTCTTTGACTTTTCCGTATAAAATACCGAAAGGTTTTAAAGCGATAGTGTTAAAGAAAGATGATTTATAGGAAGCTACATATTGCCTTTGTCAGCGTGGTCGCCTTTTTCTTGATGTGTGCTGATTTGCAAGCACAGACTGAGGAGCAAAGAACACTTGAAATCAAAAGGGAGCAGCTTCAGAAGGAAATAACCGAAATCAACCGGTTACTATTTGCGGAAAAAAAGGAGAAAGGAACAGTTCTGGATCAGATGGAGGCTCTAGATAAGAAAATGAGCGTCAGGCAACAGCTGATTAATGTTACCAATCAACAATCAGCCTTGTTGAATAAGCAAATTAATGGCAATATATCAAGTATTTCCAAACTTCGGGGAGATCTAAAGGAGCTTAAGAACGAGTACAGCTTGATGATACGGAAGTCGTATCAAAATAGTTCAAAGCAGAGCCGTTTGATGTTCTTACTTTCTTCTGAAAACTTCCTTCAGGCCTTTAAGAGATTACAATATATGAAGCAATACGCGGATCATCGCAGGGAGCAAGGGCAACAGATTGTTGTTAAAACTGATGAATTGACGCAATTGAACAGGGAGCTTACGGTTCAGCGAAAGGAGAAAGAGTTGCTAATAGCCGATAACCAAAAGGCAAAGGCTCAGATGATGAAAGAAATGAAAGATCAAAAGGCGCTATTGGGAAGTATAAGAAAGAATGAAAGTAAATATGTTTCTGCTATTAAGAAGAAAACGAAGGAGTCAAAGGAAATAGAGCGACAAATTGATAAGCTGATTCGAGATGCGATTGTGTCGGCAAATAAAAATACGGGAAAGAAAGCGCTTAGCGCAAGTAAATTCGTGTTGACACCGGAAGCAATGTTAGTGGCCAATAGTTTTTCCGCCAATAAAGGAAAACTTATATGGCCCGTTGAAAAAGGAATCAAGAGCCAGGGGTTTGGTGTTTATAGTGATGCGGTCTATCCTGGAATCAAACACGAGAGTAACGGTGTTATTATAACCACGGATCAAGGAGCTAAGGCAAGGTCTATTTTTAAAGGTGAGGTAATTGCAATTCTAGCAGTGCCCGGCGGAAATAAAGGTGTTTCAATAAAACATGGAAACTATATAAGTACCTATTATAATCTTTCTGAACTTTTTGTAAAAAAAGGGGACAAAGTCTCCACGAAAACAGAGTTGGGAACCATTTATACCAATCGGTTCAATGGTCAGACACGCCTAAAATTTTACCTCTATGAAGACACTTCTAAGCTGAACCCGGAAGAATGGGTATATCAGCTGTGAATATGGCGTTAACACAAGATAAAACGTCAAACGAAAAGCTAAAAACCGATGTTACCTACTTATCCTTGATTGCCCATAAACAAAGCTTTTAGTTCTGTTGCTTCGTTTGGCTTCATTTTACCCGCCAATACCAAACTTAGTTGCTTTCTACGCAGGGCGGCGTCATATCGTTCTTTTTCCAAATCGGTTTCCGGTTCCAGTGGAGGCACTTCCGTTGGCTTGCCCTTTTCGTCTACGGCTACAAAAGTGTAAATGGCTTCATTGGCCTTGCTTCTAGTGCCGTTGTTGCGATCTTCCATCCAAACATCAATATAGACTTCCATTGAAGTTCGAAACGCTCTTGAAACGGCTGCGTCTACCGTGAGTACGCTTCCTAGAGGAACGGATTGGTTGAAGGCAACATGGTTAACAGAAGCGGTAACTGTTATACAACGACTGTGGCGTCTCGCGGCAATGCTGGCAGCCCTATCCATTCGGGCAAGTAATTCTCCCCCGAAAAGGTTATTTAACGGATTCGTTTCACTTGGTAGTACCATATCTGTCATGATAGTACGCGATTCTTTGGGATGTTTGGGCTGCATAAATGTTTTTTACAAAGATAACGGTGTAATACCGGTATATAACCTGAATGCTTAAAGAAAAAAGAAGTAAGTGTTATTTTACAGATAACAACCACGCATCCTTTGACTGGCTGCGTTTAATTTCACGAAGCGAAACCAACGCCTGTTCCGTATCGGTAAAGCTGTCATAGGTAACCATGTGCAGGCCGAAAGGGTTAGTGCCTAAATATGAAGCATCGTATCCGAGGGCTTTCAACTGCTGTATTTTTTTATCAGCATTCGTTTTGTAGCGAAAGGCTCCGGCCACAATATGGTGTGTTTTTTGAACTTTAGTTTTGGTTTTCGAGGTGACATCCAAATTAATTGCAGGCAATTCCATCGGGGCCGTATTGAAAAAAGTAGCTTCCTGTATTTGTTTGGATACCTGTTCCTGAGCCTCCTCCCTTGCCAATTGGTCGTTATTTTTGTTTTCGTTGTAAAGTCGTAGTCCGGTAAACCCGGTCGATACTGCTAACAAAATGACAGCGGCATACTTTAGATAGGACCTAGAATTCTGTTGTTCCCTTTTCTCAGGAGTAATAATAAAGGGGATTTTTTCCTCGAGTTCAACAACTTCTTTCTTCAAAATTTCCCTTGTTACGGGAGTTAAAGTGAAAGATGATAAACCAAAAGAAGCCGTGAGGTAATTAATTTTGGTTATAGGTTGAAATTGCGTTTTTCCTTCGTGGTTCAACCAAAGTTCTCCGATGTCTGGTAACCTTAGGCGTTCTCCATTGGCCATTTGCCGTTTCCATTCTTCAGCAGCAGCGCTAACTTTTTTAAGCATTTCCTCATAGGAAATCTTCTCGATACTAGCCATATGAGAAACCAATAGCCCATCGTTCGAAGTAAGCTGACTATTAAAAGATAGTGTCTTTGAAGGAGGGTAAAAAGTATTGGTGGATTGGTTTATTTTCGATGATTTTAACTGTGTTAAAAATGCACCAAATTCAGGTACGACCACACAATTATACCGATACAAAAGCTCTACTATATAGTGTTCTAATCCCATTGCATACAAATATCACTAAAAAAGATAGTGCGATAAAAGCACTTTGGCGACTTTTTATTAACATATTATTTGTTGTATTTTGTGGATAACTATGATGGCTTCACAACTCGCTAAAGAAGAACTGATTGCGCTGTTGCGATTACAGAATGTCCCTAATATTGGAGATGTAATCGCTAAAAAATTAATTGCCCATTGTGGAAGTCCAGAAGCTGTTTTCGAAGATAGGCGTAGACAACTACTTAAAATCGATGGAATTGGAACTTACACGCTTAAGGGGCTTTATGATACCGAACATCTAGAGGCAGCGGAGGCCGAATTTGATTTTATTAACCACAATGATATTGGCTTTTCCTATTTTATGGATGAAGACCATCCGGCCTATTTAAAACATTGTGTCGATAGTCCAATAGTATTATTTAAAAAGGGCAATATTAATCTTAAGGGAAGAAAAATAATCAGTGTTGTCGGCACGCGGAATATTACGAGTTATGGTATAGCCTTTTGTGAAAAGTTTATAGAAGAGATTGCACCATTAAATCCTGTTATCGTAAGTGGTTTTGCCTATGGCGTAGACATTTGTGCCCAAAGAATGGCTGTTAAGCATGGCTTGCAAACGATAGGCTGCCTTGCACATGGTTTGAATCAAATGTATCCCAAGATACATTCAAAATACCAAAGGGAAGTAGAGAAAAATGGAGGGTTTTTAACGGAATTTTGGAGTTCGAGTAAACCGGATCGCGAAAACTTTTTGAAACGTAATCGTATCATTGCCGGGATGAGCGAAGCTACGGTGGTTGTCGAATCGGCCGAAAAAGGAGGGAGTCTGGTTACTGCAGATATTGCCAATAGCTATAATCGTGATGTGTTCGCAGTTCCTGGGCGCGCAGGCGACAAGTTCAGTATGGGGTGCAATAACCTTATCAAACAGCAGAAGGCGCACATGATTACCTCAGCTGCTGATTTAATCTACCTACTTGATTGGGAGGTTGGAAACCAAGAAACCAAAACTATTCAAAAACAGTTGTTCGTTGAATTGGATGAAACCGAAAAATCTATCTATGCGTATTTACTACGGGAAGGGAAGCAATTGTTAGATAGTATTGCCCTGGAATGCCAATTGCCTGTTTTTAAGGTTTCATCAACCCTTTTGACCATGGAAATGAAGGGAGTTATTCGACCTTTGCCAGGTAAATTATTTGAGGCAATATGAAGACAGACTTTCCTTGGTACCATGACCAAATCAATACTTTATTTTAAAAAATAGTCCTTCCAGACCAACCAAACATATCATAGGAATAAATAGAAGTACAAACCAGTCGGTATGTAAACTCTAAAGTAAAGCTTGAAATGATTCGTTTTGTGTCCGTTGGTCCTCGAACAAGGAAAAGCATCCGAAAACGAGAGTTAATCTTACGGAAATTCGAAACAGAGGAGCAACTGGTTGGTCTGTTTTTTAAATAAAGTATCTTTGCCAAAATTTTTTGACATTTAATTTATTTTTAATATCCGTCTTACCAATGAACAAGAACCTTATCGTATTAATGGCATTTTTTATATGCGTTACCAGCCATGCTCAAAAAAAGAAAGATTTAATAAATGAAGTCGCCAATCTAAAGTCTGAAACTGCAGCATTGCAGACAGCATTAGATGCTTTAAAAAAGTCAAACGAGGTCAATCTTGAAAATGATTTTCATAAGTTCAGTTATGCTTTTGGGGTGGTTATGACCAATAACTTGAAAGCAGTAGGTTTTGATTCTTTACCCTATAATGTGATTGCGGTAGCTATAGAAGACGTAATGAAGGGAGATGAGAAGATTACGGTGGAAGAGGCCATGGGTATTGTGCAAAACAAGTTTCAAGAAATGCAGGAAGCCGAAGCGAAAGAAAAGAGTGCCGAAGGAGAATTGTTTTTAGCTGAAAACGCCAAGAAGCCCGCGGTAGTTACTACTGAAAGTGGCTTGCAATATGAAATTCTAAAAGAAGGCAAGGGTGCCATTCCTCAAAGTACGGATCAGGTAAGTGTACATTATACTGGAATGTTGATAGATGGAAAAATATTCGACAGTTCGGTGGAACGTGGTGAACCTGCTAATTTTAGCGTGACCGGTGTGATTCAAGGGTGGCAAGAAGCGCTACAATTAATGCCGGTAGGCTCAAAATGGAAAGTGTATGTACCTCAAGATCTTGGTTATGGGCCACGCGGGGCCGGTAACGGAATGATTCCTCCCTATGCTACTTTGATTTTTGAAATGGAATTACTTTCAATCGAAGGGCAGTAAACAATACCAATTGGACATTTTTTGGAATCCTATTCGATATTTGGATTCATCTTGAGCCCATATAAAGGTTCAAATGAAGATAAAGAACTTAAAAATTACACGATGTAGTTGGAATGTTTTCAAACTATCAAGTCTGTTTTTTATAATTTGTAGGATATATTCTTCAGTTTTTTGCATTTCACGGGTAAAAATAACCCACAAGCCTTGAGAGTGGTCATTGAAATAGTCTTGTAGCTTTCTAAGACCGATCAGGTGGTTGGTTTTGTCACCATGGCAGGTGGTTTTTTTAGTCTTGGGATATAAATCGCATTTTATACGAGGTCGCGGCTATTTCTAGTATAGTGCTATAAATGTATTCACAGACCAGTCGTTGACCTTCAAGATTGATTAAATCTATTGTGTCTTCAGGGGTGTGGTACTGTGGGTGACCGCCTGTGTGAATTCCTAAAACTGAAATTCCTTTTTTGTAAAAGGACACATGATCCGAACCACCTACCGAACCGGCATGAACCACTGGATTCAACCCGTTTTGATTTCCTAAATTTTTCATGAGCTCAACACCATTGGGAAAAGTGCCTGCACCACCCATATACACTTGTTTGGCATCGTTCAATCTTCCCACCATGTCCATGTTGATCATTAATTTTATTTGGGAAAGGGGCACTGGAGGGTCCTCAACAAAATTCTTGCTTCCTAAAAGGCCTTGTTCTTCTGCGCCGAAGGCAACTAAGAGAACGCTTCGCTTTAAAACGTTTTTTTTACTCGCAAGCTTTTCGGCGATTTCGAGAAGGGCCGCCGTGCCGCTAGCGTTGTCATCGGCACCATAATGAATTGCGTTTTTCTTATCTGATTTTGAAGAAGGGCCTCCGAGTCCTAAATGATCGTAATGTGCGCCCAAAACTACATATTCATCTTTTAGTTTGGGGTCGTTCCCTGGTAATACGGCAACCACATTCCAAGTTTTCGAAACCGGTTTGTCAACAGTCTTCCGTTCGGTTCGCAGTTGTGCTTTAAACGGCTGTTTATACGATTTTTTGAACGGAAGCGCACCGACCGTTTTAAAAGCTTTTTGAATATAGCGAACTACCTTTTTGTTTTTAGTACCACCTGGATATCTTCCAGCGTTCGCATCGGAAGTTAAAAAGATAATATGCTCTTTGAGTTCATCTTTGGTGATTTCCGTTTGGGAAAAAACAACACCCCCCCATAGAAGAAGTAAATTATAGCAAATAATGCGTTTCATAAAACCATTTGAATCAATAACCTAATTTTTCACGAACCCGTTCCAATACCCCATTAGCTACCTTTTGGGCTTTTTCGGCACCTAAGGTCAGAGCGTTGTCAATTTCGTCCACATGATTCATGTAATAATCGAATTTTTCACGGGCCTCACCAAATTGTTCAACAATGAGTTCATAGAGCGCTTGTTTGGCATGGCCATAGCCATAGTTGCCATTTTCGTAATTCGAACGCATTTCAGCAATCTGTACCTCCGAAGCTAGAATCTTGTAAAGGGCAAACACGTTGTCCGTATCAGGGTCTTTGGGGTCTTCCATGGGCGTGCTATCGGTTTGTATGCCCATGATTTGTTTGCGTAGTTTTTTATCGGTTTGAAATAAACTGATCAGGTTTCCCCTGCTTTTGCTCATCTTTTCGCCATCGGTGCCTGGTATGTACATGGTTTCCTCTTGTACTTTGGCATCCGGCAGTACGAATGTTTCACCCATTTGCGCATGAAAACGAGAAGCGACGTCCCGGGTTATTTCCAAATGCTGTAATTGGTCTTTCCCTACGGGAACAATATCGGCATCATATAGCAAAATATCCGCAGCCATTAACATGGGGTAATTGAAGAGCCCCGCATTTACGTCTTCCAAACGGCCAGCTTTGTCTTTAAACGAATGGGCAAGTGTCAGGCGTTGGTAGGGAAAAAAGCAGCTAAGGTACCACGCAAGTTCGGTTGTTTGAGGCACGTCGCTTTGACGATAGAAAACGGTTTTTTCAATATCAAGTCCGAAGGCAAGCCATGTGGCCGCAATCGCATAGGTGTTGTTACGTAAAGTTGTCCCATCTTTTATCTGCGTTAGCGAATGCATATCTGCAATAAAAAGAAAGGATTCATTTTTTTGGTCTTTTGCCATTTCAATTGCAGGCTTTATGGCCCCCAAAATGTTTCCCAAATGTGGTGTGCCCGTACTTTGTATGCCTGTTAGTATTCGTGCCATAGGTTCTTTTTCAATAAGGCGCAAAGGTAAAGGAAATCACAATTATATTCCTACTTTTGAAGCTATGCTTTCCATCTTAAAAAAAATTGGCCAGACGATGTATCGTATTTGGTTTTATGTACTTGTTGCCCTCCCGATTGTTGTGTTTTTTCCATTTTTGCTAGTTGCCACCATATCGGAAAAAACTTATACACAGTTTTTTTGGATGGCGCGAAACCTGTGGGCCGTTCCAATTTTATACGGTATGGGGTGTCCGCCTAAAGTCATCTACGAAGAGCAAATCGTTAGAGGAAAGAGCTATATGTTGGTCGCTAATCACACAAGTATGTTAGATATTATGCTTATGCTGAAAGTGAGTAAAAACCCTTTTGTATTTGTCGGAAAGAAAGAGTTGGTGAAAATTCCATTATTTGGTTTTTTTTATAAACGTGTCTGTATTATGGTAGACAGGGAAGATACCAAAAGCAGAACAGGGGTATATCGAAGGGCGCAACGGCGATTAAATCAAGGACTGAGCATTTGTATTTTTCCGGAAGGAGGCGTGCCCGATGATGAATCGGTCGTATTAGATGATTTTAAAGATGGTGCTTTTAAAATGGCCATTGGCCATAAGATCCCAGTAGTACCCATTACATTCTACGATAATAAAAGACGTTTTTCATTTACTTTCTTTAGTGGTGAGCCGGGTCGAATTCGTGCTAAAGTGAGTTCTTTTTTTGAAACCGATGAACTTGATGAGGGCGATAAAGCCTTGTTGCGGGAGAAAGTACGAAATACTATCTTAAAGGAACTTGACGAAAAAAATGCTATGTTACGGAAGCGAGAGCGGGAGCAAGAGGTTGTTCAACAGGACTAAAAAAAGGACATAAACGTTAGAGAAGGTACGATAACTTACCCGTTTTAGGGTTTCAGACTGTTATATTCGGTGGTAAGCTGACTTAACTTTTCAGGAAATGTTGTGGCAAGATTGTTCAGTTCCGTGGGGTCTTCTTTGAGATTATACAATTCCCAAGCTCCGCCGTTTAGACGTACGATTTTAAAATCCCCTTTTCGGAACATTCGGAACTTGTCAAGGCCTGAAATAAAATAATTGGGCTGTTCTCGTTGTTCCCCGTGGAATATAGGTGTCAGTGAGCTCCCATGAAGTGGTAGGCTTTTGTATCCATGAATAGAATCTGGATACTGTGTTTGCAGAATGTCTAAAAAGGTGGGCGCTATGTCGACCACATGACCCGGTTGCCTGGTTATAGCGCCAGGTTTGATTTTACCAGGCCAATACGCAATGAAGGGAGTGTGACTGCCGCCCTCATGACCCGCTTGTTTGTACTGTCTAAAGGGAGTATTCGACAAATTGGCCCAAGTGGACCGCAAGCTCCAATATGAGTTGGCGGGTCCGGGTTGAACATCATTGATTTTATTGGTGTAAAACGGACAGGCACCATTATCCACTAGAAATAGTATTAAGGTATTTTCGAGTTTTCCACCCTGCTTTAGTTTTTCCAAAACCCGACCGATATTTTGATCCATACGATCTATGATACCTGCATACACGGCCATTTCAAGATCGAGTGAATCTTGTTGCGCCTCGGGAAGACTATCCCAGGGATAATAGTCGGTATAACTTGGCACGAGTGGTCCGCGCGAGGTATTTAAATTGCCTTCGGCCGGACTCAGTTTTGCGTTTTTCGGAAGAATCCCCAGCTGTCGCATACGTTCATAACGTTCCCGACGTAGGTTGTCCCATCCTTTGCGATAGGTGCCCCGATATTTGGCAATATCTTCTGGTCGCGCTTGCAAAGGGTAATGTGCGGCATGATAGGGCAAGTACAAAAAGAAAGGGTTTTCGTTTTTAAAAGCTGTGTCGAGCCATTTCAAAGCATAATCTGTAATGAAATCGGTCTTGTACATGGGTGATTGTGTATGTTCGATTTCATTTGCGGAGAGTTTACGGCCATTGAGATAAAAAGGCCTTTCAAATGAACCGGAAGGCGGCAGAAAATACTCGGTGGTAGCCCAAAACTGAAAGGATTGGTCAAAAACATTTTCGGCCTTGCAGTAATCTGGCACCCATGCGTCAAAATGCTCTTTTCCACTCATGATATTTGTGTAACCGGCTTGCTTTGTTAGCTGTGCTAAATGTACGGCCCCGTTCCCTCCATTATAAAGACCCGTTAGCAACGATGAACGTGTCGGGTTGCATTTTGCCATATTATAAAATGTGGAAAACCGCATGCCACCCTGACCCAGAAAATCAATATTCGGTGTTTCGATTTCTCCACCATAGCATCCAATATCGGAAAAGCCGATGTCGTCGGCCATGATGAGTACAATGTTGGGTTTTTGCGATTCTTTCGAAGATTGTGAATAGCATAAGAAAGTGAAGAAAAACGAAATATAAATATAGACCCTCAGGTGAATGGTAAATCTCATTTTTAGCAGCTTACGGAATTTTATGCTAAAGTAAGATACGAAAAAATAAGGATGTTAAAGTTTGATGTTTTCATATTCCTTGGACGAAAACAAGAAGAAAATAAAGGGCACATGATAAAAATACCAAACAGTTTATTATCATATTGGCACTACGCCCGGCGCTATGCAAGTTTTAAACCGAGGAAACAAATGTGTTGTGCAATGAGGCTGACTCTAATTAAAATTTAAAGTTCAGCCCACTGTAAACTCCCAAAGAAAAGGGTTGAAAATCACCTGCAGTATTCGAGAAGGTATTCAATTGATATTTGAAAACGGGTTCGACGTTTAACCTTATTTTAGGGGTTACTTTGTAGTTTAGTCCGAAACCGACATTGGTGCTGAAATTTACATTATTGAGGTTATTGGCTTCCCCAACTTCGGTTGTCAATTCGCCAGATGTCAGGGCTACCGAATTATCAACTAAAAACAAGGAACTTACACCGCCGACTAAATCAATGCCGAACCTATTATCGATTAGGGCATAATTTAATTCCATAGGGATTTCCAAATAACCAAATTGTTGTGCCATTACCCCATCGCGCGTAATTTCAACAAAAGCATCTTTTTGAACTAGACCATTACTCGACTTGCCACTTTCCACTACTAAATTCTCAGAGGTTTGGGCATAGTTGATGTTAGTGATTTCGCCATTAGTTGAGCTTGCCAAGGAGGAGGAAAACTCGACATCATTGGTATCATAACCATAATCTACCTTATTTACCCCCGAACGAAGACTTAGTCTTTTGTTGATTTGATAAGAAACGGAGAGGCCATAACTCATATTTACAGCACCCGATTTCGAGTTGGGTGTAAAACTGGAATGTATCGGGGAACCTTCGCCAAAAGAATTAAAGTAAACTGGTGCTACATTTGCACCAACGGCCCATTTTCTTTCTCTCTTTTCTGTCATTACTTCATTTTCAAGGCCTTCGATTTCATCAAAGATTGACTTCTTTTTTTCCACTTTCTTCTCATCTTCAGACCCCTCTTCTTCAATTTGAGCTAATACATCGTGATTCGAATCGGTCTTATTGGCACTAATGGCTTCTGATTTAAATCCGGTAGTATCTTTTTCAAAATGTTGCACTTGAGGGGTATTCTCTTTTTCCTTGGTATTTGAAGCTATCAAAACGTCATTTTCGTTTTTAATGGCCTTATCCTTATCTCTTTCATTTCTGGTGGGCCCTTCCCCATCCTTACTAGATTGAGCGTTCCTGTTATTTTTGGCAATGATTTTGGTATTTTGATTTGCCAAATTTTGGGGGTTGGTTTGAAGCTGTTCAGCAATCCCTTCCGAAGCAGCTTCAGGGTTAATTTTATCAACTTCTTTTTTTAACAAGGGGTCGTCAACGGAGATTACCTTGGGGTTTTGGTTTTCTTTTGAAGCATCAACAACCGCATTTTCAGTTGCATTCGTGTTTTTCAAAAGAGTCGGATGTTGTTGGGAAGCATTTTTTTCTTTTGCCTTTTCAATGTCGGTTACGACTGTGGGGTCTTGTTGGTCGGTGGTGCGTTCGAAAGGGTTTATTGCCAATATCAAAAATGCTAATACGGCAGCGACACCGCCCAGTTTCCACCAAAAAGGGATAATCTTACGTGTATTTTTCTTTTTGTCCAAGGATGCCGATATCTGCTGCCAGACTTTTTCATCGGGTACTTCCGAAAAGTCCTTGAACTTCTCCTGGAACAGTTTGTCTAGGTTCTTTTTGCCCATTTTACATGACTTTGTGTTTTTTATCAATGCCCTTAAGGATCATATCATACTTCCAAATGCAATAATCAGTACGCCGATTATCGATCTGGTGGTTTCGGTTTCGATTTTTTCTTTTAATATACTTCTTGCACGGGCAAGATTTGATTTTGATGTTCCGGGTGATGTGCCCAAAAGTTCTCCTATTTCTTTGTGTGAATACCCATCAAGAACATAGAGATTAAAGGTTGTTCGGTACTTGTTCGGAAGGCTTTGAATATGGTTCAATAGGGTGTCTAAACTCACATCTACATAACCTGATTCTACGAACGTCTCTTCCTCTGTGTTTTCTGAAACTACACTTAGGTGCTCTTCTTTTCTATATTTTTGTAAAACCGTATTTACGGTAATACGTTTCATCCAACCCTCGAAGGATCCCTTGGATTTATATTGTCCAATTTTTTCGAAAATGGTAATAAAGCTATCGTGAAGGTTGTCTTCCGCCTCCGTTTTATTGCGCGAGTACTTAAGGCATATACCGAACAGTATATCGGAGTATTTTCGATATAATTGCTCTTGTGCCTTTCTATCTCCCTTGCTGCAACTTTGTATTAGCTCGTCCAGACTCAAATTATGGGTTAGCTATTAATTTTTGGTTTAGTTTACGGGTACTTCAACCTCGATATACTGGGGTTCTCCATCTTCGTCTTCCCCGGTATAAAATCGAAAAAGATAGGTGTCGGTATATAATACTTCAAATCTAAAAGAATCTTCTACTTCCTGATCTAGTGCGATACAATCTTTATTGTCTAGTATGGCACCAATAGCAACAATGTTACGGGTTGTCAAATCGCCCCGGGTTACATCAAACCCTTCCACTAAGGTGCAATCATCCGGTCGTAAAAGTTTTACTTTGATATTATACACTTCGTGTAAGTCAAATGATTCGGGAAGCTCAACATCGGTAATCTGCAATGGTTCATAATGAAAGTTCGCTCCATCATCATCTAAACTGCATGCGCCAAAGGTGAGAAAAAGCACAATGGCACAGAAAATCAAATTTAACCTTTTCATATTACAATTAGTTTATTTCTAAGATGTAATTAATGGGAAAAGGTTGCGTTTATTGCTATCAGGTATATAAAAAAGCCTCAATATACTTGAGGCTTAATTTTAATGATAAAATGATTAAAATCAACACAATTTATATTGTCGTCGATTTTAATATTGTTAGTACTATTTATTTTATAGCAGAAATGGCCTCACGTATTTTTCCATCCAATTCTTCAAAAAGCTCAGGATTATCATTCAGCAAAGCTTTTACGGCATCTCTACCTTGACCAAGTTTTGTGTCACCATAACTAAACCATGAGCCACTTTTTTTGACGATTTCATATTGTACACCCAAATCTATAATTTCACCGACCTTCGAAATTCCCTCACCATACATGATGTCGAATTCTGTGGTTCTAAATGGGGGCGCTACTTTGTTCTTTACCACCTTTACACGGGTCTTGTTTCCTTGAACGGCTCCATCGGTGTCTTTAATTTGTGTAGACCTTCTAATGTCAAGGCGAACGGAAGCATAGAATTTAAGGGCGTTACCGCCTGTAGTAGTTTCGGGATTACCGAACATTACTCCAATTTTTTCACGTAATTGGTTGATAAAAATAACGGTACAATTGGTCTTGCTAATGGAACCGGTCAATTTTCGAAGCGCTTGAGACATTAATCGTGCATGTAGCCCCATTTTTGAATCCCCCATTTCACCTTCGATTTCACTTTTGGGGGTTAGTGCCGCAACAGAATCGACGACAACGATGTCAATGGCGCCTGATCGAATCAGATTATCGGCGATTTCTAGTGCTTGTTCGCCATTATCTGGTTGCGAAATAATCAAATTATCGATGTCGACACCTAATTTTTGTGCATAAAAACGATCAAAAGCATGTTCTGCATCGATAAATGCCGCTATGCCGCCGTTTTTTTGAGCTTCGGCCATGGCATGAAGTGTTAATGTCGTTTTACCTGAAGATTCCGGGCCGTATATTTCAATAACCCTACCTCGTGGATATCCTCCCACCCCGAGGGCAATGTCAAGACCCAAAGAACCCGAGGGAATTACCTCTACATCTTGCACGATACTATCACCCATTTTCATTACTGCACCTTTGCCATAGGTCTTATCCAGCTTATCGAGAGTTAATTTTAGGGCCTTTAATTTTGCGTCTTTTTCCGAACTCATTTTTTGAATTTTAGGGAAGCTAAATTACTATTTCTTTTGGCATAAAACCATTTATATGCCTTATTTTCTAAAATATTGGAATGATTTTGAGCGGCATTGATTAAAACTAGGAATGAAGACTTGGTCAGGGATTAAAAAGGACAAAGATATCGCCATGTCAGTGCTATTACAGATCCTTTTTTGAAGATGGGATAACTTTTTGTAGAGAAATGTTTTGAATGTGACGCAACCTTTTTGCCTTAAATGTATCTAACTTAAAAACACAGTATATACTAACTCAATTTTATATACCATCGTTTTAGAATGCGATGGGTTTTTTGACCATTTCCTTTTTGCATCTTTGAAGAATGCTATGAAAAAGAAAAAAATGGACTGGTCGATTAAGAGTCTCGATTACATCGGGACTCTTTTTTTTTGGTGTTTCATTAGCAATAGAGAAAATGGGAGTGCAAGGCCGACTCCCTTAGTTACCTAAGCCCATTGCATCGGAAGCTTTTATGAACATTTATTATATTTGCATTTTAGTCATTCTTTAACTTAAACAATTCGTATAGCATGCAACTGTACAATACCTTAAGTGCAAAAGAAAGGGAAACGCTTATCGAAGCAGCAGGGCAAGAGCGCCTGACCATTTCTTTCTATAAATATGCACATATCGGTAACCCCGTAATTTTCAGAAATCATTTGTTTATTCATTGGAACGAACTTGACGTATTAGGCCGGATTTATGTGGCCAATGAGGGAATAAATGCACAGCTTTCGGTGCCTGCCGTAAATTTTGAAAATTTAAAAAAACATCTTGACAGTGTCTCCTTTTTAGAAAACGTCCGGCTTAATATTGCCATTGAGCAAAATAATAAATCCTTTTTAAAGCTTAAAGTGAAGGTCCGTAAAAAAATAGTAGCAGATGGCCTTAATGATAACACATTTGATGTTACTGATAAGGGCATTCATGTTGGTGCTGAGCAATTTAATGAGCTTCTTGAGGATCCCGATACCATTTTGGTCGATATGCGTAATCATTATGAGAGCGAAATAGGGCATTTTAAAAATGCCATTACCCCCGATGTGGATACTTTTCGCGATTCGCTAGATCTTATAGAGAATGATTTGGCCGATCATAAAGAAGATAAAAAGTTGGTCATGTACTGTACGGGTGGTATTCGCTGTGAAAAAGCCAGTGCGTATTATAGGCATAAAGGTTTTAAGCAAGTATACCAGTTGGAAGGTGGAATAATAGAATATGCCCGACAGGTTGAAAATAAAAAACTGGAGAATAAATTTATGGGTAAGAATTTTGTTTTCGACCACCGCCGTGGCGAACGTATTTCCAACGAGGTAATTGCGAATTGCCATCAATGTGGCAAAGCATGTGATACCCATGTGAATTGTGCCAATGAGGCTTGCCACCTTTTATTTATCCAATGTGAAGAATGCGCTGAAAAAATGGACGATTGCTGTTCTATAGATTGCAAGGAAGTTCATGCATTGCCCTACGAAGAGCAAAAGAGGCTTAGAAAGGGAAAGGAAGTGAGTAATAAAATTTTTAAAAAAGGTAGGTCCGAGGTTTTGAAGTATAAGAAATGAAAAGAGGCGAGATGGATATAATGTGGTTAGTAGAGACGTCAGGTTTTTTGCGTGTTTTTATAGCTCTGGGCCAAAAAGACCGAGGGTAGTGGGAAATGGCAAACAAGCTACCACATGCTAAACTACTTTCTTTCCTATGCAAAAAACACTACCTTTACTTTTAAGAATAGTATGAACCTTTTTTGACAAGAACATTTGGTTTTTGTTAAATCAAGATATAAAATATGGGTTGTAGCAGTTGTTCAACCGACAAGGATGGACAGCCGCGCGGGTGCAAGAACAATGGAACTTGCGGTACTGACGGTTGTAATAAATTAACGGTTTTTGATTGGCTTTCAAATATGTCGCCCCCAAATGGAGAAAGGCAGTTTGATTGTGTAGAAGTACGTTTTAAGAATAGTAGAAAGGAGTTTTTCCGAAATAGTGAAAACCTTTCCCTTTCAATTGGCGATGTTGTTGCCACACAGGCGCAATCAGGCCATGACATAGGTATTGTGACCTTGGTGGGCGAACTGGTCAAAGTGCAAATGAAAAGGAAAAAGGTCGATTACAAAGATGATGTACTTCCGAAAGTGTACCGAAAAGCATCACAAAGCGATATCGATAAATGGCAAAAATGTAGAAATCGCGAAGAAGAAATTAAAAAGCGAGCACGGGAAATAGCCATTATCCTAAAACTGAAAATGAAAATTTCCGATGTGGAATTTCAAGGAGACGGCTCTAAGGCTACGTTTTATTATACGGCAGAGGAACGGGTCGATTTTCGTCAACTGATCAAAGACATGGCGAAGGCCTTCGGTATACGTATCGAGATGCGGCAAATTGGTTATCGCCAAGAAGCCCAACGTTTGGGGGGCATTGGGTCTTGCGGTCGTGAGCTTTGCTGTTCTACTTGGTTGACAGACTTCAGGTCGGTCAGTACTTCGGCTGCTCGTTATCAACAGCTATCCCTTAACCCTCAGAAATTAGCCGGACAATGTGGTAAGCTTAAGTGTTGTTTGAATTATGAGCTTGATATGTACCTAGATGCCTTAAAAGATTTTCCATCATCAGATACAAGGCTGCATACTGAAAAAGGAATGGCGTTTTGTCAAAAAACCGATATTTTTAAGGGTACTTTATGGTTTTCTTACAAAGAAGATCCCGCGAATTGGCATGCCCTTTCGAAAGATCAGGTAAAAGAAATTCTAGAAAAGAACAAAAGGAAAGAGAAGGTTGCAAGCCTTGAAGAATATGCCATTGAGAATACGGTCGAAGAGAAAGTGGTTTTTGAAAATGTGGTCGGGCAAGATAGTCTTACACGGTTTGATAGACCAAAGGGCAGAAATAACAGAAACAAGAACAAGAACAAGAAAAGAAGGAACAATAGAAAAAGACGTCCAAAAAATGCCTAAAAGTTTGTTTGTCTTAGCAGCTCTGATATGTGTTGTTTCTTGTAATGACGCCTTGTTGGTTTCAGAATACAAGGCTACTGATAAAGGGCATTGGAACAAGGATCATACGATTGAATTTACGTTTTCCGAAGTTGATACGATTCGGCGTCATAATATGTTCATTAATATCCGTAATGACGAAACTTTTCCTTACAGTAATCTTTTTTTAATAGCTGAACTCAATTTTCCTAGTGGAGAAACCGTTAAGGATACATTGGAATATGAAATGGCACTTCCTGATGGTAAATGGTTGGGTAAAGGCTATGGAAGCATTAAAGAAAACAAACTTTGGTATAAAGAGAACATCGTTTTTCCCTCTTCTGGCGTATATACCTTGAGTGTTTCACATGCAATGCGAAAAAATGGTAGTGTTGATGGCATAGCCAATTTGCCAGGCATTACCGATGTAGGTTTTGAAATTGTAAAAAGTAATGAGTAAAAATATGGCAGGGGCCAAAAAGAAAAAAGCAGACCAAAGTTTTTGGAAATTCATTAAATGGTTCTGGATATTATTTATCACGGGGATTTTTGCTGTGGCCTTACTATTTTTGTTGGCGTCATGGGGCGCTTTTGGTGAATTGCCCACCTTTGAGACGCTAGAGAATCCACAGACCAATTTAGCGACCGAAATTATATCTTCCGATGCAAAAACATTGGGTAAATTTTATTTAGACGATAACAGAACCGATGTTTCGTTTGAAGATTTGCCCGAGAATTTGGTGAATGCGTTGGTAGCTACCGAAGATGCTCGTTTTTACAATCATTCAGGTATTGATGCCCGGGGAACGCTGCGGGCCTTTTTCTTTCTTGGGAAACGTGGTGGTGCAAGTACGATTTCACAACAGTTGGCGCGACAGCTGTTCGTGGGTGTACGTTCTAGAAATAAATTTGAAACCATCAAGCAAAAGATTCAAGAATGGGTAATTGCCACACAGTTAGAACGTAGTTATACCAAAGAAGAGATTATCACGATGTATTTCAATATCTATGATTTTGGTAACAATGCCGATGGTATTCGTTCTGCATCCAGAATATATTTTGGAAAAGAGCCTAAAGATTTAAAAGTTGAGGAATCGGCCATGTTGGTAGGCATGTTCAAAAATTCTTCCCTTTACAATCCCATACCAAGAAGAAATCCAGTGGGCACAAAGAATAGAAGAGATGTGGTCTTGGCCCAAATGGCTAAGTACGGTTATATTTCGGAAGTGGAAAAAGATTCATTACAGGCGATGGAAATGAATATCAACTTTAACCCTGAGTCTCACCGGGAAGGTATCGCCACTTACTTCAGAATGTACCTGCAGGGCTTTATGAATAAATGGATTAAGAAGAATCCGAAGCCGGCCCTAGAAGGTCAACGCGACAAATGGAACCTTTATTTAGACGGGCTTCGTATATATACGACCATCGATTCACGTATGCAAAAGAATGCAGAGGATGCCGTAGGGGAGCATATGAAGAAATTACAGGCAGAATTCTTTCATCAAAATACGCCAGATCGTAATGCCACTACCCCTTTCGTGGGTCTTGAGAAAAAGGAAATCAATAGTATCATGGAACGGGCCATGAAAACCTCTGATCGGTGGCGCAAAATGAAGGCGAACGGAAAATCGGAAAAAGAGATTCGCGAATCTTTTACCAAAAAAATCGATATGACGGTTTTCGATTGGAACAGTGAAACAAGGGAAAAGGATACCGTATTGACCCCGATGGATTCCATTCGGTATTATAAGACCTTTTTAAGAACGGCAATGATGTCTATGGAACCCCAGACCGGCCACGTGAAGGCTTGGGTCGGGGGAGTAGATTACAAACATTTTCAATATGATGGTGTTTATCAGGGGTCGCACCAACCGGGTTCGACATTTAAACCTTTCGTATACGCAGCGGCCATTGATCAGCTACGCTTATCGCCCTGCGATTCTTTACCCGACATCTTATATTGCATAGAAGCTGGAAAACACGGCAATCCTGAAAAATGGTGTCCTGGGAATGCCGATCGTAAATATTCTGGGAAAATGTATACGTTGAAAAAAGCACTTGCCAATTCAATGAATACCGTTACGGCTCAATTGATTGATAGGGTAGGGCCTAAGTCGGTAGTTTCCATCGTTAAAAATATTGGGCTGACAAGAGATATTCCAGAAGTACCTTCCATAGCCTTGGGAACACCTGACGTAAATCTCTACGAGATGGTTGGGGCATATGGTACTTTTGTTAATCAAGGCGTGTATGTCAAGCCGGTAATGGTAACACGAATTGAAGATAAAAATGGTACGGTACTTTATGAATACGTTCCAGAAACTAAAGATGTATTAAGCAAAGATGTGGCCTATGCGATGTTGAACCTTATGGAAGGTGTGACCGAAGGAGGTTCCGGAACGCGTTTGCGTCACAGCTACCAAAAGAATGCCACTGAATATAAGGAAATTATTACAGGATATCCTTACGGGTTTACCAACCCTATTGCAGGTAAAACAGGTACAACACAGAATCAGAGTGATGGCTGGTTTATGGGTATGGTGCCAAATTTGGTTACTGGTGTTTGGGTCGGTGGAGAGGATAGGGCTATACACTTTTCTTCCTTGAGATATGGCCAAGGTGCTTCTACGGCACTACCTATTTGGGGCCTTTATATGAAGAAAAACTATGCAAACAACGATTTGGGTATATCCGATGGAGAATTCCCTGCACCTGAAAACTTGTCAATCAATGTCGATTGCTCAAAGACTGTCGAAAATACCGATGAGGAAGTTGATCCCGGTGATGATTTGGATGATTTAGATTTTTAAGAAGCAAATCGCTGATTAATTAAGGCCTGAAAACTTCTGGGGTTTAAGAACATTTACTTCTGCGATACTTCCCGCTCTTTGATTTTTGAAAGCAATACCTTGAGGTATTTGCTGAACTTTTCTGTGTGGTTTTTTTCCATTCCGTATAACTATTTTAGACTCTTGATTAATTCTGTTTTTACTTCATGGGTTGCAAAAAAAATAGTATTTTGAAGACGTGCAAGAAACGTTTGTAATACTAAAATTTCAGGGATATGATTCATAAAACAGTTTCTGGTGTTGAAGATGCCTTAGCGGGTGTTAAAGATGGCATGACATTCATGTTAGGGGGGTTTGGTCTATGTGGTATTCCTGAAAACATCATAGCGGAGTTAGTACGCTCCGAAGCAAAAGACCTGACCTGTATATCCAATAATGCCGGGGTCGATGATTTTGGATTGGGACTTTTACTGAAAAAACACCAGATAAAAAAGATGATTTCATCCTATGTTGGTGAAAATGAAGAATTCGAGCGCCAGATGTTAAATGGGGAACTTGATGTTGAATTAACGCCGCAGGGAACGCTGGCAGAAAAGTGTAGGGCTGCCCAGGCAGGATTCCCCGCTTTTTTTACACCGGCAGGCTACGGAACCGAAGTGGCTATGGGTAAAGAAACGCGTGAATTTAATGGTAAGATGTATGTGCTCGAAGAAGCTTTTAAAGCCGATTACGCCTTTGTAAAAGCTTGGAAAGGTGACGAAGCCGGAAATCTAATTTTTAAGGGGACGGCCCGTAATTTTAATGCATGCATGTGTGGTGCCGCAAAGGTAACGGTCGCAGAAGTAGAAGAATTGGTTCCCGCAGGGGAATTGGATCCTAACCAAGTTCATGTACCCGGTATATTTGTCCAACGAATTTTTCAAGGAAAGAGTTATGAAAAACGAATAGAACAACGCACCGTACGTCAAAGAAACTGATATTAACGAACCATGTTGGATAAGAACGGAATCGCCAAGCGAATAGCACAAGAAGTCAAAGACGGGTATTATGTGAATCTAGGCATAGGTATCCCCACTTTGGTTGCCAATTTTGTACGCGATGACATCGATGTCGAATTCCAAAGTGAAAATGGTGTATTGGGTATGGGGCCATTTCCTTTCGAAGGAGAGGAAGATGCAGACATTATTAATGCCGGTAAACAAACGATTACGACCTTGCCAGGGGCTTCTTTTTTTGACTCTGCGACCAGTTTCGCAATGATTCGGGGGCAGCATGTAGATTTGACTATTTTGGGCGCCATGGAAGTTGCTCAAAATGGAGATATAGCGAATTGGAAAATACCCGGTAAAATGGTAAAAGGAATGGGAGGGGCTATGGATTTGGTGGCTTCTGCCGAAAATATTATTGTCGCCATGTTGCATACCAACAGGGCGGGAGACTCTAAATTGCTTAAGAAGTGTACATTGCCTTTAACGGGCGTGGGCTGTGTAAAAAAAATCGTGACAAATTTGGCCGTTTTAGAGGTAACCCTTCGTGGGTTTAAATTGCTAGAGCGAGCACCCGGAGTTTCTGTGGAAGAGATACAAAAAGCTACCGAAGGCACTTTGTTTTTTGATGGTGAGGTGCCCGAAATGCAACTATAACAGGTAATAGGAACTTTTTTATCGGGACTATCCCATAAATAGGTTGTGTTATCAAACGAATATGAAAAATTGGTCGGCGTTTTTAGTTTTATGGTTTGTAGTACCATTTTACGCTCAAACTTCTGAAAAGACCATTTCAGGCAAGGTGACCGATGTATGGGAAACACCGATTCCTAATGTAAACGTTTTGCTAAAAGGTACCGACCGCGGAACACAAACAGATGGTGACGGGTGGTTTTCGTTAAGAGTACTTACCAAGGAGGTTTTGCTAATATCCGCCCTAGGATATGGTAGTGTTGAAATTACCGTGCCAGAAACGGAGGAAGAACTTAAAATTGTCTTATCTCCAAGGGCAACTGAATTAGATGAAGTGACCGTAGGGAAAAGGAAACGAAAAACCCAAAAGGACATTTTGGCCGAATTTCCCGAAAATCCAAATCTTTTAAAAACCTCAATGGGTGTTTTAAACAAGGATCGTTCTTCATCGGCCTTGCGGGTAATCAGTGGCAAAGAATTGGTGGCTACTGGACCTGATTTTTTATCTTCTTTAAAGAACCTTAGTCCTAATATGAGGGTCGTTAGACCCCCTTTTGCCCCTGATGTTGAGGTGTATTTGTTCAGAATCGTTTATACTTCCCTTGATGATGAACTGGATATACCTCCGAAAGCTATTTTTGATGTAGATGGATTTATACAAGAGACCGCGCCAACATATCTGTCAGCACACGATATAGACCGTGTAGCGATACTCGAGCGCAATGCAGCGATTACCAGATATGGGCCAAGGGGTACCGGAGGTGTTATTGTAGTCAACACCAAGGCCACGACCCAAATGAACCAATTTGGGGTAGACGAGCGTTATGATAATTCCGTTTTGCATGACAGTCTAAGCGAACTGTTTATAGACCAAAGGTATTATGTGCCAAAACCTCCTGATTACATGGAAGCTTATATAGAGACCACCACCGCAGAGGAAGCAGAGGGGTTATTGGAAAGGGACATAGAACTTTACTCTAAAAACCCGATCTTTTTTTTAGATTTGGCTTATTATTTTAGGGAACGTTGGAAAGATTACAAGACTTCAGATAAGCTACTTAAGCAGGTTCATCAACGCTTTCCGGAAAATAGTACAGTATTAAGGTCGCTGGCATACAGATATGATATTTTGGGGAGAAAGGATAAAGCTTTAGATCTGTTCCTAGAAATTTTGAAGTTAGATTCGTCGGTCGCTCAATCCTATTGTGATGTAGCGAATGCCTATGCTGAAAAAGGAGATAATAAGAAAGCCTCGATGGTCTATGAGAGCTACCGGGAAGTCAGGAATAGGAGTAGTATTGCCTTCGACAAATATGGAGCAGACCTAATGATGACTATTGAATCCCTTAACAACCTGCAAGCCCGAAAAGAAAAAATAAGTTGGAAAAAATTGGAGAACGAGGCAGGGGTTGAAATTTCGAGAACGCGAATTGTTGCAGCTTGGAGCAACCCTAAAATTAGTATAGGATTTCAAATTGTAAACCCTGAATCAATGTACGATACTTGGGAAAATACTGGGAAGCTAAATGAAATGCAAGAAGGGCAAGCACTTAGGGGGTATGCTAGCACACAATTTTTTCTTGACGATGACAAAACAGGCGAATGGCAGTTGAATCTACAGCATTATAAAGGAACGGCCCAAGATCCTACCTATTTACATATATCGACTTTTTTTGACTATGGACTTCCTACCCAGCGCAAGATATTACGATTGTTCAAATTGACACCAGAATATGAGGTTACGGGCCTTCTCACCGTAAACACTCAATCGAATACTATGGTTAGTGATTAAATATTGTATGTTTAGGGAAAAATTTGGGAGAGATTATTCCTTATTAGGATGTCTATGGTACTAAAGTGAAATTGTCAATATTCAATTTGGCTTTTATCCGGTTGTTCCATTTTAACAAGCTCTTGTAGTCATTGCCCTGACGGGTTTCCTTTTTAAATTTTTTTACTTCGGATGAGGCTCCAACGTGCATTTCGTCATAAACTGATTTTACTTCATCAAAGGTCATATTCTCGGTAATCCGGGAAGCTCCCAATTGCCTATACACCTCATAAATATCAAAAATAATATTATAATAGACCAACTTATTCTTTGCGCGCTCTTCGCTGAATCGAGAAGAATTAATATCCAACAAAGTTCGGCTTAGCATTTTTTCGATCCCATTTTCATCTTTATAGCTATCCACAACATAACAAATATTGATATTGGCTTTGCTATTTCGAGAAGTTTTGCTTTGTAGTTGTTCAAACGGTGTATCGTAGGCTTTGCCTGTTGTTAAATCTTTTCCTGGGTTAGTATTTATCCCGTCGTTTTCATTTTCTTTCGAAGACATATCATCTATATGTTTCCATTTAAGCCGTCTTTCGTTTTGCCAAGAAAGAACTGTGGGGTTTGTATATTTTAAGTCATCTAGTGGAATGTAATTATCATAATTAATCAGGAACCCATTTTTTTTCATAAAATCCATCGACCTGTTTTCGCTGATACTCTTAGGGAATTGGTAGTTGGTCTCCCAGAAATCGTCGGATGCCCGCAAGGCAATCATTTTGTCATAGTCGTTGTTAAAAGGAATCGTCTTGGTGAAATAGGGGTCTTTAAAAAAAGTGTCGTAGTCAAAGAAGTATAGAAAAGTTTGGGAATTAATGGTCTCAGAAACCTTTTTGGATTCATAGCCCATTCTAAAGGTAAGGTTCAGATACTGTATTTTTTCGAGGTCCATGGGATTAAAAACAATGTTGAGCAGAATTTCCTTGGGGGTCAAGACAACATCTTCATTGATTGAAGTCAATGCTTTTGTTATGGGGTCGTTGGTCCAAAGTTCAATTTTTTTGACCACCAAAAGCTGAGGATCTACCAACATTTTTCCATGAAACAATCTGCCATTGGCCTCTTTAGGCGAAAATGAAAGAGATACCTCCTTCTCGCCACAGGTAATGCAGTCATCAATTTTCACATCGTATTTTCTTTGAATGGCGTTAGAAGTCAGATTGCCCGGATAATCGGGAAATATTTGCTTTGAGGTCCCAAAAAGCTGAAAGTCACTTAAAATTTTAGTGTTGTCCAAGCTATAGAACGGGAACGATTTGTTTTGGCCAAACCGGCCACTTTTGACCCGGAGTTCTAAAATGCCCTTAGCTAAATTTTGTTCGCTATTGTAGAAACCCTCTACTTGCTCGATAGGAATATTTCTTGTAGAGGAATTCATGGTCAAAAAGGCCTTGCTGGCCGTTGTATTTATGCTCTTTCGGTACACGGCTATAATCCTGTCCAACAATTTATAGGGATAATCTTTGGCTTCACCGGCGGTTAGAATAACCTCGTCCAACACAGAAACATCCATTTTTAAATAAAGTTTGGACTCTTTCTCGAAATAAGATAGCGCTGCTTTTTTTGGTTTAAACCCTAAGTGTCTTATTTCTAACGAATCCTTATAAAAATCGCTGTCGACCGCGAACTTACCATCTTCGTTTGCTATGGTATATTGGGTTTTTGTACCGTAAATCCTTATCGTGCAATAGGGCAATGGATCATTTGTCGTCTCGTCATAAATAAACCCTTCTATTTTCGACTGCGCCATACTTTTTGTGCAAATGATGATGATTAAAAGAAAAATGATTTTTTTCATACCACTAATTTCTTCCCAAATGTATTGCTACACTAAAATAACCGTTTTATTTGTGAGGTGTGGTTTAATCGGAGGTTTATTGACAAGGTTCGTCAAAAAGGGTGTGCCCAAATTTTTTATGTAGTGGTTGTGTCTGTGGGCCTATGGAAAAGGGTCGGGTTATTGATAAAAGTCCTACCCCTGCTATTTTTAACGTGCACATTTAATAAGATGGTGGAGATCTATTCGATACTTTTTTGAAATACGTCTTTTACAACACAAAGAGAACCGTTCACAACATTAATTTCGAACCTTGCCCTCTTCAGTGTATATTTATCTTGTAATTAATTAGAAGTCTCCAATATCATTGGACCCCCAAATCAGAATTTTTAAAAATATACTTAACTATGGAAGCCCAAATTAACCACACCTCAACCGAAAAAGAGATTCAAGTGTACAAAAACGATTTTTTAAGTGGAATCGTAATGTTGGCAAGAAAGCTGTTTATGCTATAACAGTTTTTGAACAAAATTTAAAAAAGGAACGACTAATCTATAGTCGTTCCTTTTTTGTTTTAATTCGTTCTCGGCCAATTTGGTCAAGAGAAGCGATGTGGTCACCTAACAATGGTTTTATTGCACCACATCGGGGAAATTCCCTATATGCAAAACTTTATTCCTTTAGCACTTTTATGAACTCCGTATTCCCCTCTTCATCCATAACATTGAGTAATAACAGTCCTTTCGGGGCACTGGAAACATCAACGGCAAAACTGTTACCTACCGAATCGATAGCGCCTTGTTTTATCATAACGCCAGATAGCGTATACAAAGCAAACTGGGTATAAGAAGCATTTGCTGGTAACGTAACATTCATACTTCTTTGCACTGGGTTTGGATATACCGATATTTTCGAACTTTCAAGTTCGGGTTCGGTCGAGATTCCTTCTCCTATCCGGGCCTTAAACGAACTTGATTTTGGGCTTACAGTAAGGTAAACGCTGGTTTGGCAGCCATTTGCCGAGGTCAACACATATGTACCGCTGTCGGAAGAAGTTAAATTTTGAATTCTGTAGTTGTCGCCTACTGTAGAACCATTGGGTCGTTTAACAGTAAGCCCGATGCCATTAGGAAGCATACTAAAGGTTACATCTTTTCCTTCTACGGCTGTGATGCTGCTACTTCCACTTCCCCATACACCATTAACCCGGTATTCCGATGTTATTCCCGTCGAACAACTATTGTTGTTCGAATTGCTACCAGAGGAGGATCCGCCGACACTTAAGTTTAAGGTCGTTTGGCAGCCATTTGCAGAAGTGAGTATATAAGCCCCGCTATTTGCAGAAGTTACCTTTCCAAGCCGATAATTATCCCCTACGGTTGATCCGTTGGGGAGTTTAATAGTCAGTCCAACTCCATTAGGAATCATACTCAATATTACGCTAGTACCCTCGGCCAGACTAAGATTATTCTGGCCACTCTGCCAAGACCCGTTTAAACTATATTCAGGAGTAATGTTTCCTGAAGGACAGTCGTTACCGGAATTGCTATTGTCATTGCCACCGGTTGAGTTTCCTACTGTCAGGTTCAAAGTGGTTTGACATCCATCTTCAGAGGTAATTATGTAGCTTCCCGCATCGGCTTCCGTTACCTTACCGAGCCTGTAATTGTCACCTGCGGTCGAGCCATTTGGCAAGGTTATGGTGAGGTTTTTTCCATTTGGGAGCATACTCAAAACAATATCTGTACCCTCAGCCACTGTTAAGCTCTTTTGGCCACTGGCCCACGACCCGTTCAAGCGGTATTCTGGAGTAATATCGCCTGAAGGGCAATCATCTTTTGCACTACTACCGGGATCTCCAACAGTCAAGTTTAGGGTTGTCTGACACCCAGTTGCAGAGGTCAACACATATGCCCCGCTATCAGCTGTCGTAACTTCGCCGAGCTTAAAATTGTCTCCTGCCGTTTTGCCATTTGGAAGCTTGATAGAGAGTCCTATTCCATTTGGAATCATGCTTAATATAACATTCGTGCCTTCGGCAACGTTCAGATTGGTTTGTCCGTTTTGCCAAACCCCATTCAGACTATATTCTGGAATAACAGTGCAAGAACCGTTACTATTGTTATTGCTGTTCTGGGAACCTTGATATTCGTGCGGGCCTATGTCAGGTGTTGAAACCAATGAATTACCATTCAAATCAGTGGAACGTGCAGAATAGGCTACTCCTGCATTTATGGCAGGGCTGGTCGCTTTTAGCTTATATTTTGCGGATTGGGTTCCTGAATTGGTGAATAACGGGTTGGTATTCTTCGTACTTGAAAAGCCGGTAGTCGGTGTTGTAAAAGAATTATTATGAAAGATATTGTTATCGCCATCAACCGATATACTCCCTGAACTTATTGTAGCCCATTTCTTTGAGGTGGAATTAATAACAATATTATTTTTAAAATTCATTGAGGTTCCTGAGTTATAGTAGCGTATACCTCCAGACTGCCCATCAAAAACATTATTGTAAATGTCAATATTCTTGCTTGTCGTGGTTTCGTAACTTCCTTCGCCAAAAGAGACAATTCGACGACCACCTTTGAATACATTGTTAAAGACTTTGATGTTATTAGGGCTCGCTGAGGAAACCATTGGATTATATCCCTTAACTATGAATAGCAGTGCAGCATGGTCGCATTCGAGATAGTTGTTTTTCAAGGTTATATTGGTCGCCCCGTTTTCAATTGTAACTTGGTTGTCATCGGAGCCAGTCATACTATTACCTTCAAAAACTGCTCCCGATGAACTGGGATATCGTACCTCTATAATGGTTCTATAGATAAGATTATCTTTCCAAGTGTTGTTTCGGCCACCTCCATTAGATAGACCATGGCCGTTATGGGAACCACTGTGCAAACGATAAATTCTATTGTTTTCAAAGGAATTATTGGCGGCTGTATTTGAATCGTTTCCTTTGTAGCGGGTCGTAAGATAATAATCGGTCTGACGACTCGTGTCATCGTTACGATATTCATTGTACTTTATGGTATTGTTATTTCCTTTTGAAGAGGTATGTGGATCGATAAAAATAAATGCATATGCCGAATTTTCACCATAACAATTGCTAACCGTATTATTATTTCCTCTGATATAAACTGAAGACCCCTGGTAACCTTTTGTATCTAAACTTAGATCGGAGAACGCAAGATTGTCGAGCTTGTTGTTATTTCCTTGTACCAGTACAGCATAACCTGCCCTTCCATACGGATCGTTAAACCCAATATTATGAAGTTCGATATAATTACCTCCTACAAAGATTGCGTATGAATCACTGGAATTGGTTGGTTTTATTACCGGGAAACCGATTGAATTTATTGAGTTTCCGTAATCCATTGTGCCATAGGCTTTGCTTGAGATATCGCCTGGACTAGAGGTGTATCCCCTAAAAACAATAGGTTTAGAGCTTGTGCCGCTTTGCTTGAACCAGAGGCCGGATACATTATAGCTTCCAGATTTAACGTATACTACATCTCCAGCCTGAACTCTGTCAACAGCAGCGTCCCAGTTCCAGGCAGAAGCTTCCGAGAGTCCGCTATTACTAGATTTTCCACTTGTGGTTATATAATAAGTCTTGCTCTGAGCTGTTAGTGATTGAAAAAAAGAAACGGATAAAATAAGTAGGGTTAAAACGTATTTATTGTAGGTCATGGTACTAGTGTTCTAGAAAGATTAATAGTTTAAAAAAGTGGGGCGCTTTTCTTTATTTAATTAAAATCGATTTATGAATTGAAAATGGGTTTATTTAATAGCTAACGCTGTAATTTCTTCAAATTTTAAAATGGTATTTTATTGGGGCATTCCCAAAAATTGATTTATATCTGTTTATAAAATGGGGGAGTTTGAAATGTTACTAAGCCTTCAGTATCTTTTACTTTTTTAAAACTTTTAAAAATTCACTATCACCATTGTCATTACTTACATTTAGAAGGATTAAGCCTTTTTGTGCTTTTGAAACGTTTATGGCAAAATTGCTTTCACCGGTTTCAATTGTTCCTTCCTTAATCAAAATACCAGAGGTGTTGAATAACCTATAGGTCGTGTAATTGGAATGATTTGGTATGGATACATTAATTTCTCTTTGCACCGGATTAGGATATACCGTAAGCTCATCAACTGCATTTTGTAAGGTTAAATAATCTTGCGCTGCTGCATTTGCTTCTTCAGGGTTAAATCGGACCTTCAATGAAGTTCCTTTGGGTTCAACAGAAAGATTTATAACGGTTTGGCAACCATCTTCTGAGGTTAGTAAGTAAGTTCCACTGTTGGCTGCGCTTATGTTTGTAAGGGTATGATTGTCGCCAACGATAGAACCGTTGGGTAGTTTAATGGTTAGCCCGACCCCGTTGGGAAGCATACTCAATGTCAAATCTTCTCCTTCGCTCACACTAATGTTGCTGTCGCCACTTCTCCATAATCCGTCATATCTATACTCTGGAATAATATTACCCGCTGGGCAGGTATTGATAACCTCATCGCCTACGGTCAAATTCAAGATGGTTTGGCAACCTTCTTCAGAGGTAATAATGTAGGTTCCGCTATCTGCTGAGGTCACACGGCCTAAATGAAAGTTGTCTCCTACGGTCGAACCATTTGGGAGCTTAATACTAAGGTCCGCTCCGTTGGGCAGCATACTAAGTACAACATCGGTTCCTTCACCAACATTCAAATTGCTTGTTCCGCTGGCCCAAACACCGTTTAACCTATATTCTGGAATAACATACCCTGTTGAACAATTTGTGTTGTTCGAGCCATCACTACTATTATTATCTGAATCTCCTACGCTTAAGTTCAAGGTTGTTTGGCAACCGTCTTCCGAAGTGATTACGTAGGTGCCGCTGTCTTCCGAGGTGACTTTGCCTAGTGAATAGTTGTCTCCAACGATGGAACCGTTAGGCAATTTAATACTTAAGTCAACTCCGTTAGGCATCATACTTAGTAAAACGTCGGTTCCCTCATCGACATTTAGACTGTTTTGACCACTGTTCCAAGTACCGTCTAATCGATATTCAGGAACAATTGTTCCTGCTGCACAACCATTGTCATTAGCGTCATTGCCACTAGAACCAACACTTAAGTTCAACGTAGTTTGACACCCATCTTCTGAGGTTAACAAATAGGCGCCACTATCGGCAGTGGTCACCTTGCCCAGGTCGTAATTGTCACCAACTGTAGCTCCGTTCGGAAGTTTGATCGTTACCCCTACACCATTGGGATACATGCTTAACGTAACATCGGTGCCCTCTTCTACATTCAGATTGGTGGATCCATGGTTCCAAGCCCCGTCCAAGCTATATTCTGGTGTAATGGTTTCTGTACAGTTTTTACCTGTTTCTTCGGTACCGCCAACTTTCTCCATACGGTCAAAATCCCCTGCGGAGTAGGCCAAGTATATTTCTAGGGCAGAATATCCCGCGTTATTGATTACTTGATAACTTCCAAAGTTGTAGCTTTCCTTTACTTGACTACTAGAAGTGATACTATGTGATGATTCAAAACTGTCAGGTATATGGTTGTTATTGCTGTCTGTTGGGGCTGATCCGCTTTTGATACTAGGGAAGGAACCACTACTCGCCGATCCCCCATTGCCATTTTTATATTGATTAATAAGTCGGCTATCTACAGCATCGTGATTCGAAAAGCTAGCACCTACATGCGGCAATAAGCTACTCTCTATTTCCGATGCAGGTATGGCCGAACCAACAAGCCCTGAGGTTTTATAAGGTGAAGATTTGATGTAAGGGGAAAGGTTGGAGCTATATTGCCCTTGCCCTGAAATTTGAATGTTTCCTTTAATATAGGCATGGGTATTTGATGTCGACCCGGTTCCATCACTTTCTCCATTTACAGAAGTGGAACCTTTAGAACTTACTTGACTAGAGGCCTTATACTTATTATTTAACACTGTGAATTTTGTGCCAAGACTAGTGTTCGTTCTCCATAGTGCGCCATGGACCAAATTATTGACCATTTCATATTGTAATTTGGAAGACTGTGGGTGATTGCTTCTTATATTTCTTTCCCTATTATGTATAAAAAGATTTCTAAATACAGAGATATTTTCATTTTTCTTATAGCTTAAAAGGCCATAATTGCTTTCCGCAATTATGCAATTTTGAACCGTAACATCTTTGATGGTCGAGCCCGAAAAATTTCCAACAAGTGATAGGTTTTCGTCCCTTGCCCAGCTCAGACTACAATGGTCAATGATTATATCTTCGATATGGGTTCCATTATAGGCCGATATGTTGATGCAATCCTCATTACTTCCTGTACTTGAACTTGATTGCCGGATTCTCAATCCTCGAATAATAACATTTGAGGCACTAATACGTATTTCACCACCTTTTATCAATATACCATCGCCAGGTGCTGTTTCGCCGGCAACCGTAACGTTTCCAGCGCTATAAGGAATATCGAGATAGTTGCCTCCACTATGGGTTATCGTCCCTGATACCTTGAAAACAATAATTCTAGGACCGGTCATCTTGAGGGCGGCATCCAGACTTCCCGAACCACTTGAGTTAAGATTGGTAACCGCAACTATTCTTCCGCCTCTTCCACCAGTGGCATATTTGCCATATCCTTCGGCGGTGGGAAAAGCTTTTTTAGAGGAAAGTGTTATGGTAGGTATTGGAGGGTTTGGATAGTAACTATTCGATTTGATAGTGGTAGAGCCGTTCGCTGTCTCAGGTAGGTGCGTATAAAAAACAATAAGAATTGCACAGAAAAATGTGGTAAGTAAAAATTTCGTCATTTAGGGCAAATATTGGGGGTATTAGTCTAACTGATTGGTAATGAAATCTCAAAACCGCGGCAAAGATGCCTTAAAAGGCTCCCCAATTATCTTAAAAAAGTCTTAAAAAAGAGTTAAACTCGACGAAATGCAACAAAAAAAATCGTTATACGGACAAAAAAATCGACAAAGTGCGAAAATTCTTCGTTTTATGTTCACTTTAACGAATTTAAAATGTTAATGGCCTTTTTTAAGGTAGCTTGTGTTTTTGCAAAGCAAAATCGAAGTTTTTGGTTGTCTTTTTGATCGATATTAAAGACTGAGATGGGAATGCAAGCCAGCCTGTGGTTGGTGATAAGTTTTTGGGCATAGCTTACATCATTTTCGTCGGTTAATGCTGAATAGTCCAATAGTTGAAAGTAGGTACCTTGGGAGGGAAGTACCTTAAAGGAAGACTGGTTCAAGGCATTTATAAAATAGTCTCTTTTTTTTTGATAAAAGTCAGATAATTCTAAATAGTGCTTTGGTTCTTGGAGGTATTGGGCCAAGGCCCGTTGCGTCGGGTGGTCTACACTAAATACATTAAATTGGTGAATCTTTCGAAATTCTTGCATCAATTCGGCTGGGGCGACACAGTAACCTACCTTCCATCCCGTCACATGAAAAGTTTTGCCAAAAGAACCACAGACAATGCTACGAGATGCTAAATCTGGGAAACGAGAGACACTTTCATGTGTTAAATCGTCAAAAACAATATGTTCGTAAACTTCATCGCTAATTAGAATAATGTCGGTACCCAAAAGACTTTGCTGTAACGCTAGCATATCATTTTTTGAAAGAAGGGTTCCGCTTGGATTGTGTGGGGTGTTTATTATTACCATTTTGGTTTTGGGCGTTATTCGGACCCGAAATTTCTCCCAATCTATTTTAAAGCGATCCCCGTTCATTTCTACTAAAATTGATACGCCCCCATTAATCGCTATTGCCGGTTCATAGCAATCATACGCGGGTTTGAATACAATAACTTCATCGCCCTGATTTACAAATGCAGTAATTGCAGTATATATTGCCTGTGTGGCACCTACGGTAATGGTGATTTCTTTTTCGACATGGTAGCTCTTACCATGAAGTGCTTTTATTTTTTGAACAATGGCTTCGCGCAACGGAAATGATCCAAACATCGGAGCATATTGATTATATCCATCGCTCATTGCTTTGGTTACTAATCGCATTAATTTCGAATCGGCTTCAAAATTCGGGAACCCTTGGGAAAGGTCGATGGCATTATGCTGTCTGGCCAAGTTGCCTATTGTTGTGAAAATGGTGGTTTTTGCGTTCGGAAGTTTAGAGGAAATATTTTTCATATGCAACGACGTTGTAAATCGGATGAATTTGATAAAAGTACGAAAACATCGATGCGTTTGGCCATAAAAAAACCCCGGCAACAGCGCCGGGGATAATTATCTCAAATTGTTTTATTTATACAATCTAGGCATGTTGCTCTTCGTGTTTTCCCTCTTTAATTTCCTCAATCAATTTTGAGTTGAATGCGGGTAAATCGTTGGGGTTTCTACTGGTTACGAATCCTTGGTCTACAACGACTTCTTCATCTACCCAGTTTGCACCGGCATTTACTAAGTCGTCTTTAATAGAATTAAAACTGGTCATCTTACGACCTTTGACGACGTCTGCGCTTATAAGTGTCCAGGCAGCATGACATATGGCCGCTACGGGCTTTTCCTGCTTAAAAAAGTCTCGAACGAAAGTTAATACCTTCTCTTCCCTTCTTAATTTATCCGGATTGATGACACCACCAGGTAACATCAGAGCATTATAATCTTCAGCTGTTACTTGGCCTATGGTCTTATCGACTGTATACGAATTAGACCAATTTCCATTGGCCCAGCCTTTAATTTCTCCAGATTCAAGACTTACAATATCCACTTTAAAGCCTTCTTGCTCCATGGCTTCCTTTGGAGACTTTAATTCACTTTCTTCAAATCCATTTGTAGCTAAAATTGCTATCCTCTTCATAGGTGTTATTTTTTAATGATTATTAATATAATTTAGTAGCAATATACAAGCAACACATGGGATAGGTTGACGGAAAACAAGTTGATTTTTGCTCTATTGATACGATTGTAAATGCTCGATGACCTTTGTCAAACATTCATCGAGTTCTTTTTTTATTTCGGTTTCCCAGAATCTAAAAACTTTATAGCCCAACCGGTCCAATGCTGCGTTCACCTCGCTGTCACGCTGCATATTACGTTCGATTTTTGCAATCCAAAATTCACGATTTGTTTTTACTTTGGGTTTTCGTTCTTTCCAGTTATAACCGTGCCAATATTCGCCATCAATAAAGATTACGGTCTTATATTTGTTTAACACAATGTCGGGTTTGCCAATCAATTTTTTGTAGTCGACACGATAACGGTATCCAGAAGCATATAAGGCCTTTCGAAAAGCCAATTCGGGCTTGGTGTTCTTTCCTCGGATTTTTCCCATGATTTTAGATCGTTCAGGGGTAGTGTAAAACCCTGATTCTTCATTGAAGCGAGGGACTTTAATGCGTTCTTCGGAATACTTTTTGGACATAGTTTAAAATACAAAAAAATCCCAAAATCCATCATTTGGACTTTGGGATTTTTTACGTTCCGTTAGAGTCGGTATACAAGGTTATGTTATTCGGCAATACGATTTGACTCCGAAAAACCTGATCTATCCTTTTGAAGTGGCACTCAAATATTCCCGATTCATACGGGCAATGTTTTCTAAGGAAATTCCTTTAGGACATTCGATTTCGCATGCACCGGTATTGGTACAGTTTCCGAAACCTTCAAGATCCATTTGTCGCACCATACTTTGAACACGTTCTGTAGCCTCTATCTGTCCTTGAGGCAATAAAGCAAATTGAGATACTTTAGCCGAGGTGAAAAGCATGGCACTGGCATTTTTACATGCGGCAACGCAAGCACCACAACCTATGCAGGTCGCGGCGTCCATCGCCTTATCGGCATCATGTTTGTCAATAGGAATTGCATTGGCATCGACGGTATTTCCAGAGGTGTTTACCGAAATATACCCACCTGATTGTTGTATGCGGTCAAAAGCACTACGGTCTACTATTAAATCTTTGATTACGGGAAATGCGGTAGCACGAAAGGGCTCGATAACTATAGTGTCACCATCTTTAAATTTGCGCATATGTAATTGGCAAGTAGTCACCAAGCGATCCGGGCCATGTGGTTCACCATTAATTTGAAGGGAACAAGTGCCACAGATACCCTCACGGCAGTCATGATCGAATTCAACGGGTTCTTCTCCTTTGTTTATGAGCTCTTCATTAAGAACATCCAACATCTCCAAAAATGACATATCTCCTTCTACATCTTTTAAGACATAGTCAACAAGTTCGCCGGAGGATTTGGCGTCTTTTTGGCGCCATATTTTTAGGTTTAGTTTCATAGTTTTTGTTTTGTTGTTGGTTGATTGCTATTTGTATATGCGTAAACAATCACCATAAACTATTTATAACTTCGTGTTTTCAATTCTATATTCTCGTAAACCAAATCTTCTTTATGCAAGACGGCATTTTTGGGTTCGCCTTTAAACTCCCAAGCCGCTGCATATTTAAAGTTTTTGTCATCGCGCAGGGCCTCGCCTTCCGGAGTTTGGTATTCTTCCCTGAAGTGCCCACCACATGATTCATTGCGATGTAAGGCATCTTTGGCAAAAAGCTCACCTAGTTCTAAAAAGTCGGCTACTCGTCCTGCTTTCTCGAGTTCTTGGTTCATCCCCTCCATTTTTCCTGGAATCTTTACGTTCTCCCAAAAATCGGCACGCAGCGCGGAAATTTCTGAAATAGCTTCCTGCAAATCTTTTGCGTTTCGCGCCATTCCACATTTGTTCCACATAATTTTACCCAATTTCTTATGGTAGTGGTCGACGGAATGTAGGCCCTTGCCGCCCATAAGTTTCTCCAATCTTTCAGTAACTGCATTTTCAGCCGCATCAAATTCAGGGGAATCTGTTGGTATTTCCCCAGTTCTAATGTCTTTGGAAAGATAATCGCCAATGGTATAGGGCAATACGAAATAGCCGTCGGCCAAGCCTTGCATCAATGCCGAAGCTCCTAATCGGTTAGCACCGTGATCGCTGAAATTAGCCTCCCCGGCACAGTAACAACCTTCAATGGTGGTTTGTAGGTTGTAATCGACCCAAAGGCCACCCATAGTATAATGTACGGCAGGGTAGATCATCATTGGGGTCTCGTATGGGTTTTGATCTACGATTTTTTCATACATCTGAAAAAGATTCCCATATTTAGCCTCAATAACTTCTTTTCCTAATTTGGTAATTTCTTTATCATCGGCATTTTTTATACCGTGTGTCATGGCTTGTTCTTTACCATACCGCTGAATCGCTGAGGCAAAATCAAGATAAACGGCTTCCCCTGTTTTGTTAACCCCGAAACCGGCATCGCAGCGTTCTTTAGCAGCTCTTGATGCAACATCGCGAGGCACCAAGTTTCCAAAGGCAGGATAGCGTCTTTCCAAATAATAATCCCGATCCTCCTCTTTTAATTGGATCGGTGTCAATTTACCTTCACGAATCGCCTTCGCATCATCAAGTCGTTTGGGTACCCAAATACGGCCATCATTTCGCAACGATTCTGACATCAATGTTAATTTCGATTGATGTTCTCCAGATACAGGAATACATGTGGGGTGTATTTGTGTGTAACAGGGGTTGGCAAAGAATGCGCCTCTTCGGTGTGCTCGCCAAGCGGCCATTACGTTACTTCCCATGGCATTTGTAGACAAAAAGAAAACATTGCCATAGCCACCAGTAGCCAAAACAACGGCATGTGCCGAGTGGCGTTCGATTTGACCGGTAACCAAGTCACGGGCGATGATACCTCGCGCCTTTCCGTCGACAAGCACAAGATCCATCATTTCATGACGGTTGAACGGTTTAATTTTTCCTCTGTTGATTTGACGGTTCATGGCTGCATAGCAACCCAATAATAACTGTTGTCCGGTTTGACCTTTTGCATAAAAAGTTCGAGACACAAGCACCCCTCCAAAAGAACGGTTGTCCAATAATCCGCCATATTCACGTGCAAAGGGAACACCTTGTGCTACGCATTGGTCAATAATATTTCCTGACACTTCGGCCAAACGGTATACGTTGGCTTCCCTTGAACGATAATCACCTCCTTTTATAGTATCGTAGAACAATCGATAATTACTGTCCCCATCGCCTTGGTAGTTTTTTGCGGCATTAATTCCACCTTGTGCGGCAATGGAATGCGCACGACGCGGTGAATCTTGATAGCAAAAGGTCTTTACGTTATAACCCAATTCGGCTAGGGTTGCAGCTGCCGCACCACCGGCAAGGCCAGTACCTACAACGATAATATCTATATTGCGTTTGTTGGCAGGGTTTACAAGGTTAATGTCGTTTTTATGTTGAGTCCACTTATTGGCCAATGGCCCTGATGGAACTTTTGAATCCAATATGCCCATAATTAGTGTGTTATCGGGTTAAAGTGATGGAATAAGGCAATAAAAATGAATCCCAACGGGATGGCTATTGCATATATCTGGGTGAAGGTTTTGATACCGGGAGTGTATTTGTTATTAACCCCCATACTCTGAAAAGAGGAGGCAAAACCATGCCACAGGTGTAAGGCCAGCAAGACAAAGGAGATTACATATAAAATGGTACGCCAAAAAGGCTCGAACTTTTCAACGGTTTCCTCATAATATCGGGTAGGGTCCTCTGTGTTGCCCGTTAGGTATTTGTAGTCTATTTCATGAATCCAAAAATCATATAGGTGAAGCCCTAAAAATGCAAGAACCACCAAGCCGGTAATAATCATATTTCGGGATACCCAAGATGCATTTGCCCCACCGCTATACTTTTTATACTTTATTGCCCTCGCCTTATTGTTCTGAAGTTCGAGCCTGATGCCCATAACAAAATGGATAATAACCCCAGCAATCAGAATAGGCTGTAAAATAAACTGCACCAAGCCGTTGTAACCCATAAAGTGAGACCAAGAGTTAAAGGTATCGGGAGCGATAACAGAGGTTATGTTTATTACAAAATGTTGTCCGAGAAAGAAGACTAAAAAAAGTCCCGATAAGGCCATGACGACTTTTCGGGCTATCGAAGATTTTATCAATCCGCTCATTGTAGATTAGGTTGGAGTTAAAAATGAATGCAGACAAAATTAGTCCATAGCCTCGGCTTTAACAAACTTTGCAGAGGATTAGTATCATATTTAGACCCATTTTAATCTAGTTGACAATTTGCTCTTAAACATCGTTATATGGCCTAATCTGGAATGTTAAACCGCTCGGCGATCCCTTCATAGCTCATTTTCGAATAGTCTAGAACTTTTGTTTTTGAATCGATTTGCGGGCCAGTTTCTGACGGTATCCCCCCTGGGATTATGACATAACGATAATCGCCATTGAGATGAGGGGCGCCAATATCTAGATTATTGGTAGAGAACACCCGTACGGCTATAAGGTCATCGTTTATATCAAAAAGACGAAATTCATAGTGTTCGTTGATGCTCCCGAAGAAAGTGTTCGGAATGGGATATATGAACGAACCCTGCCGGGCAAATACTAGTATTACCCCGGTATCATGTACCAATTGGGTCAACTCTGGAGCAAACATTTCCCATTGCTCAAAAGAGTCATCGATTGTTTCTGGGAAGTCAGAAGGAATCCAGTCTGAATAAATGACATTGGCGGTTCCGGTTGCACCATCTTGCCCATCATTGCCAGGTTCACCCTTAGGGCCTTCCGGGCCTTGTTCGCCCTGATCACCTTTTGGTCCTTGTTCCCCCTGTTCACCTTGATTGGCTGCCGCACCATCTTGGCCCGGATCACCTTTATCGCCTTTGGGGCCTTGCTCACCCTGTATACCTGGTTCCCCTTGTGGACCAACGGTGTCATCTTTTGAACAGGCCACAATTAGAGTTACCATTAAAAGAGTGGCGAAAAATTTACGTGACAATTTCAGTTTTGCTCTCATAATCTTTGATTTTTGTGGATTAATACTAGTGCTAATTCAAGCTAAGACAGCTGCATCATCCAATGCATCTTTTACGGTACCACTTCGTTAAAAATAATTCTGTAACTATCACCATGAGATTTTGTTCGTTTCTAGCCCGATCTCAATACCTATCGGAGTCGATTGCCCTATACATCATTTCAACTTTACACTGGTACAAACCTAAGAGCTATTCGAGATATGAATGTCCTGAATATTTAAGAGCCAAAGAAATAGGACGCAATATAGAACGCTGATATACAGGGTTATGTGTTGAATTTATGCCATTTAAAATCGAAAATGGTTCATCTGTAATCGATTTGCGACCGTTCTTACAAAAGCGCATAAAAAGGTATTTTAGGTGTATTTTTTTACATTTTATGATTTTCGTTTTGGGGGGCTTGCTTTAACTGCCAGTGGCTTACATAAAACGAAGTGCAAGGTGGGAGCTACCTCAGGCAGATCGGTCCCGAATAGCGTGAGGCGCTGATATAGCTTGGTTTTCCTTGAACTGGGAAGGTGTGATACCCGTATGTTTTTTAAAGGCGTTATAGAATGCGGATTTAGAATTGAAACCAGCTTCTAGACCAACGGATACAATGGTATAGTGTTCATATTCTTTGGAGTGTAAATTTCGTTTTACATCGGCTATACGGTAGCCGTTGATATAGTCGATAAAACTTCTTTTGCTGATTGCATTCACCATACTTGATAAATACCCGGATGATATACCCAATACCGCTGCGGCCATGCTCAAACTGAGATCAGAATTTGTGTAAATCTTATCGAACCGCATAAGGTGCTGCAACTTTTTAAAATAAATATTATCGGGTGTAAAGGTATTTTTGGAACGACTACTCAGTTCCTTTATTTTCTGGGCGCACAAGGCCGCAATAATCGTTAATAAATATAGGTGCTTTTCGGTAAAAAAATGCTTTTCCGGATGTTCGGAATCAATAACTCCAAATAACTTATCGCCTATAAGAATGGGGACGCATATTTCGGAAAGTCTATTTTCGTCGTCAACAATATAACGGGGATCTTTTGAGGTGTCTTGAATCAATTCTGCTTTCTTGTTTTTTGCCACACTTCCAACAATACCATCGCCAAGCGGAATTGAAATTTGGTTATGGATAATTGTATCCGAAGGATTTTTTTGTCCGTAGGCGGCACACTGGAGGAGAAGTTCTTTTTCCCTATCGAACCTATAAATGACACAATCCACGAAGCCTAGTTGATGTATGACGTTCGTGGTAATATCCCATAGTACCTCTTCCACCGATTCCTTATTGCGGAGTGATATGGAGAAAAAACTGATCGCCATTATTTTATCTAGACGGTATGTCGTATGATTCTTCATCAATAATAATCCCTATTGATATACTTTTTTATGTTCCTTCACTTGAACTTTGGAAACAGTTACTCCTTTTAAAAAAAAATGGGCCCTAAATAAAGAATGCCGACAATTTGGTCTTGTACCATATGCCGTTATCTGTCGCTTACAGACCCAAATGATAGTCGTGAACTTAATTTCATAATAAAGGTAGCTAGTGAAGAATAGGAAACGTAGCACATATGTAACAGGGTATAAAAGAAATGTAACAAGCAATAGCTTCATTAAGTGAAATAGCTTGACGTAGAATTTCACATTAGTTGTATTTTTTGACCCTAAAAGAGTATGGTTTTCATTACATGATGTATAGATGGCAAAAGCGGAGTCTTTTCGATAATTTTTACCTCTAGACTCGGCATATTCCGTTTTTTAACCGATATTCATATTCCTAAATAAAAAAGCACTCGGTTAAATAATGAATATTGGTCTTCTTTCTGTAAGCATGAATGTCTATTCTACAAGAAGGATAATGCAAGAGGCTGAAGAATTAGGCCATTATGTCGAACAAATAGATCACACCAAATGTGCGGTGAAACTTGGTTCGGGAAAATCTAAAATCTATTTGGGGGATGAAGACATCACCAACGAGTTTCATGCGATTATTCCTAGAATCGGTACAAAAGTTACACGGCATGGCGCTGCAATTGTAAAGCAATTTGAAATGAACAAGGTGTTCAGTTCGGCGCGTTCTTCCAGTATTATAAATGCCCGTAACAAAGTTCGTACGTTACAGATTATGGCGAATAGGGGCATTCCGGTACCCGAAACCTTATTCTCGATTAACCCCGATAATATTGAAGAACAAATCAAGTTACTGGGCGGTGCCCCAGTAGTGATTAAGTTACAAGAAGGCACTCAGGGATTGGGAGTGATTCTGGCCGAGACCAAAAAATCGGCAAAGTCTATTATTGACACCTTTTATAAAATGGACACCAGTATTCTTGTTCAAAAATTTATTGAAGAAAGTAATGGGGAAGACATACGCATTATTGTAGTAGGAGATAAAGTGGTAGCGAGTATGAAACGCCGTAGTACTGTAGACGATTTCAGGTCAAACCTTCATCGAGGCGGGAATACGGAAGAAGTTAAATTATCAGACAAAGAAAAAAGTATGGCGTTGAACGCTGCAAAATACGTAGGCTTGGGTGTGGCAGGAGTAGATTTGATACGGTCAAAAAAGGGCCCGTTACTTATTGAGGTCAATGCCTCTCCTGGTTTACAAGGTATTGAAGCAACTACTGGAGTTAATGTGGCACGCGAAATTGTATGGTATGTTGAAAGGAATGGGAGTAAGAGCAAGAGAAGAAAAAAGTAGAATTTAAGCGGTTGTCATATGCAGTTTCAATCTTTGAGAAAAAGTGAAGATATTATTATAGGAGGGGAAACGGTCTCTCCAGGAAATTCCAGATTATTGCAAATTAGTATTGATAGGCTGCCTACCGGTACGTTGATCGATATTCCGGTCTATGTGTTCAACGCTAAAAAACCCGGCCCGCACTTACTGGTTCAGGCAGGGTTACATGGTGATGAAGTCAACGGTGTTGAAATTGTGAGACGCATGTTACACGAGAAACGCTTTCGCGTAGCGCGGGGTGCGGTAATCGCCGTTCCCATTCTCAATATTTTTGGATTTATTCATTTTTCTAGGGACGTGCCTGATGGCAAAGATGTCAATCGTAGTTTTCCAGGAACCAAATCGGGTTCAATGGCCAGTAGAATGGCCTACCATTACACCTCCGAGATTCTTCCGCAGATTGATTTTGGAATTGATTTGCATACTGGTGGAGGGCAGCATCATAATTTTCCTCAGGTGCGTTATACCAAGGGAGATGAAAACAGTAAAAAATTGGCAGAAATATTTGCGGCACCCTTTTCCTTTTCCTCGAGGTTGATAAAGGGTTCTTTCCGAAATATTACATATCGTCTGGGCATACCTACCATTGTCTTTGAAGCGGGTGAAAGTATGCGTTTTGACAACTGTGCTATTTTAGCGGGTATGCAGGGTATTTTGAATGTGCTTGCCCATTTTGACATGGTCAACAAACTTGAGCCGCAATATGCTGAACGAAGTGGAACAATTTCACTTTCCGATCGCAAATGGTTACGTGCGCCAACTGCAGGAATGTTTATTCCTGAAATAACCAATGGTGGTAAAATCAAAAAGGGACAGACACTTGGTATGGTTTCCGATACATATGCCAAAAAAGCTAAAAAAATAAAAGCTCCTTTTGATGCATATGTGATTTGTATAAATCACCAGGCCGTGGTCAATCAAGGAGATGCACTCTTTCACGTGGGGAAAGTTCTTCAATAGTCTAAAATTTAACTGGAACACGTTGTTACGCCAAACGTTTTTTATATTTAAAATGCGAACGAACAAAATCAATAATAGACCATCTGGTCTGTTAATTGGTTTTTGATGGAAATAGTCTTGCAATTCTGACATATAATCGAGGTTTAGTGTTCAAAGTCGATGGCCGATTATTCAGAATGACAAAAGAGACAGAAGATAAGCGACCAGGTGGTCGGAAACCCGAAACATTGGTTAGTTAAGGAGTGTCCATATCTTTTAATTGAATGGAAAGCGCTTTTGTAGACAATTGTACTTCGACAAGGCTTAGAATTAATGAAATCATTAGGGCCAACAAGCTGACGCCAAATATTAAATTGGCCCAAAACCTTAGTTCTACATAAATTAGAAACATAGTTATTACGGCCAGTAAAAAGCTGAGTATGGCGACGGCCTGCATATTTTTAATTATCGATAGTCTTCTTCTCAATTTTCTTACTTGAAGGCCGACTTCGGGCGATTCGGTTTCCTGAAATTTTTGATGCAACTGCCGAATAAGTGCGGCAATTGCCAAGTAACGTGCGTTATAGGCCAGCATGGTTAATGAAATGGCCGGAAAAAGTAAGGCGGGAATGCTAAGCGATAGTTCCATTTAATTCTTTTCGAAAGTACGAGAACTTGATGTAGTAGCTGTTGGAAAATCTTCGGGAATTTTTTGGGTAACCTTTCCTGTAGCGGCCCATTCAGACCCCCGAAGCATGCTTGTCAAAAACCCGACGCATTGTACCGAGTAGTCGACATGTCCCATAATATTGTGAAAAACCCGACCCTTGCCATAGGTCAAGGCCATTAACGCTGGTTCATGTCTGCCTGTTCCTTTGTTTTCTGTATCGGAATAAGCCGTGGCCAAAACTGTCATGTTTTCCGCAGGTCCTCTAAGACTGTTGTAAAGTTCATCTTTAGTGTGCATCCAAATTAAGGGCATTCCCTTTGTAATCGGATGATTGGTTTGACGTATTTGAATCTGATATTCACTTTGCGGCCCATGTGCCCCTCCCTTACCAGGGGAAGCGTCGCGAATCAGTTTGCCTTGATCGTTATAATAAACGTAAGGGCCGTCTTTCTCGTTACGTTCGCCCCAACCGCCAAGACCGATCATTTTATTGTAAGCCTCCCATTTAGGGAAAGAATTATCGGCCGCATGAAAAACGACTAAACCTCCACCGTTTGCAATAAATGTTTCAAGGTTCTTTTTTGTTTTCTCAGGCCAGGGCGCCGCATTCCAACCGAAGTTACAAATAACCAAATCGTATTTTGAAAAATTGGGATTATAGTTCGGGTCTGGTTTCGGTTTGTCAAGACTTTGGCTTTCCGGCATACCATCAATAGCGTATGCCTTTAAAAAATCATCGCCTTTCCAGGTAAAAGCTGTTCGTTCTACATCGACCGTAAACAGCCCGGTATCTTCCATTTGGCTTTTTAACATATATGTGATTTTGGGCCATTCGTTGTGGTTATTCTGACCATCAATAATAAGTGTCTTGATTATTTTAGAAGATTTTTTGGATCGGTTTTGCGAATAAACCCATGTGCACGCAAACAATGCTATTATCGCGATGAACAAGCTGTATTTTTTCATGAAGTCATTTTTTAACGGTTTCAATATAGTTAAAAATTCTACGATTCATGAAGATGCTTGTGGCTAAAACCATCTAGGCTTGCGTTGACTGATTCTTAACTTCACAAATTACGGTTGTTAATACCTTCTGGTTTTTTGACTGCCTTTCTTAATCGTAAAATAGTCAACAGTAGCGTTCCTAGTTTTTTATTTAAGGAGTTTTTATTTCAAAATCCGTTTGCGTCTTTTTCCCATTGCCGGAGATTATTACCGTGTACTTTCCTTTGGGTAAATACGTTTTGCCATTTTCTGCTTTGGGAAGCTCCTTTTTATTGTTTTTTAAGTAAGATGCCTTCCCACTTTTTGAAAAGGCAAGGTCATATGATAGAACATTAAGACCTTTGTCGGCCTGTATTTCCGAAGAACTTACTGTAGTACCGTCGGCAGACTTTATCGTGGCCAGAAAGCTACTCGCTTTCGAGGAATAGAAGGTTAAATCTAGTCCCGGAGTAGTGGGTTTTGACCATGCCCCGGAAGCATGGCCCCAACTGGGATTATAATGGATATTATCGACCTCGAAGAGGTGCAGGGCTTTGCCTAGAATATTGGCGGTCATTTTTTGAAGAGGTGAAATGTCGGCTTTGTAAATACTTCTTCCATGTGTGCCGACCAAGAGATGTTTGGCAGTGGGTTGAATTACAAGGTCATGAACCGCTACATTTGGCATTCCGTTTTGGAAAACCTCCCAGGTCGTCCCACGATCGAAAGAAACATATAGCCCGTTATCGGTACCCGAGAATAGCAGGTTTTCGTTTACAGGGTCTTCAATAATCACATTTACGGGCGACGCCGGAATGGTATTCGAAATATTGTTCCATGTTTTTCCGTAATCTTCGCTAACATAGATATAAGCTTTAAAATTGTCCCAACGATACCCATTTAAACTGACGTAGACCCGTTGTTTTTTGTGTTTTGAGGCCACTACACGACTTATCCAAAGGCTGGTTCTGTCATTTGACACATCTATGTTCTTGTCAATTGGCGTCCAACTAGCTCCCCCGTTTTGGGTGACTTGAATACGACCATCATCACTTCCTGCGTAAATAAGTCCGAATTTAAGGGGAGATTCCGAAATGGTGGTCAATGTTCCGTAAGCTACGTTGCCCTTTCGATTGCCTTGTGTCAAATCGGGGGAAATGGTTTCCCAACTGTTGCCTTGGTCAAGTGAACGGTGCAAGTGATTACTGCCCAAATAGAGAATATCTTGATTGTGGGAAGAAAGCAAAATAGGAGTTTGCCAATTGAACCGGTACGGATGTTCGCCCAGTTCATGTTTTGGCTGAATGTATTTTCGTTTGCCTGTTGATAGGTCTATACGCGAATAATTACCGAATTGAAACCCCGTATAGATGATGTTATTGTTTCTGTTATCGATTTGGATCTGCATACCGTCTCCGCCCAGTATAGGTTTCCAGGGGTATGATCCGGTTTGATGCCATTTGTCATTTTCTACCGCGGTGTGCGGCCCCATCCAAACCCCGTTGTCTTGCAGGCCTCCATAAATGTTATAGGGTCTTTGATTGTCTACGTTTATTGCGTAGAACTGACCCGCTGAGGGAGAATTATTTTTAATCCAATGGGCGCCATCGTCATAAGATATATTCACGCCCCCGTCATTACCATTGATTAAATGACCCGGCATTTTTGGGTCTACCCAGAGGGCATGGTGGTCGGCGTGAACATTGGCACCACTAATTGATGAATAGGTCTTACCGCCATCATCAGATTTTATTAGCGGAACACCTCCGATATAAATTTTGTCACGCTCTTGGGGAGCGACCCGTATTTCGCCAAAATAATAACCGTAGCTATAAAACAGATTATCAAGATAATTGGTGTTCATTTTTGTCCACGTCGAACCGCCATCATTACTCCGGTATACTTCGGCTCCTACGACAGGGGTGTCGAATAGCCGTGAATTGGCATCCTCCAGATAATTAGCCAGATCTACCGGTCTAGTCGCGCCACTACGCACCATTTGTTTTATATTCTCAGCCCTATATTTTTCTCGAAACCCATTTGTTTTTAAAAATTCATTGAGCTTTTTGTCGTCTAGTTTTAGAAAACCTTCTACGTCCATCGACTTAAAATCTTCCTTGGTCAATACATCGGTTTTTTTGGTATTATCGGCTTTTTCCGGTCTGCGAAACTGATTGTCGTATAGGGCATATATCGTATGCTCGTCAAAAACGGCCAACCCGATACGACCGACACCTTCACCTGTTGGTAACCCACTGTCTTCCGTCGACAAAATTTTCCAACTATTTCCGCCATCTGTACTTTTATAAATTGCAGAAGCTGCCCCGTTACCCTTAAAATCCCATGCTTTTCGATCCTTTTCCCAAGCAGCGGCGTACATGATTTTAAAGTTTTTGGGATTAGTGGCTACATCAATTATACCCGTACTATCGTTGATAAAAAGAGTTTTTGTCCAAGTCTGGCCACCATTGGTTGTTTTGTAAATACCGCGATTTTCGTTTTGTGAGTAGAGGTGTCCGGTTACGCCGATGACCACTTCGTCGGCATTTTCGGGATTGATGACGATACGCCCGATATGTTGGGAGTCGGGCAATCCCATGTGTACCCAAGTCTTTCCATGATCGATTGATTTTAATATACCGATACCTGCGTAAGAGGATCGTGATGCGTTGTTTTCACCCGTACCAACCCAGATGGAACCCGATTTCCAATCCACGGCGATATCGCCGATATTTTGAGTGTCGGAATCATCTAAAACAGGTGTAAACGATGTTCCATTGTTATTGGTATACCACAATCCCCCGGAGGCATAGCCAACATAGAACTCAATCGTATTGTCGGGGTTGACGTCTACATCGACGACACGACCACTCATTACGGAAGGCCCTATATTCTTCAGTGGAATATTTTTGACCAATGACCGTGCGGCAAGCTGTCTTTTCTGTTGGAGGGCATTCATAACCTCGGTTTCCATTGTGGGAACGGGTTGGGAAATGCCAAGCAAACCTATACCTAACAAGATAACCAAGCATGCAATTTTCATTCTAAAATGGTTTTAAGAGACTGTTTTTAATTGGTGAGCGGAAGATACGGAATTACAAAATCACCAAATATGTAACAAAATAGAATTATAAAAGAAAGAAACAGACTACCTATTGTGCAAATCATCGATTTTAGTCTTAAATAATTTCGTTAAACCTTAATTTTCTGTTAAATTGACCTCGTTATACGTTGCATCGCTGTTCGCATTTGGTCAGTGGTCAACAAAGAAATATAACCAACTTTAAACCTTAAGGGACTTTATTTAAGTCCCTTTTTTTGTTGCTCCTTATCGAATCTTTATTTTTGGGATATGAAATATGATTTGATAAGCAACAGACTATTCAGCAAAAACCGCAAAAAGTTCATGGATCGAATGGAGCCAAAGAGCATTGCTGTTTTTAATTCCAATGATATTTATCCTATCAGTGCCGACAGCACACTACCCTTCCAACAACATCGCGACATATTTTATCTCAGCGGTGCCGATCAAGAAGAAACCATTTTAGTGCTTTTTCCCCATGCCATGGATAAAAAGCACCGTGTAGTATTGTTCGTGCGCGAGACCAATGCCCATATTGCAGTTTGGGAAGGCGAAAAATTAACTAAAGAAAAGGCTACGGAAGTTTCCGGTATCGAAACGATATATTGGTTGTCAGATTTTGAAAAAATATTTTTCGATCTGATGACCGAGGCCGATACGCTATATCTGAATACCAATGAGCATTACCGCCAGGCGGTTACTACCCAAACCCGGGAGGCTCGTTTTGTCGAAAAGGTAAAGCACGATTTTCCGGCGCACAAAGTTGCCAAGAGCAATCCTATTTTGCAGCAAATACGCGGGGTAAAAGAGCCCGAGGAAATTGAGTTGATGCAAAAGGCCTGTGACATTACCGAAAAGGGATTCCGTAGGGTGCTCGAATTCACAAAACCGGGGGTTTGGGAATATGAAATCGAGGCCGAACTATTACATGAGTTTGTTCGTAACCGTTCAAGGGGCTTTGCATATTCGCCGATCATTGCTTCGGGCAACAATGCCAATGTGCTCCATTATTTGGAAAACAACAAACAATGTTTAGCAGGGGATTTGATTCTGATGGATACCGCTGCAGAGTATGCCAATTACTCTAGCGATTTAACCCGAACCATTCCTGTAAGCGGAAAATTTACATCGCGGCAAAAGGAAGTCTACGAAGCGGTACTCCGCGTAAAAAATGAGGCGACCAAAATGATGGTGCCCGGTACGCTTTGGGCCGAATACCATAAAGAGTGTGGTAAAATAATGACTTCCGAACTGTTAGGCTTGGGACTGTTGGATAAAGCCGATGTACAAAATGAAGACCCTAAATGGCCCGCCTACAAAAAGTACTTTATGCACGGCACCAGTCATCATATCGGGCTCGATACCCATGATTACGGCGAACTTAAAACGCCGATGAAGGCCAATATGGTATTTACCGTCGAACCAGGCATCTATATTCCCGAAGAGAAAATGGGTGTACGTCTCGAAGACGATGTGGTCATTCAAAAAGAGGGAGAACCCTTTAATTTGATGAAAAACATTCCCATCGAGGTCGAGGAAATTGAGGAACTGATGGCGAAATAGTTTTTGGGCGTTGGTGATTAATTATAAAACTTAGAAGCACCTCCCCTTAAGTAAGGGGAGGTGGCCCTGACATTTTAGTCAGGGTCGGAGGGGTTTGCTATAAAATTAGATGCTGTATTGGTTCATTTTCTTTAATCATGCAGTAGAAAATGGGTGGACAATCGGCCTAAATTTATCTTGCTTCTTGGCCCGAGTACAACTACTTTCAGGTATCAGACAATAAAATCATTAAGACCAATTTTAAACAAAACGCTATTGGTTATTATCTAAACAAAGAAATTTATGAACACCTATAGTATAAAATAGGTTAAGGTATATTTAACTTATGGTAAGCAAGTTGCTTTTTCCGTGATTTAGTATTATGTTATCCAATCGCTATTCACAAACGTGAAGGATAATGCAAACAGAAAAAATCGCCATGTGGTTAAACGCATCATGTTTACTTGAATTTCAAATACCGGTTCCTACTCCGTTTTTACTAATGCTGCGTCCGCGGAGTGGAGGGAATCAGTGGATTGCGCGTGAAGAATATGTTTTGTCACCGAGCACGCCGGTGAATGAGTTTACAGATATGTTCGGCAACCTTTGTCAGCGACTGGTTGCGCCAGCAGGATATTTTTCTGTGCGAACATCTGCCCATGTGGAAACGGCGGACTCCTCTGATACCGCCCCGAATGCTCCATTCATCGAAGTACAACAATTGCCTGATGAAGTATTGCCTTTTCTTTATCCAAGCCGTTATTGTGAGTCCGATCGATTTACTGAAATGGCTGCATCACTTGTAAGGGGGCTTTCAACCGGTTATGGTCAATGTACTGCCATCGTAGATTACGTGCGAAGCACGATACAGTATACACCAGGTGCAGGGCAGCAGATCATCAGTGCTACAGAACTAAACCAGTCTAGTAGCGGAGTATGCAGGGATATGGCTCATTTGGGAATAGCTTGCTGCCGAGCGCTATCGATACCTGCCCGCATGGTAGTGGGCTATCTTGAGGGACTTGAGCCAATGGATCTACACGCATGGTTCGAGGTCTATGTTGGAAATCGTTGGTATACACTCGATCCTACACAAGCTGAATTAAAAGGAGGGCGTATCGCAATCGCTTATGGTCGCGACGCAGCCGACGTTGCTATCTTTACACAATTCGGAAATCCCGTAGGTCTTTTGAATATGAATGTTAGCGTTGAACGGATGCCAAGACCGAATTACTAAAACAATGAAAGATTTTTACTAAGTAGGCCGATTTAATTTGCTGCTGAAAAAGTAGATATTCCTAAAAATCCTAGAGAACAACAAGTTTGTAGCCAATATTTTTTGGTATAGGTATTGCTCAAATAATTACTGTTTCCGCTCCAATACATTTATCGCCCCAAAAACCACTACGGCAGGCACTGTCCAACCCATACTAAATTGACTTAACGGAATATAGGTGGGTAGCGAACCCAATACAGCTTCCCATCCGATACTATTTAAAAAATCAGGAATACTAAAAAGTATGGTGGTAAGGACCACTGCTTTAAAAACCTGGGAGGATGCATACCGTTCGGGTACGACATTTAACAAGATCAAAACAATGGTAATCGGGTAGATAAACATCAGGGCCGGTAGGGCAATGGCGATAATGTAATCGACTTTAAGCTGCCCCATAACCACACCGAGTACACAACCGATAATAGCCGTAATAATATAGGCATTTTGTGAATTATGGATCCGGCTTTTGATAAAATCGGCAGTTCCCGTAACAATCCCCACTGCCGTAGTAAAACAGGCCAACCCCACCAACAAGCTTAAGAATAGGTTGCCGATGTTTCCCAAGGAAGCGATGCTTATGCCCTGAAGCAACGAAGTTCTAGAGATATCAGCATCGAATTCTGAGTGCAGCACACTCCCTGTAATAATAAGTCCGGCATAGATAAGGGTGAGCGCGATTCCAGCAAGAAAAGCTGCTCGTCTGATAAGGACCTTCTTTTCTTGATAGGTTGCTTTCTGGTTTTTCAAATTGATAGAAACAATAAGTACGCCACCTACGACCACGGCACCAATGGCGTCAAAAGTTTGGTAGCCCTCGAGAATACCATCGGAAAAGGGGCTCATAAAAACCGTCTCCCCAAAAAGAAAATCGCATGAAAAGAGGGTAATACCGATAATTGCGAGTAGTATCAAAATAATGGCGGGGGTCAACAGCTTTCCGAGAATATTCAAGATTTTAGAGCGGTTGATGGCAAAAACAAAGACCAAGACGAAATACCCGATACTCGTGGTCAGTGGTGATATATCAAAAAACGGAGCTATGGCCATTTCATGGGTGACCGCCGCGGTACGAGGAGATGGCAGACTCGCCGAAATCACGTAGATAAGCAGCGAATACACTAGGCTGAATGTTGGGGAGACTTTTTTGGCAAAATCGAAAAGAGTGCCCTGAAGTTTGGCGTGGGCCAATATTCCGAAAATGGGAATGATGACTGCGGAGATACAAAACCCAAGTGCCACCAACCACCAAAGTGCGCCAGATTTAAAGCCTAAAAGGGGTGGTAATATAAGGTTGCCGGCACCAAAGAAAAGCGAAAAGAGCGCAAAGGCGGCAACAAAGATTTCTTTGGTTCGGTTCATGGACTTTTATTTCGGTCGAAATATAAATGTTAATCGCTCTACTAGGGAGCGTCTAAGCACAAAAAACAGTCCGTTTGTCGAAAATATGTCATTTATTTAACAAAACACCCAATAAAAGACAGGTGAGGGCGTTCGTAGTATAGATTATCGTCATTAATGATACGATGGTCACCAAACTGATTTTGAATAAGATCCCAAAGTCTTATTTGCCACTTCTTAAAACCTACATTATGAAAAGAGTATTTTGCCATATTTTTGGCCACCACTACTCGGTGTCTAAAAAAGTCACCCTACACATCAAAGAGTACAAATGCATTCACTGCAACAAGCAGGTTACTACCGACGTAAGCGGAAGTCTTTCTGAATTAACCCCTGAGTTGCAAGACATTAATAAAACTTTAGAAGTTATTTATCAAAAAAGACATAGGGCTGCACAACAAGTAGCTTAACACTGAACTTTATTCAGTGTCACCTATGCTTTGGCAAAGGAATTCCAGCCCTGAGCGGTCAACGGAATTTTAGAATTATTCCTGGAAATTAAGAAAGCACCTTCATTCATGTCTGTCGTATGCCCCACAACAGTCAGGTTAGGATTGCCCTTTATTTTCGGGAATTCTTTTTGGTCTATGGTGAACAACAATTCGTAATCTTCCCCACCACTTAGGGCAACCAATGTGCTATCTAATTTAAACTCTTCGCAACTTGAAATTACTGTAGGGTCCAACGGAATTTTATCCTCGTACAAATTGCAGCCCACATTGCTATTCTTGCACAAATGCAATATTTCCGAAGATAGCCCATCGCTAATGTCGATCATTGAAGTCGGGTGCACGTCTAAACTTTTTAATAGGGCCACAATATCTTGTCGTGCCTCGGGCTTCAATTGCCGTTCCACGATATAAGAATAAGGTTCGAGGTCGGGTTGGCTGTTGGGGTTCACCTTGAATACTTCCTTTTCACGTTCCAATACCTGAAAGCCCATATAGGCGCCTCCCAAATCACCGGTAACGACCAAAAGATCGTTGGGTTTTGCCCCGCTGCGATAAACAATTTCTTCCGAGACGGCTTCACCAAGGGCTGTTATGCTAATAAGCATTCCCGTACGTGAAGATGTTGTGTCACCTCCAACAACGTCGACTTTATGTACTTTGGCGGCCAAAGCAATTCCTTCGTAAAGTTCTTCAAGGGCTTCCAAGGGAAAACGATTCGAAACAGCAATGGAAACCGTTATTTGGGTTGCCTTTGCGTTCATGGCATAGATATCGCTGAGATTGACCATTACAGCCTTGTAGCCCAAGTGTTTTAATGGCATATAGCTGAGGTCAAAATGTACGCCCTCTACTAAAAGGTCTGTGGTGACGATTGTTTTTTTGTCTTTGAAATCCAACACGGCGGCATCGTCTCCGATTCCCTTTATGGTTGATTCATGATTGATGGGGAAATCTTTCGTCAAATGGTCGATGAGTCCGAATTCTCCTAAGGACTCCAAGGTTGTTTTTTCTTGATTCTTATCTTCTAACATATGGCAAAAATACGGAGTAATTGCGAAAACTCTGGCTTTGAAGCGGGCTTTTGCTGTGGTGGAGAATGAATAGACAACACCGGATAAAAAAATAAAGCTGATGTTCGGCAAGAACATCAGCTTTATTCATTAAAAACATTGCTGTTTCCTGTTAAATGTTATCCTAAAGAATAACCGTCACTATAGGTACGTTTTACGTATTTATTGGCCGGTTCGAAGTTGGTGATCTTCATGTTAGCGGCATCCCATTGCAATCGTTTTCTTCCATAATATTGCGATCCACCAGACCAGAAGCCTTTGCTTTCTGCATTTGGGTCTATTTCAAAATAGGCCTTCAATGCCAAGTTACCGATAAGAATACTTTCTGTAAACGGACCGGCATAATCAAATGAAGAACTGGTTTCGGCATTGCCGTAACCTGCCATACAAGCATTTACCCATTGTAGGTAATGACCCTCAGGAACCCGGGCAATGGTCTCTTCAACTTCAAACTGTTCGTTGAGCGTCAACGGCAGTAATCTTGGGTTGGCACCGTAACAATCGGCGAGCAATTTTCCTTTTGTACCTATGAAAAGTACACCACCATCCCAGTTTCCAAGTGCTTCGTCATCGCCCATTTCCTCGGGTCGTTCGGGTAATAGTCCACCATCCATCCAAGTAACCTTCACGGTACCTTTACCATCGGTTCTTGGATAGCTCAAATGAATTTTGCTCGAATTCGGAAAACTTTTGGGGTAATCCGCTGTTTCAAATTTCCCTTTAAAGGAATCAGAAACGCTACACTCTACATGACTCGGATAAAGAATAGGGAGTATTCTATACACAGGGTCCATAATATGACAGGCCATATCACCTAGGGCACCAGTTCCAAAATCTGACCAACCTCTCCAATCAAAAGGCAGATAAGCATCGTTATAGTCCCGTTTTTCGGCAGTTCCCAGCCATAAATCCCAATTTAAACCTTTTGGTATTTTATCTTTTTTTGTTGGGGTTTGGAGTGCTTGGGGCCAAATGGCACGGTTTGTCCAGCATTTAACGGTGTGCACATCGCCAATGATCCCTGTATCATATATTTCTTTCATGGTACGTACGCCATCACCTGAGCCGCCTTGATTGCCCATTTGCGTGACGACCTTGAATTTTTTGGCAGCTTCGGTCAACATTCTAGCTTCCCAGATATCATGGGTAAGTGGTTTTTGAACATAAACGTGTTTGCCCATTGCCATAGCTTGATAGGCAGCGACTGCGTGGTTATGATCAGGGGTAGATACTGAAACGGCATCAATGTTGTCTTTTTCCTTTTCGAGCATATCCCTAAAGTCGTGGTAGTAATTGGCTTTTGGAAACGACGCTCTAGATTTAACCGCCTGCCTGTCATCGACATCACAGAGGCCAACAATATTCACATTCGGGCTTTTTGCGAACGATGCAATATCGCTCTCACCTTTTCCCCCAGCACCAATACCGGCGATATTTAGTTTGTCACTTGGCGGTATAAAACCAGGACCTCCCAATACATGTCTTGGTACAATCATAAATCCTGCTGCGGCGAGTCCCGAGCTTTTTACAAAATTCCTACGGGAGGTGTTGTTTAATGGGGTCTTTTTTTTAGACATAATTTTTGAAAATTTTCTATTTTTTAAAAATGGATTTGAATTTAATTTAATTTTTTATAACGAGCATAAAGATATTTTAATAAATTTTGTTAATAAATATATTACTAGCCTTAAAACATGCACTAACATTGTGATATTCGTTAATTATGCCATGGAGAATAAAAATATTAAACGTAGGTATATGTGCTGATAAACCATCAATTAGGGCTTTTGTTTCCTCCTGAAGATTAATCGCTTAAGTGGCGGTCAGTTTATTTTCATACTTCTATTTGTCTTCTAGTTTTAATACACCAAAAGCCTAAATATACCATTACATTCAAACATTTCCGTATCCCTTCGGGCATTATCTTGTTTTTTGCCAGGATCACTTTCTCTTACGAACATGCTGTGAGCTATAATCGACCTGAAGCTACCTCTTGGGTATTTAGATCGGTCATAGACAATCAACCGAGAGTGTTGGCGGTTAGCTTGAACGAAGAATTATATACGTGCCATTTACTTGCCGATCTCAGGAACCTTGAGGGGAATAAGGGAGAATTTTTATGTAGAATTTCAAAGGTATATAAATCGAATGAACGGGCCGACAAAATATTTAAGGTAATCAGGGATGATGGGTCGGTGTTCCGGTAGGTGCTGCATAAGCTGAAGGCCTATTGTAAATAACTTTAGCGCTATAAGGTTTGTTGATTTCGTTATTCGTTATAATAATGTTAGGAATCATGGTAGAACCCTACTAATACCGTATATTTGTAAACTATTTAGAACGAAAAAAAACAATGATACAGGTTTCAGAAACAGCTAAGAAAAGGGTGGTCAGCCTTATGACGGAAGAAGGTTTTGATGCCGCGAAAGACTATGTACGCGTTGGTGTGAAAAGTGGTGGGTGCAGTGGTTTGTCCTATGAATTGAAATTTGACGACAAATTTGACGAATCTGACAAAGTGTTCGAAGATAACGCGGTTCGTATCATCGTGGACAAGAAAAGCTTTTTGTACCTAGTCGGAACTACATTGGAGTATTCCGGCGGACTGAACGGAAAGGGGTTTGTGTTTAACAACCCTAATGCGCAGCGTACCTGCGGATGCGGGGAGAGTTTCTCCCTATAGACATAGAATTTGAGGGAAGAAAAGTTTTTCAACTTGAAAATCTTCGAATTTATAATTTGAAAAGTATGGCATATACAGAGGAAGAATTAAAAAAAGAACTCGAAACGAAGGAATACGAATACGGATTCTACACGGCTATTGAGTCTGATACGTTCCCGAAGGGATTGAATGAGAGCATTGTTCGCGCTATCTCAAAAAAGAAAAATGAACCGCAATGGATGACCGACTGGCGTCTAGAGGCTTTTCGTATTTGGGAAGAAATGGAGGAGCCCGATTGGGCAAATGTGAACTATCAAAAACCAGATTTTCAGGCAATCAGTTATTATTCGGCCCCCAAAAAAGATCCCAAAAGATCATTGGATGAAGTCGATCCTGAGCTATTGGCGATGTATAAGAAATTGGGAATTTCTGTTGATGAGCAAAAGAAACTGCAAAATGTTGCTGTTGATATTGTAGTTGATTCCGTTTCGGTGGCAACCACATTTAAAAAGACCTTAGGAGAAAAGGGAATTATTTTTATGCCCATTTCGGAAGCTATTCAAGAACATCCGGAATTGGTCAAAAAGTATATGGGTACGGTCGTTCCTAAGACCGACAACTTTTATGCAGCTTTGAATTCTGCCGTGTTTACTGATGGGTCTTTTTGTTACATTCCGAAAGGGGTAAAATGTCCCATGGAATTGTCGACCTACTTCAGAATTAATGAGGGCGGAACAGGTCAATTCGAACGAACTTTGGTAATAGCCGATGAAAGTAGTTATGTAAGTTATTTAGAAGGCTGTACTGCACCGTCAAGAGATGAGAATCAGTTGCATGCCGCAGTGGTTGAACTGATTGCCTTAGATGATGCCGAAATAAAATATTCCACGGTACAAAACTGGTACCCTGGGGATAAAGAAGGGAAAGGCGGGGTGTACAACTTTGTAACCAAAAGAGGGTTATGTGAGAATAATTCAAAAATTTCTTGGACACAGGTGGAAACAGGTTCTGCTGTTACGTGGAAATATCCTTCCTGTATTTTAAAGGGAAATAATTCAGTAGGTGAATTCTACTCGATCGCCGTTACCAACAATTTTCAACAAGCGGATACTGGTACCAAAATGATTCATTTGGGTAAGAACACCAAAAGCACGATTATTTCAAAAGGTATATCGGCAGGAAAATCCCAAAATAGTTATCGCGGATTGGTTCAGATTGGTTCAAGGGCCGAAAATGCCCGAAACTTTTCACAATGTGATTCCCTTTTGATGGGGAATGAATGTGGGGCGCATACTTTTCCTTATATCGAGGTAAAGAATAAAACGGCTCAAATTGAACATGAAGCGACGACCAGTAAAATAGGGGAAGACCAAATTTTTTATTGCAATCAACGGGGAATCGAAACCGAAAAAGCCATTGCTTTGATTGTAAATGGGTTTAGTAAAGAAGTATTGAATAAACTTCCAATGGAGTTTGCTGTGGAAGCACAAAAATTATTGGAAATTAGCCTTGAAGGCTCAGTAGGATAGTAAAAAACACCATAAAGTAGATTGAATATGTTGAAAATCAATGACCTACATGCACATGTAGACGATAAAGAGATTTTAAAGGGAATCAACCTAGAGGTAAAGGCAGGGGAGGTACATGCAATCATGGGGCCTAACGGTTCTGGTAAAAGCACGCTAGCTGCTGTAATTGCAGGTAAAGAAGAGTTTGAAGTAACCAAAGGTTCGGTGTGTTTAGATGGTGAGGATTTAGAAGATGCAGCTCCCGAAGAACGCGCACATAAAGGAATTTTCCTATCATTCCAGTATCCAGTGGAAATCCCCGGGGTATCGGTCACCAACTTTATGAAAACGGCTATAAATGAATCGCGAAAAGCCCGCGGATTGGAAGATATGCCGGCCAATAAGATGCTCAAGCTCATTCGTGAGAAATCTGAATTGCTTGAAATTGACCGTAAATTTTTATCGAGATCCTTGAACGAAGGGTTTTCCGGAGGTGAGAAAAAGCGTAATGAAATTTTTCAAATGGCCATGTTGGAGCCGAAATTGGCTATTCTTGACGAAACTGATTCTGGTTTGGATATTGATGCTTTGCGCATCGTGGCCAATGGTGTCAACAAATTGAAAAGTAAAGATAATGCGGTCATTGTCATAACCCATTACCAAAGATTATTGGAATATATCGTTCCTGATTTTGTCCATGTACTACACGATGGTAAAATTGTAAAATCCGGCGGTAAGGAACTTGCTTTCGAGTTAGAGGAAAAAGGGTACGATTGGATTAAACAAGAAACTGTAGTTTAATGAGTAAAGCGTATGCGGTAGGCAGTGAACAGTACTGTTTACGCTACACTATTTACTGCTTACTGAGAAAATATGGATTTAAAAGATAAATTAGTTTCATCATTTTTAGCCTTTGAAGATAAGGTCGATGTGCATAATCCTGTACACGATATTCGGTCAGAGGCGATGAAGACTTTCGAGGCGAAAGGTTTTCCTTCAAAAAAAGAAGAAGCTTGGAAATATACTTCGTTGAACAGTTTGCAAAAAGTAGACTTTAGTATATTCCCGAAAGAAGAAAATACCTTGGAATACCATGACGTAAAGAAATACTTTCTGCACGAAATAGATTCCTATAAAATTGTTTTTATCGATGGTATTTATAGCTCTTATCTTTCGGAAACAACGCATGATGGTGTCGACATTTGTTTGATGAGTGCCGCACTTACAAAACCGATGTACAAACAGGTAATTGATGTGTATTTCAATAAAATTGCGTCTAAAGACGATTCACTTACCTCGCTGAATACTGCCTTTAGCCGTGAAGGGGCCTATATTTATATCCCCAAGAACAAAATGCCTAAAAAACCCGTTGAAATTTTACATTTTGCTACGGGTAATGAGGCTTCACTGATGTTGCAACCACGTAATTTGATCGTTGTTGAAGAAAATGCCGAACTTCAAGTTATTGAAAGACATCAAAGTATTACGGGCAATGAGGTGCTTACCAATTCGGTAACCGAGATTTTTGCGGCCAAAAATGCCATTGTAGATTTTTATAAAGTACAGAACGATGCGGGTACGGCGTCTTTGATAGACAATACCTATATCAACCAAAAAGATAAAAGTGTGGTAAACGTGCACACTTTTTCATTTGGAGGAAAATTGACGCGTAATAATTTGAACTTTTTCCAAAACGGGGAGTATGTCGATTCTACCATGAAGGGTGTAACCATTATTGGAGAGAAACAACACATTGACCATCATACATTGGTGCACCATATTGAACCCAATTGTGAGAGCCATCAAGATTATAAGGGTATTTATGGTGAAAATGCGACAGGTGTTTTCAACGGAAAGATTATTGTAGACAAAATTGCCCAAAAAACTAATGCCTTCCAACAGAACAATAATATTTTGGTTAGTGACAAGGCAACTATCAATACAAAACCGCAATTGGAAATTTTTGCTGATGATGTAAAATGTTCCCATGGTTGCACTATTGGGCAGTTAGACGAAGATGCCCTATTCTATTTACAGTCAAGGGGAATTCCAAAGAAGGAAGCCCGTGCTTTGCTGATGTACGCTTTTGCCAATAATGTATTGGCGAGTGTTAGAATTCCTGAACTTAAAGTGCGGATCAATAAATTGATTGCCAAGAAATTAGGGGTTAACCTCGGTTTTGATCTGTAAAATATAGTAAGGATCAAATTACTTATTGCTGTTCCGAGGCTTGCACAATCTGTACAAAAATTAGTTTACTTCCGATATGATTGAAACAGTACATGATATTCAAACTATTCGCAAAGATTTTCCCATATTGAACAGAAAGGTTAATGGGAAGCCTTTGGTCTATTTAGATAATGCGGCGACCTCACAAACGCCCCAGCAGGTCATTGATGCTATTGTAGATTATTATCACAATTTCAATGCGAACATACATAGAGGCGTTCATGCGCTTTCGCAGGAGGCCACGGATAAGTACGAACAGGCACGTCAGAAAATAAAGGAACATTTCAATGCGGCGAAATCACAGGAAATCATATTTACTTCTGGAACTACCCACGGTATAAATCTTGTGGCAAATGGATTTACATCCCTCATAAAGAAAGGAGATGAAATTTTGGTGTCAACGATGGAACACCATTCGAATATTGTGCCGTGGCAGATGCTTTGTGAGCGAACAGGGGCAATTCTTAAGGTGATTCCCATGAACGAGGAAGGAGAATTGTTGATGGAGGAATATGCGAAATTACTATCTGGACGAACAAAATTGGTATTCTGTAACCATATTTCGAATGCATTGGGCACTATCAACCCGATAGAAGAAATCATTGAAAAGGCTCACAAGGTAAGCGCCGCTGTTTTAATTGATGGTGCACAGGCTGCCCCACATGTAAAGGCAGATATGCAGGCTTTAGATGTGGATTTCTATACGGTTTCTGCCCATAAAATGTGTGGTCCTACAGGGGTAGGTGTTCTCTACGGTAAGGAAGAATGGTTGAATAAGCTACCGCCCTATCAAGGAGGAGGCGAAATGATTGCCGAGGTAACCTTCGAAAAAACGACCTATGCCGATTTGCCCCATAAATTTGAAGCGGGAACGCCTAACATTTGTGGAGGTATTGCTTTTGGTGTTGCATTGGATTATATGAACGCCATTGGTTTCGATGCAATTGCGGAATATGAGCATGAACTTTTGCAATATGCTACCGAACGGCTGTTAACCATCGAAGGGCTTAAGATTTACGGAACTGCCAAAAATAAGACTTCGGTAATCTCCTTTAATATTGGTGATATTCATCCGTATGATATCGGTACGATATTAGATAAATTGGGAATAGCGGTTCGCACGGGACACCATTGTGCTCAGCCTATAATGGACTTCTACAAGATTCCCGGAACGGTTCGGGCCAGCTTTAGTTTTTATAATACCAAAGAAGAGGTAGATGTGCTGGTGGCTGGGGTAGAACGAGCCCGAAACATGCTTTTATAGGCAATCAGTTATGGTTTCCTTAAAATATTGAATACCAAGCTTACTTATCGTATTTTTACACAAAATCAGTCTATGATGATTAAAGAGATACAAGAGGAAATAGTAGATGAGTTCTCAATGTTCGAAGATTGGATGCAACGGTACGAATATATGATCGAACTGGGTAAATCACTACCATTGATCGACGAAAAATATAAAACAGAAGAAAATATAATTAAAGGGTGCCAAAGCAAGGTCTGGGTCCATGCCGAATTGGAAGACGATAAATTGGTGTTCACGGCAGATAGTGATGCGATTATAACGAAAGGCATTATTGCTATTCTAATACGGGCTTTTAGCAACCAAAGACCGCAAGACATTATTAATGCCGATACGGCTTTTATCGATAAAATAGGACTTAAAGAGCATTTATCGCCTACCCGGGCAAACGGATTGGTTAGTATGATCAAACAGTTGAAGTTATATGCAGTGGCATACCAAACACAATTGAATTAGAAAAAATGAGCGAAGAAACAACAATAGACACCCAAGATCTGGGTGAAAAAATAGTAAAGGTTTTAAAAACGATTTACGATCCTGAAATTCCTGTAGACATTTATGAATTGGGTTTGATTTATGACGTTTTTGTGAATGAGGATAATGAGGTAAAAATACTAATGACTTTGACATCACCCAACTGCCCGGTTGCAGAAACTTTACCTGTTGAGGTCGAGGAAAAGGTGAAGTCGTTGGATGTTGTTAAAGATACAGAGGTAGAAATTACTTTCGATCCACCATGGACCCAAGATTTGATGAGTGAAGAAGCGAAATTAGAACTTGGGTTACTTTAATTTTCTTGGTTTGAAAAAATGATGCCGTGATCAGAGCGTATAGTCGAGCGGCGATTGGAAATTTATTATAGCCTTAATTAAATATGTCGGAAGAAATTATAAACAGGGTTGCGCAGAGCAAACTGCTTACTTTTGATCTTGAGGATTATTATCCCCAAGGCAAGAGAATGCTTCTTGATATCAAAGATTGGCTCCATGAAGGTTTTATTCTTAGGGAAAAGGAATTTCGAAACCATGTTTCAAACCACGATTGGAGTCAGTATACCGATGCTTTTGTGGCCCTTCACTGTTCGACAGATGCTATTGTGCCAGGTTGGGCGTATATGCTTGTAGCCACTAAACTGCAGCCCTTTGCAAAAAAAATAGTTCAAGGAAATCTTGAGCAAATGGAAACTATTCTCTATCAAACCATTATTGAAAACATAGACGTTTCCGAATTTAAAGACAAGTCTGTTATAATCAAAGGCTGTAGTCATAAACCGGTTCCGCCTAACGCATACCTATCGATAACCACTCGCTTAGTGGGCGTAGCCAAGAGCATAATGTATGGCGAGGCCTGTTCTTCCGTACCCCTTTTCAAGAGAAAATAATAGTCAAGAACCCTGTTTTATCTTCTGTCAACAATTCTTACATTTGCCCCATCATAACTATATTAAAAACACAAAACCATGAAGAAGTTAGTATTATCGGCAGTTGCTGTTATGTTTGCCTTTTCGGCAATACAGGCACAGACGTTAGATGAATTAAAAGCAGAAAAAGCATCAAAAAATGATTCCATTGCTGCAATTCAAGGAAGGGTCAATGCCCTTCAAGGAAAAATCGATGCTTTTCCGGGCTGGAAAAAAGGAGCTTTTGGCACCATAGGGGCCAACATCTCCGGGTTCAACAATTGGTACTCCCAAGGAACGCCCAATAACTCCGCCGGAAACATAGGTGTAACAGGTAATGTATTCGCCAACTTAAACAGGGATAAGTTTTTCTGGAGAAACTCCGGAAATATTAATCTACAGTGGGTGAAATTAGATGATAAGGATGATCCAGCCGATGATGATAGCTTCAACGGTACCACCGACGTTTTTAATATTACTTCTTTGTACGGGTATAAATTGAGCAAAAAATTTGCGATTTCTGCCTTGGGGGAATATCGAACGTCGATTATCAATAATTTCAACGACCCGGGATATCTTGACCTTGGGTTAGGTGCTACTTGGACACCTATTACGGATATGGTGGTAGTAATACATCCTTTGAACTACAACTTTGTTTTCACAAGTGAGGATAATATTTACGAATCGTCTGCCGGTGCTAAAATAGTAGTTGACTATACGAAGAAGTTGGGGAAGGTGAACTTCAAGACAAATTTCTCAACCTTTCAGAGCTACAAGAGTTCCGATTATTCAAACTGGACTTGGATAAACTCTTTCGGTTATACACTTTGGAAAGGCATAGGCCTTGGGTTTGAATTCGGTTTAAGAAACAATAAACAAGAGGCTTTGGATTATGCCTTAAATGGCCCAAACCCTTCTGCAGGTGCTACTTTTGACAATATAGATGTAAAGACACAAAGTTATTGGATGTTCGGGCTCAACTATGCTTTTTAAATAGCCGTTAAACCCTGTTTACCCTAAATCAATTATAAAAAGAATGCCCTCCAAATTTTTGGAGGGCATTTTTAGTTAAGTAGGATACGTTAAATTTGGCGGTTGCACAGTCAATAAAAAAACAAACTTTCTTTGTCAGAAAGTATTTGATAAGCAGCGGTTAAGAAAAAGTTTTATCGGGACATAACGCTAAATATTAAATACAATACGAATGTAATTTCACGCTTTTAAAATGCTAAATTTTTGTTGTGAAACTAATCCAGGTTGTTGTCAAATGGAGATATTCGCATGTTTCATCGATGAAATGCACCTGATTATTTCTATAAAATCTGATTTTTACTAAAAAACCCTGACCGTAAGGTCAGGGCAATTTTTTGGTTAAGTAGGTATGCTGTAAGATTTGATTTTCGATTGCTCGAACAAGCTTTTTAGGTCAAGTGCCGATTTGGGGTCAACACTTTAATTTCGGTTAAGATCACAGTTCGATTTGGTTCCGATAGCTATCGGTTAACACTATCACTTAATTACACTGTAAATGTATGTCAGATATGCGTTTTCTTGAAATTATTGTTGTGAACGAAGTTTAAAATGTTGTGAAAAATATAAGTGGTATTGTTTCTCCGATGAATAACCTGAATGTTTTATATGGTCTGAAATACAGTTTGTTAGGGCTGGGGGTCGAAGTAAGTGTTAAGCTCCGACATATCATTAGGTGTTTGCAAACAAACAGAGGTCATTTTTTCATTTTCACATAAAATTGTAATAGGTTGAAATAGGGTCAAAAAAAAACCTCGAGATGAATCGAGGTATTTTTTTAGTTAAGTAGGTATGCTGTAAGATTTGATTTTCGATTGCTCGAACAAGCTTTTTAGGTCAAGTGCCGATTTGGGGTCAACACTTTAATTTCGGTTAAGATCACAGTTCGATTTGGTTCCGATAACTATCGGTTAACACTATCACTTAATTACACTGTAAATGTATGGTGTATCTGCGTTTCTTTGAAATTATTGTTGTGAACTAAGAGTAAAATGTTGTGAAAAATAGCAACGGTTCGTTTTCTTCGACAAACGGTATTAACGAGCGTGAAAACGGAAGTGCAAATATTTCTAATTGTATGTCTGAAGAATAGACGCTAAACTATTTAAATCACGGATGGGTCTTTTAATAAAGCTCTAAAAGTCAATATTCATCCAAGTGTTCGGGATATAAAAAGTTGTTATAGGGAAAGCGAGTTACATGAATATCGCGCACCTCTTCATATACCCGAGTACGAAACTCATCTAAATTTTCTTTGTTCAATGCAGAAATGAAAAGTGCATTTTTCCCCACACGTTGCATCCATGTTTTTTTCCACTCCGTTATGGTAAAATGTTTGGATGTTTTTTCGGTCATCAGGTCATCGTCATCGATGGTTTCGTGAACATATTGATCTATTTTGTTAAAGACCATAATGGTTTCTTTATCGGCACTCTCTATTTCATCTAAAATTTGGTTTACAGAGGCTATATGCTCCTCGAAATTAGGGTGTGATATATCTACAACGTGCAATAGCAAGTCGGCTTCGCGTACCTCGTCGAGCGTACTTTTAAAGCTTTCGACCAATTGTGTAGGCAGTTTTCGAATAAATCCTACGGTATCACTTAAGAGAAAGGGAAGATTGCCAATAACAACTTTTCGAACCGTAGTATCTAGAGTTGCAAAAAGTTTGTTTTCGGCAAAAACATCACTTTTACTGATGACGTTCATAAGCGTAGACTTTCCGACGTTCGTATAGCCCACCAATGCAACTCTTACCAATGAGCCCCGGTTGCCTCGCTGGGTTTCCATTTGCCTATCGATTTTCGTCAATTTTTTCTTGAGCAACGAAATACGGTCGCGAACGATACGTCTATCCGTTTCGATTTCTGTTTCCCCTGGGCCACGCATTCCAATACCTCCCTTTTGACGTTCTAAGTGTGTCCAAAGGCCGGTCAGCCTTGGTAAGAGGTATTCGTATTGCGCCAATTCGACCTGGGTTCGGGCGTAGCTCGTTTGGGCTCGCTGGGCGAAAATATCAAGTATTAGGCTGGTGCGATCCAAAATTTTACAGCGAAGCTGCTTTTCAATGTTACGCTGTTGACCTGGGGTTAGTTCATCATCAAAAATAACGGATCCAATGTCATTTTCCTTTACATAGGCTTCTACCTCCTCCATTTTTCCGCTACCGATTAAGGTTTTAGGGTTGGGGGTGTCCATACGCTGTACGAAGCGTTTGGCAACTTCGCCACCGGCCGTATATGTCAAGAATTCTAACTCGTCGAGATATTCGGTCACTTTCTTTTCATCCTGTTCCTTGTTCAGTACCCCGATTAGAACGGCTTTTTCGTATTCTATGGATTTCTTTTCTAGCATAACTTTATTAAAGTGCAAATTTAAGCAATACTGACCAAGCAATTTTCGTAAATTTATTTGCTCAAAAAAAAATCATGCTTTTTTCATTCTTCAAGCGAAGTAAAAGGAGGCAACTTCACACCATTGCATTCTATAACTTAGAGAATCTGTTCGATACCAAAGATGATCCTAAAACCTTGGACGATGATTTCACCCCAAAAGGTGCTAAAAAGTGGTCGAATAAACGTTACAGAAGAAAGCTTTATAAACTGGCCAAGACCATTTCAGAGATAGGTAACGAGCATACCACCGCTCCGCCGGCCCTTGTCGGAGTTGCCGAGGTCGAGAATAAAGATGTGATGGAAGACCTTATCGGGTCAGAGCCTTTATGTGATATCGATTATGATTATGTGCATTATGATTCGCCTGACGAAAGAGGTATCGACACTGCCTTGATCTACCGTAAAAGCAATTTTACCGTAAAATATTCAGAACCCATTACCCTGTTCGTAAATAACCCCAATGGCGAGCGTGATACCACGCGCGATATTCTCTATGTGTTAGGAGAACTCAACGGAGAAGAAGTACATGTTTTCGTAAACCACTGGCCATCTCGTCGAAATGGTGTAAATGAAACAAATTATAAAAGGGTAATTGCGGCGGAAACATTAAAAAGGTATATGGCCAAGATAGAAAGAGAATTTGTTGACCCCAATTATATTATTATGGGTGATTTCAACGCTGGGCCTAAATCGGAAAGTATCAAAAACTTGATGGAGTTGCCATATTTGTACAATCCCATGGAAAAATTGCACATACCACATGAAAGGGGAAGTGTGAATTATAAACGTAGTTGGAGCTTGTTCGATCAGATTATGGTTTCACATAATTTTTTGAACCATAAAAAAGGGACACATAGTTTTGCCCACGCCAATATTTTTGATGAGGTTTTTTTGACCGAGTTCAAAGGGAAATTTAAAGGCACGCCATACCGTACATATGTTGGGCGTAAGTACATAGGAGGCTACAGCGATCATTTTCCCGTTTATATTCAACTAAAGTTTAATGGATAAGACTTTTGGTGTTTGAAAATCAAACTTTCTTGATTTCACTTTCATCTAATAGTTCGTCGTTCCGCAATCTCAGAAAAACCTGAGCCGTGGTAACCACATCCAATTCACAATAGTTGATTATACGATCTAAATCGTTTTCCTTGTAAAAGACATCGCGAACCATACTGCCATCGATATCTTCCTTAGGAGATGGTATACCCAGAATGTTGGCCATCAGTTTTAAAGAAGTGAAGTGCTTATAATCACCAAATTTCCAGAGATCCATAGTATCTAAATGCGGCACCTCCCATGGCTTTTTTCCGAACAGATTTAACTTATAAGGAAGCTCTATACCCTGAATAATCATTCTCCGTGCTATGTATGGAAAATCAAATTCTTTAGCATTGTGTCCGCACATCAAATGTTTAGACCCACTGAAATGACCATTCAATAGGTTTTTAAATTCTTTCAATAGTTTAGCTTCAGGGCCATGAAAACTCGTGGTCCGGAATGTTCTTAGATCACCTTTTAAATGAAAATAACCTACTGATAAACAGATGATTTTTCCGAATTCGGCCCAGATTCCTGCACGGTCATAGAACTCCTCTGCCGTGAATTCATCTTTACGCTGATATCTTGTCTTCTGCTCCCACAAATCTTTCCTTTCATCATCTAATTGGTCGTAATTTTCATTTTCCGGTACGGTCTCAATATCCAAAAATAGAATATGCTCCAAGTTGATTTTTTGTAACATTTTTATACCGATGTTGTATTATTGAATTGAAGATACGAACAAATTTTTGGAAGACATTGCCTACAAACATCATTCTCGATATAGAGTTGTTTGGATATTGGATGATTTTGTATAAGTCGCGGTAAGGTAGACTGTGTAGTCTATTTTTTATTTTTAGTAGGGGGTTCTTTATTTTAGTATCTCGTTTTGTGGAGATATCCTGGCGACAAACGGAAGGTGTAAACCTTTTTATCAGTAATTACACTACTACAACAAACCTATCAGTCGGTTGTCAATCAAAAAGCGATTGCTGTTTTACGGGGTTTTCATGATTTAAAAGCCATTTCTTACGATGTAAACCGCCAGCATATCCTGTTAAAGACCCATCGCTACCAATGACGCGATGACACGGAATGACAATCCATAACGGATTTTTGCCGTTAGCCGCAGCGACCGCACGAATGGCCTTTATATCGCCTAAGGTTTTAGCGAGCTCTAGATATGACATAGTTTTGCCGTAAGGGATATGCCGTAGCGCTTCCCATACTTTTTTTTGAAAATCAGTGCCCTTGGGATTTAAATTTATAGTGAAGGCTCGGCGCTTTCCCTTGAAATATTCTTGCAACTGATGAATCGCATCTTCCAAAATTTTGGGAAAAATAGCATCAGGTTCTTGATTGGAATCTAATATAGTAATTGAGGACAACCCCAACATGTCCCCTTCAATTTTTACCATACCGAGCGGTGTTTTTATATTAGCTGACTCCATTATTCTTCTTTAGGAGCTTTTTCAATGACTCCGATTCGCTTGGCACGCTCTTCCCAATTCTTTCGTGCCAATTGTTGTAAATCGGCCACATTATCGCTCTCGTCCATGATTTCAAGCCCTAAGAGGGTTTCGATAACATCTTCCATGGTAACCAGACCGCTAATCGAGCCATATTCGTCTACGACCAAGGCAATGTGTTCTCGTTTAGATATCAAAGTATTGAATAATTGAGGGATTGGCGTGTCTCGGGCTGTAATTAGAATTTCTCTTTTAATTTCTGATAAGGGTAGGTGACCATTATCGTTTACCATTTCCTCTAAAATATTGTCTTTGAGAACAAATCCGGTGATATTATCTACCTTACCATTATAGACCGGAATACGCGAAAATCGCATTTTAGGATTATTTTCGAAAAATTCTGCGATAGTTTTATCCTCTGCCGCAATTTTTACTACGGCGCGAGGTGTCATAATGTCTTTGACCAGAACTTCGTCGAAACGGAGTAGGTTTTTAATAATCGTAGATTCAGATTTTTCAAAAACACCCTCCTCATGTGCGATATCGGTCATGGCCGTAAAGTCTTCGCGGCTTAAAACGCTTCCGTGATGCCCCTTTCCTCCCACTAGTTTGGTAAACAATTGTAGTACCCATAAAAGACCGGTCCATTTTAGGGCCAATACCATAACTTTTAAAGATTTAGCGGTGAAATTGGCCAATTGTCTCCAATAGGTGGCTCCAATTGTTTTCGGAATAATTTCAGAGGCTACTAAAATTAAAATGGTCATGATTGTCGAAACGACACCGACCATAAGATCTTCTGTGAATTCAATACCTAAAAATGTTCTTTGGGTAGTACCGTATAATTCTGAATAGGCAGCTTTGGCTTGTACCCCCACCAATATTGCACCTACCGTATGCGCTATGGTATTTAGTGTAAGAATGGCAATTAGAGGCTTATCGACATCATTCTTTAATGTTTCCAAGGTATCTGCGTAGGTCTTGCCTTCTTTTTTCTTGATGTTTACAAAGGTGGGATTGATGCTGAGTAAGACGGCTTCTAAGACCGAGCACAAAAATGAAAAAAAGATAGAAATAACCGCATAAAAAACCAACAGGCCCATAGAGTCAGATTAAGATACTAAGATACCAATAAATAAAGAATCACTTGATGCTATTGCGATGGTAATTTGCCCTTATAAAAAACTTGTTGAACAGCTGACCGTATATTCAATTTGTATAAATTTTGGTTCTTCCTTGTCGGATTTACACGATTTGAAAGAAAGATATAGACCAGTTTTTCCACGGGATCTGCCCAGATAAAAGTGCCGGTGAAACCACTATGACCGAAACTTTCTGGGCTCACCTCAGGGGCAGGATACGCGTCTTTTAAAGGAAGTTCTGCGTTATGTAAGAGCGGTTTATCAAAGCCCAATCCTCGACGATTATCATTTTCAGGGTATTGTACCCGGCTAAATTCCCTCATGGTAGCTTCCGAAATATACGTCTTACCATTATAGTTGCCATAATTCTGATATAGCTGCATAATTTTAGCCAAATCAGTTGCCGAAGCGAACAGCCCTGCATTGCCCGAAACACCGCCCAAAAGGGATGCATTTTCATCATGTACCCAATTTTTTGTGAGTTCATGCCTAAAAAGGGTATCCATTTCGGTGGGTACGATTGTATTGGAATAATTTTTTGTTTTGGGATTGAAACCCATTGTGGTGGCCCCTAAAGGCGCATAAAAATTGCTCGTTAAATACGTTTCATATGACTGGCCCGTAAGGTTTTCGATGAGTTTAGGGAAAATTAGGAAGGTCAGCCCCGAATATTTATATTTTTTTTCATCGCTTACCTTAGAGCGATTGATCATGCGATACATTTTACGGTTAAACCTATCCTTTATAAAAAGATGTTCGTAGGCTTGGTGGGTGTACCCCTTTTTTGGAGTAGACTTTACAAAGCGTTTTTTAATGGCCCCATTTTTTTTAATGACCTTATCAAGAAATACAATATAAGGCACGAGGCCAGCTTGATGGGCGAGAATTTCCCTTAGGGTCAAATCTTTTTTATCCTTTCTTTTGCGCCAGGGTTTCCAGTAGGTACTGAAGGGCAGGTCGAGATTGAGTTTGCCTTCGTCTACCAATTTCATAAGCGCCGGTAGTGGTCCTGTAATTTTCGTGACGGAAGCAAGGTCATAAATATCGTCTAAGGCTACTTTCGTCTGGTTTTCATAGGTGTGAAATCCGTAAGCCTTATGAAAAATTATCGTATTGTTCTTGGCAACCAAAACCTGTGCCCCAGGGAAAGCCCGCTGCTGAATGCCGAAGGCCATAATCGAATCTACTTTTTGATGGATATAAGTGGAATCTAACCCTACCTCGGAAGGAAAGCCCTTAGAAAGACTAGTGTTTTGAGCACTCAGGTATGAGAAAAATAAAATACTGGTAAGTAGATTGATTGCGTTGTATCGTGCCTTTTTCATATTGTCGAGCTACCACCCTGAATATTGGGGCGGTTCTATTTGATTGAGTTTTAAATATACGATCAATTGACCACGATGATGTGTGACATGGTCTTGAAGTAAATTCATAATTTGCATTTTTGTCTTTCTCCCGGCAAAAAAATCTACTTTTTCAGCAAGTTTTTCTGTTTCTAGGTTTGCAATAAGGGAGGCCGACACATCAAAACTAGTTTTTAGGGCGTCGATAAGCTGTTTTTTTGTGGGCGTTGTATTCGTCTGCTCTTTTTGGAGGCTGCCGTCGCCGAAATAGGTTTTACTTAACCAATCGATATTCCCTTTGATATGAATTAGCTGCTCCGCAAAAGTTTTTTGCTTCTCGGTCGGTTTATATGCGTACTGAGATTCTGGCATTGCTTCGGCCAATTGAATTAAATAAATTTTTGAATTTCCCCATTTTTCAAGAAAGGTGTCGATAAAGAGGTTTTGTGACATAGCATTCAAATGAATTAAACCAAAGAGTATAAAAAATATCTTTTTCATTTGGGAAGTTTCATTCTAAATATAGGTCCTGGTTATATTTTATCCTAGTAATTGCACGGCATCTTTAGCGAAATAACTCGCGATAATATTCGCACCGGCCCTTTTAATGGCGGTTAACTGCTCCATCATCACGGCATCATGATCTAACCATCCTCTTTCGGCTGCGGCTTTTACCATGGCGTACTCGCCGCTGACTTGATATACGGCCACCGGTACATCGACCTCATTTCGTATTTCCCGAACAATGTCTAAATAACAGAGGCCTGGTTTTATCATCACAATATCGGCTCCTTCATCAATGTCCATTTCCGTTTCCCGAATCGCCTCGAATCGATTGCTAAAATCCATCTGATAGGTCTTTTTGTCCTTGGGCACGTTTTTGATGTCTACCGGGGCAGAATCCAAGGCATCTCGAAAGGGGCCGTAAAAAGCTGAAGCATATTTAGCGCTATAGCTCATAATACCTGTATCGGTAAAGCCTTCGTCTTCCAAGGCCTCTCTGATGGCAAGTATGCGACCGTCCATCATATCACTCGGAGCTACAAAATCGGCTCCGGCTTTGGCGTGACTAACACTCATCTCTGCAAGCAGTTCGGTTGTCTCATCATTTAAAATTCGTCCTTCGGCTACAATGCCGTCATGGCCAAAAGAAGAGTACGGATCGAAGGCCACATCGGTCATAACCAACATACCCGGACACGCATTCTTAACGGTTTTAATGGCACGCTGCATTAGTCCGTTCTCATTAAGTACTTCGGTACCTTTGTTATCTTTTAACGTATCGGGTACTTTTACAAAGAGCAATATCGCTTTCAGTCCCATTTGCCAGAGTTCTTTTACCTCTTTTTCTAAATTGTCAAGGCTTAACCGATAATAATCGGGCATTGAGGTAATTTCTTCCTTAATCGTTTTGCCTTCCACCACAAAAAGTGGAACGAGAAAATCGTTTGGCGAAATGGCAGTTTCTTGTACTAAAGAACGAATGGCAGATGAAGTTCGCAGTCTTCGGTTTCTTTTAAGTGGATACATTTATACGTTTTTGTTGTTCAATTTCTGAATCCCTATCACTATTTTGAGACATCGACAGAATCTTTTGATTGTTCATGGCATGTGATAATATGGCTCAAATCTTTATCTAATTCAAATGTACGCCATAGTAATGAATCCTTTTTTAGTTTAACCGGATTTTGATCTGAGTCGATATAGTTTCGAAGAGAGGTAATGATAGGGTCATCAAAGCTTCTTATTTTTAAAATAGAGTTTCCTCCGGGGATGCTGTAGGCATCCTCAAAATCATAACAAGATACCGAAACGGTGTCACCTATTTGCAGACCCAAATCATAAAAACAATCAGTGCGGACAAATTTTTGGTTGGCATATGAATCTCTTCCTACTTCCTTGATTTTGAAAACTTTTTCGATTTCAATAATTCCTTCCTGTACCGTGTATAAAGGACCTGCATTTTTGTTCGGCTTTTCAAGCTGCTTCAATATACCAACGAATACCAGTGACAGTTCCTCACCGCAGTCACCGATAAAAGGCCCCGATTGCGGCCACCAATAGGTATAGCCCACATCAAGGGTATCACGGGTAAAGGCGATTTCAATATCGCTTTTCGACTTTTTTGTTTGACATCCAAACAAAACCAAGATTGAGATAACCATGGTTAAAATTCTTGTTGCTAATTTCATGTTGCAATACCTAAATAAGTCCAATGCCCATGTTCTTTTTTAAAAACCGATTTTTCGTGAATGACCTTTAATTTACCATTCTCGTAGTAATATGCATTAAAAGTTACGGTGCCCTCTTCATCGTGTTTAGTGCCTTTGGTTTTGGCAATAATTTCAAGTTTGACCCAAGTAACGGACTTGGCCCATTTTATAATTGCTTTTTTATCTTTAAGTGGCCTTGTCGAAGAATGGTGGCTTTGCATTAAATAATTGCCATTTGCAAGTACAAAAGCCGAATACCTAGAGCGCATCAATTGCTCGGCAGTAATGGCAATAGCTAGATTTGCGTGAACTTTACCACAGCAATTAGCGTAATCGTCCCGAAAACCGCAGAAACAAGTATTCGTATTCATAGGGTTTCGTTTTGAGTGTGCTTCATTTTGGCAATCGTTTTTAGCCGTTCCTTCCTTGTCTCCTTTTCTTTTTTAAGCTTGGCTTTTTTTCTGTTGAATAGCTTGGTGTGTTTGGCTTTGTTAACGGTGTTTTTTGCTTTTCCTTTTTTGGCCATAATCGTACATTAAACCCATTCTTTCGGATTTTGAAGAACTTTTAGAAGACGCTCTTCTTCGCTTCCCGCCTCAGGGTGATGGTCGTACCGCCACTGCACATGTGGGGGAAGACTCATTAAAATGCTTTCGATACGTCCATTGGTTTTAAGTCCGAAGAGTGTGCCTTTGTCATGAACCAAATTAAATTCGACATAGCGTCCTCTGCGAATTTCTTGCCATTCCCGCTGTTTGTCGGTATATCGAAGTTCTTTTCGTTTTAGAACGATTGGTATATATGCTTCTAGAAAACTATTCCCTACTTCGGTAACAAAATTGTACCAGTCTTGCATTTTAATCTCCTCGGTTGCTTTGCAATAATCAAAAAAGAGTCCGCCAACACCTCGGGCTTCATCCCGATGGGCATTCCAAAAATAGGTGTCACATCGCTTTTTATATTCTTGATAGAACAATGGGTTGTTTTTATCACAGGCTTGTTTGCAGACGGAATGGAAATGAACAGCATCTTCATCGAACAAATAATAGGGTGTCAAATCTTGTCCTCCACCAAACCATTGATCAACTATGCTTCCTTCTTTGTCGTACATTTCGAAGTAGCGCCAATTGGCGTGTACCGTAGGTACCATAGGGTTTTTTGGATGGATAACGAGACTTAATCCACAGGCAAAGAAATCGGCATCTTTGACCCCAAAATAATGTTGCATACTTTCGGGTAATGCTCCATGAACTGCCGAAATATTGACCCCTCCTTTTTCAAAAACGCTACCGTTTTCTATCACCCGCGAGTGACCGCCCCCGCCTTCTGCACGCTCCCAAATATCTTCCCGAAATTTAGCGGTACCGTCTACTTCCTCTAATTTTGAGGTAATTGTATGCTGTAGCTTCTGAATATAGGCGTAAAAAGTATCTTTCATTGTCTTTAGGTGTCCTGTTTTACTTCTTTATTTAAGCGTTTATTGTAGCGTGGGTTGACTTAATTCATACAATTCCATGTCTAAAGCCTTCTCTTTAGGAGGTGTATACGCCTCCGATAGCGTTCTTTTCCAAATATAACCACATTTTTCTGCTACCCGCAAACTTGCGGTATTGCTCTTATGTACAACAATTTGAAGTGTATTTAACCGAAAATGCTCTAAACTATGTCTGGAAATTATTTTAACCGCTTGGGTTGTCCAGCCTTTTCCATTATAGTTTTTGTCGATACAATAGGCCAACTCGCCCACACCATCGATCCAATTCAATTCTTTTAGAATGATAAGTCCGATTAATTTCCCTGAAGTGACTTCTTTTAGTGCCCATGTAAATTCAAAATTAGCTTCGAATTGCTCTTGTTTCTTACTAATAAAGTCTTGGGAGGTTTTAACAGTGAGGTTTTGTCGCAATGTATTCGGAAAAAAACGCTCAAAACGGGCCATATTGGAAACCATGAGGCGACAAAGGCCGACAGCATCATCTAAAACTAACTCATGAATCGTAAATTCTCTCGTAGACTCCATATGTTTGATTCAAGAAAGCGAAGAATTACATTTCATATTTCAAACGTTATGGCATTTCTTTACGGCCTATTCGTGATAGCTCTTTACGGCATCAATAAAGGCTTTTGCGTTTTCGACAGGAATATTCGGAAGAATACCATGGCCTAAGTTTACGATATAGTTGTCTTTTCCGAATTCTTTGATCATTTGAGCGACCATTTTCTTGATTTCTGATGGAGGAGATAATAATCTAGCAGGGTCAAAGTTACCCTGTAGCGGAATATTTCCTCCTGTCAAATATCTTGCGTTTCTTGCGGAGCAGGTCCAATCTACACCCAAAGCGGCCGCACCTGATTTGGCCATGTCACCTAGGGCGAACCAACAACCTTTTCCAAAAACGATTACGGGAGCTTCATCTTTTAAGGCATCGATAATCTGCTGGATGTATTTCCATGAGAATTCTTGATAATCGACGGGAGATAGCATGCCACCCCAAGAATCGAATACTTGCACGGCATCAACACCTGCCTTTATTTTTGCCTTAAGATAGGCGATTGTAGTATCGGTAATTTTTTGTAGTAGCTCATGAGCAACGACAGGTTGTGTAAAACACAGCTCTTTGGCCTTATCAAACGTTTTGCTACCCTGCCCTTGCACACAATAACATAAAATAGTCCATGGTGACCCGGCAAAGCCGATTAATGGAACCTCATCGTTTAATTTTTCCTTAGTTGCTTTTATAGCTTGCATTACATAATCAAGTTCAATAACAACATCAGGAACTATCACCGTATCGAGTTCTTTTTGGGAGCGAATTGGGTTTGGCAAATACGGTCCGAAATTCGGTTTCATCTGAACTTCAATATTCATCGCCTGCGGAATTACTAGGATATCGCTGAATAGAATAGCGGCATCCATTCCAAAACGTCGAATAGGTTGCACGGTAATTTCTGAAGCGAGTTCTGGTGTACGGCAGCGTGTGAAAAAATCGTATTTCTCCCTTATTTCCATGAATTCTGGAAGATATCGCCCTGCTTGACGCATCATCCAAACAGGTGGACGGTCAACGGTTTCTCTTTTAAGGGCGCGTAAAAATAAGTCGTTTTTTATCATATGTATGAGATAACTATTGCCTTTGTCTTTTCGCTAGTAAGCTATTTAGCCTGCGCGCCTCTTAGCCTAGTAGTTCAAAATAACTTTTCAATTCTATGTATGTTATGTTCTAATTCGGTGGTGATGACCATCAATCAACATAATCCTCATTCACTAAATCAATTACGCTTTCTGCTGTAGGTATTCTTGCAACTCGAACATCCTCAAAATGTTTTCTGGCTTCGGCAGCAGTAGTCTCGCCAATGCAATAGGCTATTTTGTCAGCAGTGTTCTGCATAAGATAGCTCGTTACTGTTGAAGGACTAAAGAACAAGACGCCGAGTGTGCTGTCATCGACCTTGACAGGAGCATGTTTTGTACGGTATGCCTCAATTTCGTTGACGGTAATATTGCTTTCGGCCAAAATGTGGGGAATATCGTCCATTCTTAAGTTACTACAGAAGTAGGTGACTTCCAATCCCTCCATATAATCAGTCAAATACTTGGCCAACTTTTTGGCATTTTTTTCTTGATGTTTTACAGGGCCAATTTTACGCTCGATCAGACGTTTCGTTTTTCGGCCTACGCAATAGATATTTTTAAATTTTAATTCTTCTGCGGGAACATTGGTTAAAAGTGCTTCTACCGCATTTTGGCTGGTCAAGATTACATTCTGCATTTCAGACTTTAAGACATTGGCCGCAATACGATTCGGACTAATCTTGATGAAGTCTTCCGATTTGACCCGAATACCTTCCTTGAATTGTTGTATTTGATTAGTAGTCAGGTTTTTTGTTGAAAACAGCGTGGCACTATCGCTGGTATTTTGTACATCGTTCATGAGACGTTTAGCCCCGCGCCCCAATATGTTTTCGGCACATTCTTTACCTAAGTTTTGGTGTAAACCTAACGGAGCGGTAAATTCAGCCTCTAATTTTTTACTGCCGTCCTCGGTTAACAATACTCCTTTCAAAGTAACCACATCTTGTTTGTTGATATATGCCAAGGCGCCGATAGGCGCAGTACAACCACCTTCGAGTATTCTTAAAAATTCTCTTTCAAGAGTTGTACAAATGGCTGTTGGCTCATGGTTCAGTTGCGCACATGCCTGGCGTACTTCGTCATCATTTTCCATGGCGACGACCATAATGGCACCTTGTGCCGGTGCAGGTACCATCCAAGTGAGGCCAATAGTATTTTCAGGTTCTAGACCAATGCGCTCCAATCCAGCCGCAGCAAAGATAGCGCCGTTCCAATCGCTATTATTTAATTTTTCGAGACGGGAATTCACATTGCCTCTCAAATCGACTACCGTATGTGTAGGATACCGATTGAGCCATTGTGCCTTTCGGCGCAAACTTCCGGTCGCGATTACCGCATGACGTTGGGCTAAAAACTCTTCATTGTCTTTAAAAGCCATAATATCCATGAAGTTGCCACGTTGCAAAACTGCGGCCTGCACAATTCCTTTTGGCAACATGGTAGGCACGTCTTTCATGGAGTGCACGGCAATATCAATAGCGCCATTGAGCATGGCGATATCCAAAGTCTTGGTAAAAACACCTGTAATGCCAAGTTCGTGTAAAGGTTTGTCCAATACAAGATCACCCTCGGATTTTACAGGAACCAATTGAGCGTGATAGCCTAATGCTTCAAGCTTTTGTTTTACAGTATTGGCCTGCCATAACGCTAATTCGCTATCGCGGGTACCTATTCGAATAGATTTGCTCATTGGGGTTCGACTTCTAGTTGAAATACTTTTTGGATAAGCTCCAAACTATTGTCTGCATCGATATCAGTTTCCTTGAGGTGATTGGCAAATTGTTTGGTAATTTTTTGAATGATGCGGTTCGATATTATATCGGCCTGTTCGGGATCGAAATCGGAACTTTTTTTAGACTGGTAGTCAAGTTCCTCTTCTTTCATAGTCTTTAATTTCCTTTTCAAGGCTTTGATAACGGGCGCGAATTTGCGGGTTTCCAGCCATTGGGTAAAATCAGACATAACCTCGTCGATGATAATCTCTGCTTGCGGAATAAACTGTTTTCTACGTTCCAGCGTATCATCAGTCATTCGTGACAATTGATCTAGATGTATTACCGTAACATTGTCGAGGGTAGCAATATCGTCCGATACGTTCTTAGGTATAGAAAGGTCTAAAACCAATAAAGGTTTTTTGGTGTAAATGAGTTCTTTTGAAATCGTGGGCAGTTGGGCACCGGTTGCTACCACCAGTACATCACTTTTGCGAATTTCTGCCTGAAGGTCGCCATGGTCTTTAACCGTAAGGTTGAATTTTCCTGCAATTCTTTCCGCCTTGTCCTTTGTGCGATTGATAAGTGTGATATGCGGATTTTTGGTGTGTTTGATAAGGTTCTCACAAGTGTTTCGCCCGATTTTCCCTGTTCCGAAAAGTAAAATGTTCTTCTCCGAAATATTCGGAACCTCTTTGAGAATATATTGTACCGAAGCAAAGGCGACCGATGTGGCGCCTGAAGAAATCTCGGTTTCATTTTTAATACGCTTGCTGGCCTGAATGACCGAATTGCATAAACGCTCAATAAACGGATTTGCAATATCAAGTTTTTTTGAACGATTGAAACTTTGCTTCAATTGACTTATAATTTCAAAATCTCCCAATATTTGACTGTCTAGCCCGGTACCTACCCGAAAAAGGTGGGCAATGGCCTCATTGTTCTTATACACGTAAGCCACTTCCTGAAATTCTTCCAAGGTGCCTTCGGTATTATCACAAAGTATTTTTATTAATTGAAAGGGATGCTGGGCGAAGCCATGTAATTCCGTTCGATTACAAGTCGAGGTAACCAAAAGACCGTCGATTTCTTGTGCCTTTGCTTGAACCAACAGACGTTCCATTGCTATAGGGTCAAGACTGAAATCACCACGAACTTTGGCATCGGCTTTTTTGTAGCTGAGCCCAATTGTGTAAAAAGAATTGTGCTTGGAGATGTGATACTCTTTCATGAAGTTGTTCAATCGGAAGCAAAAATAATTTTACATTATCAATAAAAATAACGCTAGAGGAACAATTAGTATCGATTAAAGTGTTTTTGTCTAATTTCAGCGTTAATTTGCTGTAAATCTGTTATTTTTGCAGTGAAATAGTGGTTTTTGAAGAATATTATTTAGAACATTTCTAAATAGAAATGCAAATACTAATAAAGCTATGTTGCAAGAAAATGTCGCTCAAGGTTCTTTTGACGAGGTGCTTCTCGAAGACGGATTTTATGTTTTGAAGATTCAGAACGATGCCTCCGACTTTCAGAAGGTTACCCGTCAAATCGACAGTACTTTTATACAGTTCCACTTTTGTTTAAAGGGCCGCGCAAAGTTCATTTTTAACGAGGGAAGGTATGCGTTGGATGTGTCGGAAGAAAACTCTCTATTATTGTACAATACTCAAATGGATTTGCCAATGAACCTTGAATTGGCACCCAATTCATGGATGGTGTCTATAATCATGACAATTCGTAAATTTCACTCCCTCTTTTCAAAAGAGGCTGATTTCATTCCCTTTTTGGTAGAAGGAAACAAAGAAAAAAAATACTATGCCCAAGAAGGGGTTTCGCCTGGAATAGCCGTTATTTTGAGTCAAATGATGAATTACAACCTACACCCGTCCATAAAACAACTGTATATAAAAGGTAAGGTGTATGAGCTTATTTCGTTATATTTTAACAAGAGTGCCGATGCCGATGCCGAGCAATGCCCTTTTCTTGTTGATGAAGATAATGTAAAACGTATTCGAAAAGCGAAGGAAATTATTATTTCTCGAATGTCGGAACCACCAAGTTTAGCGGAACTCGCACAAGAAATAGGGCTATCATTAAAAAAGCTCAAAGAAGGCTTTAAACAGATTTATGGTGATTCGGTATATAGTTTTTTGTTCGATTACAAGATGGAGCACGCCCGTAAATTGTTAGAATCTGGCCAGCACAATGTTAATGAGGTAGGCCTTCGGGTAGGGTATAGTACCAGCAGTCATTTTATTTCAGCCTTTAAAAAGAAATATGGCACCACCCCCAAAAAATATGTGATGTCTTTGGCAAATTAATTTGTCGCAGTATAGTTTTAATTATGACCTAAATCAACGTCGATTACAGGGTTAAATAGAAATATAGTACTTAAAATGTGTATAATATTTGATTAAATCGAGCGAAAATATCGATATTTATCTTTCTATAAACTTTGAAACCCTATGAGAATATTTTTGCATGCCTTTGTTTTATGTGTCGCACTTACTTTTTTGGTAGGATGTGGTGCCACTAAAATCGATCAAGACGTATCCTTTAAGCAAGAAGCCGGAGTCGCACTCGATAGTCGGTATAAGATACCACCTGCCCAACTTTTGGTTTTTACGAAAACTAATGGCTTCAGGCACAAATCAATAACCAAAGGTGTAGCTACCCTTCGTAAGTTGGGTCTTGAAAATAATTTCGGGGTGGTTCATACCGAAGATTCGCTGCAGTTCAATACGGAGACTCTAAAAAGATACCAATTGGTAGTATTTTTAAATACGACTATGGACATTTTAGGAGATAGGCAAGAAGCTGCATTCGAAGATTATATAAATAACGGAGGGAGTTACATGGGCATACATGCCGCCGCCGATACAGAGTATGAGTGGCCTTGGTATGGTAAATTGGCAGGGGCTTACTTTTTAAGCCATCCCAAACAACAGGAGGCTAGAATAGAGGTTGTTGATGGAACTCATGCCTCAACCAAGCACTTAAGTGATTCTTGGAGGCATTTTGATGAATGGTACAACTACAAAAATATTAATCCTGACTTGAATATAGTTATGAAGTTGGATGAAAGTAGTTATGAGGGAGGCAAAAATGGCGACAATCACCCGATTGCCTGGTACCACGAGTTTGATGGCGGACGTGCTTTTTACACTGGTCTTGGTCATACTGACGAGGCTTATGACCAACCCGATTTCAGACAACATTTGTTGGGCGGTATTGAGTATTGTTTAGGCCGTAAATAAGCTAATTCTAGCTTTTGTTGGTGTATAAAGTAGAAATGGTAAAACCGACTCATGAGTCGGTTTTACCATTTTTTGAGATGGATGCATTGATTGAATTCCCCTTTGAAAAGACATTAGAAAACGACAGAATTCTATTTAAGGATGGCTTACTTGCAAAGCATCGGGTTTCTAGACTGAACAGTTGGTTTATCTTCTTGGTTACTTATGTGCGTACATGGGTTAAATCGGTCTGGCAACCATGATGCCGGTGTTCTTTTTTATGTGCTTCAAGTAGTCGGTAAGGGGTAATTTAGAAATTTCGACTTTCATGGAAACCGTTGAAGCGTGAAGTAAATGAATGCGGCCGTCTTTCTCTCTTGTGGCAATACCCGTGTGGGTTACATCAAGGCCATTAATAGATGTCGCCAATGCTATGATGTCTCCAGTTTGAATTAAGTGTTCATTGGTTTCAATTGCCGATTGCGGCAAAACGCAAATGGATTTGTTGTTCAAATAATTTTCGGAAGCCTGAATTTTTTTGAAGTTGGCGTTATCCTTTAAAAAGGGATATAGTTCGCGATGGGTACTCATAAAATTGATGGGCTTGGTAATTTCCATCCCTCCGATTTCCGCGGTAATGTCCTTTAATAATCCTTTTTCTTCATTATTGGCGATCCATTCCGAAAAGTAATGAAGTCGGGAGGCATAACCATCTAGTTTTCCGTTATTATACCGAATGGTTTCTAGGTTTTCTGTAAAATCATCAAAGTTAAACCGCCCTTCTCGCTGCATGATTCCAAAGGCGAGTACATTTTCGACATAAGTTGTACAGTCAAGTCCTTGCAGGTTGATTACCAATGATTCGGTTTCCCCTATTTCCAAGGTCTTTGCTACATAGGGGGTGCCCATAAAGGTTTTTCCAATGGCAACGAGTGTTTTGCCAAAGTCGTTTTGGCCCAAACCCTTGATTTCAATAATCTTCTTTTCCACGGCTTGTTTATCGGCCGGGGAACAAGTGAGATCTTGAGAACTTATTGAATGGCTGAATAATAGAAACAGCCCAACGAAGATCACAAACTTCATAATTTTATTATTTAATTCAAAAGTACTCATTAAAACCCATGATACCCATATACGCCATACCCATTAGGTCGGTAAACTTCTGCCCGTTGCCTGTCTTTTAGTATAAAGGCCTCGGTGGCGTAATCCATGGCTTCTTCGTTACTATCGGTGTCTTCAATATGTAAGCCATCATTCTGATAAAAAGGGGTAGTGGTCAATGCCTTTCCCTTTTCAAAGACCAATAAATGCATATTGAAATTGGTGCTGTATTCCGATTGATCGCGTGTTTTGAAATAATAACCCGTAAATTTTTTGCCATTGTACTTTAGTGGTCGTTGATCCAGAAAAACAGGGGTGTCTTGTTCTTCGTTCTCCAACTCTGAACCCGTGAGTACAGTGGCTGCCAAGTAACACTGGTTTCGGTATTTGGAAGGGAATAGATTCAACTTTCCGATGGACTTTAATCTGTTAAAAAGCAGGCCCCTACTGTCATTATTCGCTGCCAGTTTGTCGAGCATGCCTTTCGGCAATGGTAATCCGTCTTCGGCCAATAAAATAGCATATATCGTTTGTATGCGATGATCATCGACATGTTGCAATCGATCAAAAAACTGGCTTACTGCTTTTTCCTTTATAAACGGGTAAAGCAAAATGGCATAGTCTTCCAATACTGATTTTTTAGCACTGTGTTTTCGTTCTATGCTGGCATTGACCGAAAGTCCCGATAGCCGTTTCAGTTGAATTTTGGCATCGCTTAATATTTGTTTGCGATACTTTTTGTAACTCTTTGGTTTGACCAATCCCTTCGCCTTTAATTTGGCCAACAACGAAAAAATGGGAGGTTTATACTCTTCAATGGTACTGAAATCCATCAGTTGGGGATATAACTTTCGTGCTTTTGGCAAACTGTCAAAATAAGGTTTGAAAATTTTCCTGATTTCAAAGGTGTTTGACACTAAAGGCAAGTCTTTGCCCATAAGCTCCAATAGTAATTTGGTCGATGCTCCATCTGATTTTTTGGCAACGGCTTGTAAAATTTTGGTCTGGGCGCGAGAATTATTATAAGACTTTACGTAAAAGTCCTTTATAAAGCCGACCGTTCCGGGCTTCTGCAATGTGCCTAGTTTTTGAATAAGGTAGGCTTGAATATACTTTTTGTCATCAGGATATTCGAATTCGGAAATGTAATATTCCAATGAGTCGATATGTTTGTTTTCAAATTTGATTAGCGGATAGCCATCTACCATAATACTATCGTTAGTCCTTAAGGCAGCGAAAAAGTCTTGGGTTTTGTCACCTATAATGCTTCTACCAATAAGTGTGTCAAAGGGTCGGAAATTTTCAAAAAATTCGGAAACAAACCGGCTAGGCGGGCCGAGAGTATCGATCTGCGCCTTTACCTCGTAAAGAAGGCCGCCTTGAACAACATTTTTGATTAGAATGCCTCTTGTACTCGCAGTGTCGGTCAAGGTCAATTGCATTTCATAGTAGTCTTTTGAAATTACAGACTCCTTGGTTTCGTGAATTATAAAGTTTTTTCGAGTGTACAGTTTTTTACGAAGGGCCCATACCGAGTCGATATTCGCAAACATTAAGAAATCGTGCGATTTATTAAGTTCAACGGTTATGGCTTCGTTATCCTTGTTTTGATAGATTGTTTTCTTGTTGAATGCATTATATGCTTTGGGTTTTGCTTTGCCCGAAAAATAGTTGCTACTACTCTCCACAAACTTGGGAGGATCTACATTGCTTATGGTTCGGAAAAATAAGGCTGTATCAACTACTGCTTTGAATTTTTCTTGATAAACCGGCTCCTTTATTTGAAAAGAATCGAAATATAATGAAGCTTCACTATCATCAGAGGTCAAGACTCCCAGAAGATAGTAGTCACCTCTTTTAAGTGTTGTTTTTAAATGCAAAGTTTTATTTTGTGAAGAATCTATGATTGCCGAAGATGTTAGGACAGTACCGTCAAAGGGCTTATAGACGGGTTTGAGTTTGAGGTTTTGATAGAACCTTTTCTGAATCTGTTTTAATTCAAAAGTGTCAGCTTCGATAAAATTGAAATCGTTGAGTGTGGCTTTGCGAAGAAAAAAATAGCTGTCGGCAATCGAATCGTAGCCTTGAATTGTTCGATTGCCATTACGAAACCTATTGGTGAAGGTGTGATATGTCGGCATTCGCACCTTGAAATCTTGAAATCCGGAGGAAATAGCGGCATAGGCCCCATCTTGCTTATTAAAGTGGATGCTATTGAAAATCGTGTCGGAATGTTGGGTTACATAATCACCGTCACCACCCATTTTAAAAATAAGGATTTCAAGGGGCGTAACATATATATGATAGCGTTGATAATCGCCATTCTTTAACCGGTTTTTAATATCCAGTCCAGAGAATCCGGCATTTTCTATTCGTTTTTTTTCAATAATCTTCCCCGGAATGTTTTCGAACAGTAATTTATCAAGGTCGTCAAGCGTATAGACGTTGTCTTGTTTTAAATGGGAAAAGGTGGGTATACGGTTTATCATTACATAACTTCCGTTCGCCAAGTCTGGTGAAATGTAGGTGGTATTGATGTTTTCCGATACAGCATATAATTTGTGTGGAAGATCAATACTAAAAAGTCCATCATCGGGCCCTTGAGGGGCATAGGTATTCTCCCGAAAAGAACTTTCGAATTTTTCTTTCAGTTTTTGGCCTCTTAAACCAGCTTTTGAAGTCAGCGCTTTTACGGTATACCCCAAATTTCTCAATAGGGCGATTACTCCCTTTTTCCCGGGTAAATGGGCCGCGCCAATACCCGTAAAAACCTTTGCCGTCCGCATTACTGAATCAAGCTTTTGCGCCATATTGCCGTTGCGCACATAGAGCATATTATTCATGTAATGATCCGTGTACATGGCCTTGTCTATTGAATCTAGTAAATCGATGTCTCGATTGCGATAGGCATCTTGTAATATTGTTGAGGGGTCCTGTAGGCGCATTTTTTTCTGTAACCATTCATCGGGCCTTGGTTTCATGGCGTTTAAACTCGCTCGACCTACCAAGGCCGCCGATTCGGCAAGATCTTCCAAGGCAACTACCTTTTTTTTAAACTTTTTCCCTGCTTGATATATGAACATATCGAGATAAGTGTCTTCCTCAAAGTTCTGCGAATATGCATCGGTTCGATACAAAATACTGTTTACCCGTCGATCTTCGAAGGCCAAATAGGCCCCAATCTCTTTTTTACTCGGGTTTCGTATGACAAACGGATAGGTATAAAAACCTTTGGAGACAAAACCATTTCCTTGGCCGTAACCCCTCAGACCTACCCCATGGCCTTCTTCGAGCCAGGTGCCAGGGTCTGACTCAAGAGCGATAACCTCGCTTTTGTCTAAAGCATCATAGAATACATCGTCTAGTCGAAAAGCAATTCTTTTGCTGACATGCATAGTGCCATATAGGTAGGAGGTCTCTTTTAGGCCGTTACCAGAAATTTCCCAAAGCAAACTGTTATTTTCTTGGGAGAAGCCAAAAAACGGACTTAAAAATAAAAGTAAAATGTAAGCCGAGCGCATATTAAGAAAAGCCATTACGTGTGTTGACCTTATGTGTTTCCAGAGATATTCTTTTTTTCGAACAACCATTGCAAGAAAATATAGGAATAGGGTCAAAGGTATAACGAACATTAGATGTTTCTATTTTTTGCTTCTTCCATATTTTTAATGTACAATCGGGTATGGGCCAAACTTTCTGGATAATTTTTCTGTAAAAATGAAATTAATTCTTCACGGACAAGTACCCGTAAATCCCAAGCATCTGAAGAATTTCTGGCACTCATAAGAGCCCTTATTTCTACAAAACCTGATTTTGAATCGGTTACCTGAATATTGTTTACCTCACCGTCCCAAAGTTCTGATCCTTTCAAAATATTGGTCAATTCAGCTCGCAACGCGTCGAAGGGCACCATGTAATCGGTGTATAAAAAGACCGTTCCTAAAATGTCCGATGAGGTCTTGGTCCAGTTTTGAAATGGTTTTTCGATAAAAAAGGTTGTAGGTACCACCAATCGTCGCTTATCCCAAATTTTAACAACTACATAGGTTAAGGTGATTTCCTCGATACGGCCCCACTCTCCCTCTACGATAACCACATCATCGAGTTTAATCGGTTGGGCTATGGCGATTTGAATTCCAGCTAGAATGGTGCCAATCATTTTTTGCGCTGAAAAACCAATGATGATTCCAGCTACACCCGCAGAGGCAAAAATGCTTACCCCGATTTCGCGAATACCTTCAAAGCTCATTAGCGCGATACCCAAGGCAAGAATAACTATTATAAATATTGCTATACGCTCTAAAATGTTGAACTGAGTGGTTATTCTTCTTGCCTTTAAATTATCGGCGGCGTGAACATCGTACTTTTCAATGACACGGTGTTTGACAATTTTGAGAATGTTTAATGTGAGCCAAGTAAAGGAAAAAATGAATAAAAGGGTGCTGGATTTTTTGAACCAATAACCATAGTCATCAAGGCCAATAAGCAATCGGAGCGATTGCATTCGAATTAAAAAAGAAAGAAAAATAAGCAATAGTGGCCGACTTATTTTTTTTACCGCCTCAGCAGGAATCAAATATTTGGGATTCTTACCGTAAGAATTTAATATTCTGATCACAATAAAGTAAATGATCAATATAAGAAGAAACGCCCCGCTTAGATAAATTAATGAAGGGTTGTTCACGTTATTAAAAAGGGAGTCCAGCATTTGATGGTGTTGTTTTGGCTTTGAGATACAACTTATAAAAAAAGCAGGTTTAAGCTGTTAAAACGGTGTGAAAAATTGTTTTTTTCTATACAGTGATTAGAAAGTAATAAGGTGTATTGAGATAAAACACGCATACAAACACTATTTTTGTGGCTCGAAAATTGAAATGGTATGAAAGGAGTTTTACTAGTTAATTTGGGTTCGCCCGAGAACCCTACGCCTAAAGATGTCAAGCCCTATTTGGATGAGTTTTTAATGGACGAACGTGTAATCGACACTCCAAAGTGGTTAAGAAATATCATTGTACGTGGTATTATTTTACAAACTCGGCCGAAGAAATCGGCAGCGGCATATCAAAAGATCTGGTGGGAAGAAGGTTCCCCATTAATAGTGATTTCAGAGCGCTTTGCCGAGAAAGTCAGTAGGGAAACCAAAATGCCGGTTGCTTTGGGAATGCGTTATGGCAGTATGACAATTAAAAAAGCCTTAGGGGAACTTAAGACGAAAGGGGTTGATGAAGTACTCTTGGTACCTTTATATCCGCATTATGCTATGTCATCTTATGAAACGGTAGTCGTAAAGGCAATGGAAGAGCAGCAAGCACATTTTTCGGAAATGCGTTTGACCACCCTACCCGCATTTTATAAAAATGAAGGTTATATCGAAGTGTTATCAAAAAGCATTGCAGAAGGATTAAAAAATTTTGATTACGATCACATTCTGTTTTCATATCATGGTATTCCGGAACGTCACATTCGAAAATCAGACCCTACCCGTTTTCATTGTAAAATCGATGGTCAGTGTTGCACTATTAATTCCGTAGCTCATAATACCTGCTATCGTCATCAATGTTTTGATACGACTGAGCGTGTTAAAGCATATTTGGGCTTGCCGGACGAAAAGGTAAGCAATTCGTTTCAATCGCGTTTGCCCAACGACCCGTGGTTAAAGCCTTATACCGATTTTGAATTTGAACGATTTCCGAAGGAAGGCATAAAAAGGTTGGCGGTAATTACTCCAGCTTTTGTGTCGGATTGTCTTGAAACATTGGAGGAGATCGCTATGGAAGGCAAACATCAATTCCAAAATGCCGGGGGAGAAGATTACAAGCATATACCTTGTTTAAACGATGATGATGCCTGGGTGCAAGTAATGGCAAAATGGGTCAATAATTGGGAAACAACAGGAGAGCTACCTTCTTAATCGTAAAGTGTAAGAATACTTCAAAATTATATAAAAACGCAGTTTCATATGATAGACAGTTTGGTTGGGAAAAAGCGACATAGTATTGGCCCATCTTTATCCATGTCTTTTACGACAAAAGGTAGTAATGAATAATACATGGCAAAAGTATCTACAGCGCAATTAGGTTCAGAACCCATTGGTAAACTATTAGTAAAGCAATCGGTACCGGCAGCAATCGGTATTCTGGTAATGTCGCTCAATGTTTTGGTCGACTCCATTTTTGTTGGCAATTGGATTGGGTCTATTGCTATTGCCGCGATTAATGTTGTTTTACCGGTTTCTTTTTTTATTGGTGCATTGGGCATGGCCATTGGTATCGGCGGGTCGAGTATAATTTCTCGTGCTTTGGGTGCGGGGAACAGGGATAAGGCCTTAAAAACATTTGGAAACCAGATTACCTTGACACTTTTGGCAACTGTTTCAATGGTCGCCCTAGGTTTGTTTTATGTTGATACGCTGATTCCTGCCTTCGGTGGTAAGGGAGCCATTTTCGCTCCTGCAAAGATTTATTATACCATAGTGCTCTATGGGGTTCCTTTTTTGGCCCTTTGTATGATGGGCAATACGGTTATAAGAGCTGAGGGAAAACCAAAGTTTGCCATGATTGCTATGATTATTCCTTCGGTAGGTAATCTGGTTATGGATTATCTTTTTATATACATTTTTGATTGGGGCATGAGTGGTGCTGCTTGGGCAACGACTGTGGGTTATGTGTTGTGCTTTGCTTATGTTTTGTATTTTTTTCTTTCCAAAAATTCGGAATTAAAAATAGATTTTTCACATTTCGGACTTAACAAAAATATTTTAAAGGAAATCGGCTCCCTTGGTTTTGTAACCCTTTCGAGACAAGCGGTGACTAGCGTGGTCTATCTACTGATGAATAATATTCTTTTTGGTTTGGGAGGTGAGGCCATGGTTGCAGTTTATGCTATTATCGGACGTATGCTGATGTTTGCTCTATTTCCTGTTTTCGGGGTAACTCAGGGCTTTCTGCCTATTGCGGGGTTCAATTATGGGGCGAAAAAATATCACAGGGTACGGGAATCGATAAACACGGCTATTAAGTATGCCGCTTTTATGGCGACCATCGTATTTATTGGTCTGATGGTTTTTCCGGCGGAGATAGCGGCATTATTTTTAAGTGATAAACCTGGAATGTCTGCGATGGAGCTCGCGACCAATACCTATGTTTTGGAACATACGCCTTCGGCTATGCGGTGGGTTTTTGCCGCAACCCCAATTGTTGCATTGCAATTGATAGGGGCGGCCTATTTTCAGGCCATAGGTAAGGCTGTTCCTGCACTCCTTTTAACATTAACACGGCAAGGCTTCTTTTTTATACCGCTCATTTTAATTCTTCCAATTTATTTCAAGGAACTTGGTGTTTGGATATCTTTTTCAATTGCTGATGTTCTTGCGACATTGGTAACAGGGTATTTTTTGCGAAAAGAGATAAAGGCCACCCTGTTAAATGTCACTTCATGATATGCGGTAATCGTATACGATTGATGATTTGCTTTTGAAAGGTCAGTATTTCCTTAGTATTCTTCTTTTTCAATACCTATTCTTGTTACAATGGTTGCCTTTAAAGAGTTGTGGTTTAAACGAGTGATTCGGTTATTTTAAACCCGTTCTTTCGTAATTTTCTCGAACTAAACTTTCACCATACTTCCGTTCCAGTCTTCTAACGGTAAAATGTGCTTGAGCCATATTCTGAAAATGATTAATAAAAGCTAAATTGATGGCGGCGCCTCCTGCCGCACCAATAAGAGGAATAGCTTGTGCAACGAATTTTTCCGATACCTGAACACTAAAACGCGACGCTATCACACTTATAAAACGCAAAAGCGGATTGCTACTTCCCTTCAGAAATCCTTCTACTAATTTGGCCGATGCCCCTTTCACAGCCGTATTCAAAGCAACTCGGGTAGCATAGTATCCTGTTTCAAGTCCGTCATCATGTTTTGATTTACCTCCTAAAGCGAATACCTGTAAGCATGCCAATTGCGTATCAAATTCTGTAAGGTTTTCACCTTCGCTACGGGCAATGTCCATAATAGATCGCATCATAAATTTTGTGGCTACGGTAAGGTCCACGGCAAAGGCTGTAGCTCCCAAGGCACCTCCGACAGCACCTGAAGAGGTAACGAAAGCTTTGTAAGCTCCATTCCATGGCACCAAATTACTCTTGTGCGGCTTCATGGTTATTAAGTTTGATTTTACCACGGTATGGAGTACTTTATGGGTAACCTGTTGTAGCCATTGCTGTTGTTTTTGAGGTAATAGGTCAATACGGTTTTCAATTAGTGTCCCTACTTTATTAAGGCCTTGCATGGCCCATCCGATACGTTCCATTTTAAGTTTTGCCTGCTTCAGGTCAAGTAGGTCTTCAGAACTAAGTGTGCTTCTTGAGGTTGTATTTGTCATTGGAATTGAAGTTATGCGTAAACTGCTGAAATATTATCCAACAATTGTACCGTTTTCCGGAGTATATACTTTTTTAGTTAAAGAGATTTTAAATGAGCAAACATGCGGTCTCGACCTTTTGCGTCTGGTAATGACCCATATCCGGCGCCCATATTATCAATGGCATGATGGGGTTTTGAAGTACCCGGAATTACGCAATTGACCGCTTTATTTGAAAGAATAAATTTTAAGAAATACTGTCCCCAACTATTGATATCATATGCTTGGCACCATTCGGGAAGGGTCTTTCCTTTTACAAGACCAAACAGGCTGCCACTTTCATAGGGTTGATTGATAATAGTGGCTGTTTTATTTCGCTGACAGGTTTCAAAAAGTGATTTTTCCGCATTTCTGGAGCGAATAGAGTAATTGAACTGAACAAAATCAGGCTTTTCCTGACGAATTATTTTTTCTAATCTGTCATGTGCCGAGTCTACATAGTGGGTAAGTCCCCAGTATCTAATTTTGCCTTCTTCTTTCCATGCTTTCAAGGTCTTTACATGGGTTTGCCAGTCGACGAGGTTATGAATCTGCATCAAATCCATAGTGGTCCGTTGCATTTTTTTAAATGAATCGTTCATCTGATCGATTCCGGCAGCCTTTCCCGAGGTCCATACTTTGGTGGCATAAAAAAAAGCTTTTTCAAAATCAGGGCTATTCGTCAGTTGGCCAACCACTGCTTCCGAACTACCATACATAGGGGAAGAATCGATGACACTTCCGCCATATTTCTTTATTTCATTCAGTACTTGTTTTAAAACGGCCAAATCATGTGTTGAATTGCCTACATCAAATGTTTGCCATGTGCCTATGCCCACAATAGGAAGTTGTTCGCCTGAACTGGGAATAATTCGTGTACCCACTTTTTGCATTTTGGGAAAACCGAAAAGAGAGGGGGAAGCAACCAAACTTAAACTTCCTAACCCGTACATTTTAAGAGCATCCCTTCTTGATAGTGCCATGTAAGTCGTGTTTTCCTATTTTGTCCTTTAAATTAAGTTTTTATAGCGACATCCTGTGTTAAAATTGGAAAGTACGGTGTCTTTCTCGGAAGTGCACATCGATGTCATACCTCCATAGATTTGATTTGTTCATGGTTTATGGTTGAACTTCACCTATTTCCGTTTCGGTCTTTTTTGTTACATTTAAAGCCATAGAAACCAGGAAGAACTAAACCCTAAAATCGAAAAAATGTCGACCCGAAAAATACGTTTGCTATTTGTAGCACTTCTTTTGCCAATTTACGTCTTTGTAAATGCTCAAACGCAAAGCAGACCAAATGTAATTCTGATCATAACCGATGATCAAGGTTATGGTGATTTAGGGGTTACGGGCAATCCACATATAAAAACTCCGGTTCTTGACAAGCTGGCCTCAGAAAGTATTCGATTCAATAATTTTAACGTTTCTCCAGTATGTGCACCTACAAGATCTAGTTTGATGACGGGCCGGTATTCGTTACGCACGGGTATGCGCGACACCTATAATGGAGGGGCGACTATGGCAGGTAGTGAGGCAACACTAGCCGAGATATTGAAACAGGCCGACTATAAAACAGGGGCTTTTGGTAAATGGCATTTGGGCGATAACTACCCGAGTAGACCACAAGACCAAGGGTTTGATGAGTCGGTGATTCATCTTTCGGGAGGTATGGGCCAAGTGGGCGATTTTACAACTTATTTTAAGGGTGACCGTAGTTATTTCGACCCTGTTCTTTGGCATAACGGGCAACAAGAGGCCTATACTGGCTATTGCAGCGATATTTTTACTGATAGAGCTATTGACTTTGTTACCGCTCACAGCGAAGCGCCTTTTTTCTGCTACCTGTCATTTAATGCACCCCATACGCCACTTCAGGTACCTGATAAATATTATGAGATGTATAGGGATATCGACCCCAGTTCAGGTTTTGGCGATGGTCGACCGTTTCCCGAAATGAGTGAAAAGGATAAAGAAGATGCCCGAAAGGTGTATGGCATGGTGACCAATATCGATGATAATTTGAAGCGCCTATTTCGGAAGCTAAAGGACTTAAAAATCGATAAGAATACCATTATTATCTTTATGACTGATAACGGTCCGCAACAGGCAAGATATGTTGCGGGTATGCGCGGGAAAAAGGGAAGCGTCTATCGTGGAGGCACCCGTGTACCCTTTTACTTTAAATATCCTGAACGGTATAAAAAGGATGGGGATATTGAGATAATGGCGGCTCATATCGATGTATTGCCCACACTCGCGGAAATCTGCAAAGTGCAAGTGCCGCACGATCGCAAGATTGATGGTAAAAGCTTGGTTCCTTTATTGAACGGTGCTTCTGTGGAGTGGACTGACAGGCCTTTTTTTTCCTATTGGACAAGAAGGTATCCCGAAAAATATAATAATATGTCACTACAAAAAGGTGATTATAAGCTTGTAGGCCATACTGACTACGACGCATCTATTAAAGACTTTGAACTCTATGATCTCAAATTTGATCCTTTCGAACAATATAATATTGTTTCGAAACACCCCGAAATGGCAAAAAGTTTAAAGATAGAACTAGATCGTCAATATATTGAGCTCATACAATCCCACAACTTGGTCAATCCGCAAAGTATACATATAGGCACGCAACATGAAAACCCGATTTTTCTTAATAGGAATGATGCCGATGGCGAGCGGGGTATTTGGGCACAGGAGGAAATCTTCGGAAAATGGGCGGTGAATATTACCGAGGGCCGCTATAATATTAAATTCAAATTTGTTAAACCCTTACAGGAAGCAGGCCAAATGGTATTGGAGACCGGGACCATAATAAATCAGTTTAAAAATACGGATACCGGTATTGATGTTCTGGAAATGAACGATGTGTATTTACCCCATTTAAAAGGTGACTTAATACCCGTATACAATTCTAAATCTAAAAAAATACTTCCATTCTGGGTTGAACTGGAAAAGCTTTAGGCAGTTCTTTTGCTTTTATGATTCCTGAAAGCGAGGCCGTCGTCATGATAGCCCGTATGTCTAAACGTCAAAAACCTCAATAAATTCAGGTTGAACACCACTATTAACTGGGGGGCGTTTACCCCTTTTTGTGCGGCGTTTATCCCCTTTATACAACCCATATATTATGTAAATAATTGTTTTTCAGAGTTTTATGGTTTGTTTTTGTATTGTGTCTTGTTTTGTTGCCTTTTTTCAGGTGGTTAATATGGTACTTTTAATCTAAGAAATCACTAAAAAATGGCGAAATGGAAACTTCAATAAGCGAAAAATTAATTTGTAGAATCAATTACTGTCTTATCATGGCCGTAGCGGTCATAGGTATTATACTTATTTGTATAAGTATCAGTAATGCAGTGTGAAAAAGATGAAATTGAAATATAGGAAACGATTTTTCGTCTAGAATATTTCTTTCTATCTTTAATGAAAAGGTGTTGCCAAGGTGACTATTTCGGCAACTTTGACTTTTACAGTTTTCTTCCCCCGTTAAAACATATTTCTAAACTTTTAACACATATATTATGAATGAAAAGAGAAATCTTCCATGGGTTTTTTGGGTCTCGATAGCCCTCAACGTTTTACTCTTGTTATACATGTTTTTTTGGGGCAAGGGTTCTTCAATTGCCACAGATCCCGAAAAAGCTATTAGCAAACAATTGATCAGCATTTCTCAAGCCGATTCTTTGGGTAACGAGTATGTGAAAACCAGGTATAATCTCATAAATGAGAGTTTGGGTTACGATGATGACCGTAATTTTTGGTTTTCAATGACCACATTGGAAAATTATATTGCCTATGTAAAAAAGGAATCAGCGAAAAACGGATATAAAAATTTGGGTCTGCGCATTTACAATGCTGCTTATCCCAAAAGGTCTGATGAAACATGGCCAAAACCAGGCTATTCAACGGTTGTGGTCGTTCCGACCTTTGATGAAGAACATCCTGAACGTTCAGGTTTTGTACCCATGCCTCCGCCTCCGCCAACAGACGCGGCCAATATTAAAAGATTGAATTACGCCCATGGCGGAAATTAAATGAGTCTACTGACATTTGTAAACGGTTATTTTCCAAATAGGCTTTTACCGATGTCATTTTATAATTGCAATACAATCTTTGAAGTTTGTTTAATCATGGGAAGGAGACAATTTTCAAACGTTTTAATTTACTTAGGGTATAAAAAAAGGCGAAGTATTCATATGAAAAAGGGCAATAGTGTTAATGCGTTGTTTGTATGTCAATAAACCATCTATTTCTAATTACATTTCTTGAGTTGGTGACAGCCATCATTGCGGCGGTCCTATTTAAGAAATATGTAGCTTCTAAAGAGAAGTATTTTCTATATTTTTTATGGTTTACGCTCATATTTGAAATTATTGGTGCGGTGATGCGCTACGTATTCGAATGGAAGACTATTGGGTATTATAACTTTTACATTTTGATTAGTTTTTTATTCTATTATTATTGGTACTATACCATAATACAAAGCAAATCCATTAAGAATGTAGTGTTGATATTTAGTGTGCTATTCTTGGGGGTGGCGCTCTATAATCTACTTTTTCAAAGTTGGTTCGAGTACCACCAATACACTTTCATTGTAGGTGCATTACTTACCTTGGTCTGTACCATTTTCCACTTCTGGCAATTGCTGCATAGCGACGAAATTTTAGAGTTAAAATATAAATTGAGCTTTTGGATTTCTACAGGTTTACTATTGTTCAACATTGGTATGGTGCCTTTTATGTTACTTTCGCACCACCTAAATTTTAAGGGGAACAGCTATTATTTAATTCTTATCACATTAAATGTTATTTTGTATGGTTGTTATATAATCGGTTTTCTATGGACGAAGGAGAAGTACAATCGTTTCTAATTATCTTTTCGGTAATAGCCATTTGTTTGGCATTGACAGTAATCGTACTCTTTATCGTTTTTCTACAGCGTAAAAACAAGCTTTTACTGCAACAGGCGAAAACAAAAGAAGCTTTTGAACGTGAGCTGTCGGAGACACAGATTGAAATTCGAGAAGAAACTTTGCGCAATATTAGTTGGGAGTTGCACGACAATATTGGTCAGTTGATGACGCTGGCTAAAATTCAGGTGCAAATGGAAGAACACCGCTCGGAAAGCATCAAAGAAGCCTCCGACACGATAGGTATGGCTCTTCAAGAATTGCGGGTGTTGTCAAAGTTAATTAATCCAGAGGCGTTAAAAAGTTTGTCATTGGAAGAGGCTGTACAACTCGAGATTGAGCGCTTTAATCGATTGCAAGTATTAGAAGCATTATTAAAAGTTGAAGGAGAACCGAGAACCTTGAACCCTAAAGAAGAGATTATTATTTTCAGAATACTGCAAGAGTTCTTTTCCAATACCATAAAACATTCGAAGGCGTCAATTTTGATTGTTGAGATTCAATATCACGGGGCTTACCTTTCAATAAGGGCTGCTGATAATGGCATTGGATTCGAGCAAATTGACGAAAAGACTTCGGGTATCGGTATGAAGAATATGAAGAATAGGGCAAAACTGGTAAGTGCCGACCTGAAAATTACAGCTGAAAAAAACAAAGGTACCCAACTCACATTGGTTTATAATTTTGTAGATTGAAACAACTAGTGATTTTATAAGAAAACTATGACCTATTCCGTCGTAATAGTCGATGACCATATTTTATTATCGCAGGCCATAAGTGGTCTTGTGCAGAGCTTCAGTAGGTTCAATGCGCTATATATTTGTAAAAATGGGAAAGAGTTATTGGATAAATTCGAGAGCCCCAAGAATATACCCGATATCGTTTTGATGGATATCAATATGCCCATTCTAAATGGAATTGAAACTACCGGGATTTTAAAGAGCAAATATCCTGATGTAAAGGTTTTGGCACTTTCTATTGAAGAAAATGAAGAGACGATTTTAAATATGCTTAGAGCAGGGGCACGAGGTTACTTAATGAAAGATACCAAAAGGGAAATTCTTGAAGAGGCCCTTTTACAGATCGCTGATAAAGGGTATTATCATACCAATACTGTCACGAAAATACTGGTGGGTACTTTAGACAGGAAAATGCCAGAAGTCCATTTGAAAGAGCGGGAAATAGAGTTTTTGAAGTTGGCCTGTACCGAAAAAACCTATAAAGAAATTGCCGATGAAATGTGTTTGAGCCCCAAGACTATAGAAGGTTATCGCGATGCACTTCATGAAAAGCTTCATATAAAAAATAGAATAGGATTGGTGCTTTATGCCATACGAAATAAGATTTTTTCCCCTTGAACACTATTGTTTGATTTATTGTAGCAGAAACACTTCGACAACTTTTTTATTTTTACTTTAGGGGTGCTCAAATAGAGTTTGGCTTATTCACTTTGGTGAACGCTTTCCGAGGGAAAAAATACAATGGGAGAATACTATCAATACATCAAGGCATTACACCTTATTTTTGTGATTACCTGGTTTGCGGGACTTTTCTATATACCGCGGCTATTTATTTACCATATTGAGGCTTCTCAAAAACCTGCACCAGAAAAAGATATACTATCAAAGCAATTGCAGTTAATGGCAAGGCGTCTCTGGCAAATTATTACATGGCCTTCAGCAATACTGGCCGTTTTCTTCGCAATTTGGTTATTGGTGCTGATGCCAGAATGGTTGCAACAATCATGGATGCATATTAAATTGGCTTTTGTACTCCTTTTGATTTTGTACCATTTAAAAACGCATCAGATTTTTAAACAATTGCAGCGTGATGAAATAAAGTACACTTCGCGCTTCATGCGTATTTGGAACGAAGGAGCAACCTTGATTTTGTTTGCAGTGGTTTTTCTTGTAATTCTCAAAAGTGCCTTCAGTTGGGTTTTTGGCGTGGTTGGTATTATGGTCCTGGGAATTTTGTTGATGTTGGGCATTCGTCTATATAAACGAATTCGGAATAACAATAATGAGGTTTAATGGTGCCTTCGCGAATTGTCGTGCTATGTCTGATGAAGTAACCGCTATTGCTTTCACTTACTGAGGTGTTTTTTTTCTAAATGATAATAACCTATCTGTTAATTTCCCACTACAGTCTTAATACGATATATTCTCAAAACATCGGAGTAAAACACACATCAAAAAATGGTGTGATATTTGCTACCTTTGAACCTTAAAGCCAGACCCTTGCTTCAAAAGCTATCACTCCGTTACCGTATATTCTTTGCCATGATTCTGTTGGTGGTCATCGCTTGGATATTGATTTCGGCCATAACGGTCTATCAATATCGTGAGCAGCTGCAAGATTATCATGAAAATCGTCTGGAACGTAAAGAGCAGCAAATCAAACAAAGTCTGAACTATACACTACATGAAACTACTTATCCTGTTACAACCGAAAACCTTGGATTGATATTTCGAGAAGAGATTTATATTATCGCAGATGTTCATAATAAGAACTTCAATATTTATGATCTTGAAGGTCAGTTGATCAAGAGTTCCCGACCCAAATTTGACAATGAATCGGTTCCTACGTGTCTTGATGCAAAAGTGATGAATTCATTGGAAGCTAGTGTTTCCAAACGATATGTAGAGGAAAATTCGGCTGCAGGCGATAATTATCTAGCGTCTTACACTTATATAAACGACGGTAGATTTAAACCAATTGGTATTTTAAATATGCCGTATTATGAGGACAATTCCTTTTATGATATGGAGTTGCGAGAGCTATTGATGCGTTTGGGGGGAGCCTTTTTGCTTATGTTGTTCATTGCCATTGGGTTGGCTTATTTTATTTCGAAATATATTACACGTTCTTTAGAGACCGTTTCCGATATGTTAGAGAAGACCAATCTGACCAAGCAAAACCAGAAGATATTTATTGAAGACCCTAGTGAAGAGATTGAGAAATTGGTAACTTCCTACAATGCCATGATTGATGAATTGGAACTAAGTGCGGTGAAACTCGCCCGTAGTGAAAGAGAGCAGGCTTGGCGTGAAATGGCCAAACAGGTGGCGCACGAAATTAAAAACCCCCTGACTCCAATGCGGTTGAGTGTGCAAAGTTTTGAACGAAAGTTCGATCCAAAGGACCCGGATATCGAGAAAAAGGTGGGTGAATATTCCAAAACCTTGATACAACAGATCGATACCATGAGTAGCATCGCTTCTGCGTTTTCTAATTTTGCCGAAATGCCGGCCCAGCAGAATGAAACACTAAATGTCGTTAAAATCGTTAAGCTGGCCCTTGATATCTTTAATGAGAATTATATTCATTTTATAGCAGACGAAGATGAAATCGTAGCAAAAATGGATCGTACCCAATTGATTCGTGTAGTGACCAATTTGGTCAAAAATGCGATACAGGCCGTTCCAGAAGTTGATGCTCCGAGTATTTTAGTTTCTGTGACCTCTGAGGAAAATTATCTTAAATTGTGTGTGGCGGATAATGGTATAGGTATTTCCGATGATTTTAGCGATAAAATCTTTGAACCTAAATTTACGACAAAATCTAGTGGTATGGGCTTGGGGCTCGGTATGGTAAAAAATATTGTAGAAACCTATAAAGGCAGTATTGAGTTCACCTCCAAACCGGGAAAGGGCACGGTATTTATAGTTAAACTTCCAAAAGCAAAAGCAATGCAAATAGTATAATTTTCGTAAACTAATTCATTATGTCATATAATACACTTATAGTTACCAAAAAAGGCGCTATCGCTACGATAGCGATTGATCGCCCCAAAAAACTTAATGCACTTAATAGGGAAACGATACAAGAATTGCATGACGCTTTCGAAGCACTCGAAAATGAAGAGGTCATAAAGGTCATTATTCTAACAGGTAATGGTGAAAAGGCTTTCATAGCGGGAGCTGATATTTCAGAGTTTGCCCGTTTTTCGGAAGCGGAAGGAGGCAAACTGGCGGCACAAGGTCATGAACTGCTTTTTAATTTTGTTGAGAACTTATCGACGCCTGTGATAGCGGCTGTTAATGGGTTTGCCTTGGGTGGAGGACTTGAATTGGCCATGGCCTGTCATTTTAGGGTAGCCAGTGAAAATGCCAAAATGGGATTGCCCGAAGTTTCCTTGGGTGTAATTCCTGGTTATGGTGGTACACAACGACTACCCCAATTAATAGGGAAAGGTAGGGCAATGGAACTTATTATGACGGCAGGTATGATTTCTTCCGATGTGGCCCTGCAATATGGTTTGGTGAACCATGTGGTATCCCAAGAGGCGCTTATCTCTTTTTGTGAAAAACTGGCAAGCAAGATATCGAATAATTCTCCAGTTGCCATTGGCAATGCAATAAAAGCGATAAATGCGGGTTTTAAGAATAACGAAAACGGATTTGCTACTGAGATCGAGGCCTTTGGGGCCAGCTTTGGAACCGAAGATTTCGTAGAGGGCACTTCGGCCTTTTTAGAGAAACGAAAGGCTGAGTTTCCAGGGAAATAGTAAATCACCAAATACCTACTTATGAACGTAAGAAAAAGTCTTCCCATGCTTTTTTTTGTTTTTTGCCTAGGGGTTTCCCACACGCAAGGCCAGGATATAGCTGTAGATTATACTTTTGGGGAGAAATATAACGACAGGTACAAATTTTCCAATCTGCTATCCATTTCTAAAGATGCGAACGGCGGTTCGGTACTTGTTCGAGCCTATTACACGGGTTTAATTCTTAAGCCCAAGGGCTATTTTATTGAACACTACGATAAAGATTTAGTGCTGCTTTCTGAATATAACTATAAACTAAAGAATGCCAATTTCGTGGAGGGTTATGTTCGTAACGGTCAAGTGTATCTTTTGTTTTTAGATTATAATTACGATAGTCAATCGTATGAGTATATCGTGCACCGAAGCCCCATAGCAGAAATGAATTTTACAGAGGAAACCCTGCTTACTATTCCTTCAAAAGAAGTGCAAAACCCTTTAGATAAGAATTATTATAATAGAAATTTCACTTCGGGTTTCAGTACTTCAGTACTTTTTGATGAAGAGAAAACGGCTTTTGTCATTAGCGCACATTTTAAGAAAGGCAAGAGCAACAATCATTTTATCTATATGTTCGACACAAGCTTGAGAAAGTTGGTGGAACACGACTTCTCGGCAGAGGTCGAAGAAAAGAACTATGCTTTCGAAAGTGTAGCCATTTCTAAGAACTTGGGAACGGCCTTTATTATTGGTAAAGCCTACTTTAAAAAAAGAAGGTTTACTGCCCAAGAACGGAAATTTCAGTACGAACTGATTCAAATCTCAAGTAATGGCAGCAGAATACAAACCTTTGATGATGCCGGTAAATTCTCCGAGGGCCTTAAACCCATTATCAACGGTACCGATTTATTCTGTGTAGGGTTTTATGCAGATAGAAAAGACAATCGCTATAACGGACTTTCGTATTTTAAGCTGGACCCAAATAGTTTAGCTATTAGGTCAAAAAAATACAACCCCTTCTCCGAACAATTTATGATGGACAAGTTCGGGCGTGAAGAAGACAAAGAAATCAAAAATCTAGTTTTTAAAAATGCAAGTGTTACTGATGAAGGTGATCTCTTGTTCAATGCAGAAGAGTATTTTGTAACTTCAAGTGTTCAGGCAAACTCAAGCGGAGGTAGGATAAAAGTACAACGGTACCATCATAATGACATCGTAAGTGCAAAGCTAAATGCCAATGGTGAAGTCATCTGGATCCGAAATATAAATAAGGCGGAGGTCACTCAAGGTGATGGTGCCTATGCTTCCTATAGTTCTTGTACCAAAAATGGAAACACCTATTTCTTTATAAGCACAGCTGCTGAAAATCCACAAATACTGCCAGGCGAAAGACTACTTTTCAAGCAAGGTCTTAGTCGCAATCGCAACGTTTTTACTATACGACTTGATCCGCAAGGGAACATTAGCTATGAAAAACTTATCGATGATAAAGAGGCACGACTACCTTTGATGGTCTCTAAACCGCTGATAGCACCTTCGAATGATTTACTATTCTACGCCAAACGTGGCAGTAAAAAGCAATTGGTTAAAGTTGTTTTGTGACAATCCCCTCCCTTTGAATGAGGGTTTTTCGGGAAGTATGGTCTTATGCGTATGAAAAAGAAATACTTCTGTTAATTAACATTCGTGTTCTATTTATTTTGGATTAAATCCATAAATTTGGAATAAATCCAAATAATTGAACAAAGAAAATTATTTAAAGGGTCGCGGAGCACAGCAAAATACGAACAATAAATTCTCGGAATTCAGCGCTGAAACCCGAGATGATTTCTTGGAGTTTTGTCGTATAGAAGGCGAAGAGGCAGACAATAACAAGACCCAGTATATCCCTATCTTCCCAAAGACCATTGTGAATAAGGTTACGAGTCCAGATGTAGGAATGATGTATTCTATGAACCCCTATCAAGGGTGTGAGCACGGTTGTATTTATTGCTACGCACGTAATGCCCATGAATTTTGGGGCTATAGTGCCGGACTAGATTTTGAAAGGAAGATATTATTGAAAAAGGAAGCGCCTCAACTCCTTGAAAAAAAACTAAAAAGTAAGAACTGGAAGCCTGCCACTATTGTGCTATCAGGAAATACCGATTGCTATCAGCCTGTAGAAAAAAAGTTTAAGATAACTAGAGGATGCCTGGAAGTCTTTTTAAAGTATCGCCATCCGGTTGGCATCATTACGAAAAATGCATTGGTTTTGCGCGACCTTGATATTCTAAAGGAGCTTGCCAAAGACAATCTGATTGCTGTAAACGTATCGGTTACTTCATTATCGGAAGAAACGCGACGTATCTTGGAACCCCGAACGGCCACCATAAAAAAGCGCCTAGAGACTATTCGAGTACTTTCTGATAATGATATTCCCGTAAATGCCATGTTGGCTCCCATTATCCCTGGTATTAATAGCCATGAGATTATGAATTTGGCGAAAGCTGTTTCCGAAAACGGCGCAAGTTCTTTTGCCTTCACGGTAGTACGTTTGAATGGGGCAATAGGTCAGATTTTTACAGATTGGATAAAAAAGGCGCTTCCCGATAGGGCCGAAAAAGTTCTGAATCAAATACAGGAATGTCATGGGGGCACCTTGAACGATAGCCGGTTCGGAATTAGAAGCCGGGGCGAGGGTAAAATAGCTACTCAAATACATGATTTGGTGCGGTTAGCGCGTCACATCTATTTCAAAGATAAATCATTCCCCAGCCTGAACATGACACTTTTTGAACAGTACAAAGAGGGTCAAATGAAATTATTCTAAAAAAAAGTAGCATTAGTGTCCAATAATAGCTGTTGAAAACGTCTTTAGAATATAGAAACAATTAAAACCTTGGAATCATGAGCAATTTTTTATTTTTATTTAGAGGAGGAGACGCAACTTGGACTGAACAAACACCCGAAGAAATGCAAGCACATATGCAAAAATGGGGCGCTTGGATGGGAGGCCTAAAGGAAAAAGAACAATTGGTAGATGGCCTGCCATTGGCAAAAAGCGGAAACGTAGTGCATAAATCTGGCGAAGTGATTACCGATGGCCCCTTTGCCGAGGGGGCTGAGGTGGTCGGTGGATATCTCATCGTTTCGGCAGATAATCAAAAAGACGCGATAGAAATTTCAAAGGGCTGCCCCATTTTTGAACACGATGGTAATGTTGAGGTTAGGGAGATTATGTCAATGAATATGTAGTTTCTACACACATTTTGCATGGAGAAGCCCGGTAATTGTATCGGGCTTTTTAATTTTATCTTATGGAGGAAACAAAAAATGAACAGCTGGTCGAACATGTCTTTAGACATGGCTATGGTAAGATAGTTTCTTTTCTGGTGCATAAATTCGGTCCAACACATTTAGAAAGAATTGAAGATGCCGTACAAGAGGCTTTGCTTAAGGCAATGCAGGTTTGGGGCTATGAAACACCTCCGAAAAACCCCACTTCCTGGTTGTTACGTGTCGCCAATAATCATCTGATCGACACGCTTCGAAGAGATAAGAAAGTGGTTCAAAGTTATGATGCCTCAATTTTTAATACGGAACGGTCTGCGCAAGAAGAGGTCTGTTTGAACGAGAGCATCAACGATAGTCAGTTGAAAATGATCTTTGCATGTTGTCACCCTTCACTTTCGCAAGAGTATCAGATAGTTCTCAGTTTAAAATTGATCGGTGGTTTTGGAAATAGAGAAATAGCCATGGCCCTCTTTAAAAAGGAGGAGACAATCGCCAAATCATTTACTAGGGCAAAAAAACGATTGAAGGCACATGTAAAAACTTTGGATATTCCCTTGGAGTTGGCTCTTAGGTCGCGATTGGCCATCGTCTTAAAAATTATCTATCTGCTTTTCTCCGAGGGGTACTCCACAAGTTTCGGAGAGACATTAATCAAGAAAGACATCTGTCTCGAAGCCATTCGTCTGGCTTTATTGCTGTCGCAGAATAAATATTCAAATCAACCGGAAGTTCATGCATTGTTGGCGCTTATGTGCCTACATACGGCTAGGTTCGAAGCTAGGGTGGATCAGAAGGGTAATATGGTAGATTTAGAACATCAAGATAGGAGTTTGTATAATCAAGATCTGATTAAAATCGGGATACACCATTTAGAAAAGGCAGCTGTTGATAGTGAACCTTCAAATTACCATTTACAGGCGGCAATATCGTATTACCATTGTACTGCCGGCAATTTTGAGAAAACCGATTGGAAAAGTATTTTGAGGTTGTATAAGCTACAGTTATCTAAGCAGTACTCACCTATCGTGCAGTTGAACAGTATAGTACCCTACTATAAAATACACGGAGCGCAGAAAGCCTTGGGGGTGCTTCATGATTTTGAAAAGAGTGACTATTTTTTGAAAAATGCCCTTTTCTATGGGATTAAGTCTACTCTTTTACTCGATTTGAACCTTACTAAAGAGTCGAAGTTGGCATTGCAAATGGCCATCTCTTTGACAACCAATACAAAAGAAAAACTATATCTTTCTGAAAAGTTGAAGACAATGGGGTGATACATTAGGTGTTTTCGAAATTTTTGGTCCTATTATATCGTATTGGTGGGCTTGCCATGTTTACCTTTTAATTTTGATGGAACTAATGGTTATAAATTTAAACTTATGATCATGAGAAAATCATTATTTTTTGCAACAGTATTTTATTTAACGCTTCTTACCGCTGAAGCACAAGATTTTAATTTTGGAGTAAAGGGAGGAATCAATGTAGCTTCTATAGGGGGTAATTCTTATGTAGGCCTGGGTGGTTTTGGTTCTAAAGTCGGTTTTCATCTGGGGGGTGTGGCCGAAGTTCCTGTTTCTGAGAAATTCTCGATTCAACCCGAATTACTATATTCATCGCAGGGCAGCAAATGGAATTTTAATTCTTCGGATGGGAATCTAAAATTAGACTATATCAATTTGCCAATTCTGGGAAAATATCATATTCTTAAGGGGTTGAGTGCCGAAGCCGGTCCATTAGTAGGGTATTTGATTTCTACGAACGAAGAAGTGGAGAACAGTCGTTTTTCAAAATTGGATGTAGCCTTTGCCATAGGTGCTTCATATCGCTTGAACGATAATGTTTCTGTTGGTTTGCGCTATAATAAGGGAATATTGAATATAAATAGCGATTCTAATATTGATGGTAGTAATCAAAACAATGTGTTTCAGATTTTTGCCGGGTATTCGTTTTAGAAGCTTATAATTCATAGCAGACCCTTTAGAAGAGCGATTATTGAGGCCAATTTAAGGTAGATGTTGTGGTGTTCCATGATTTCGATGAGATGCTTAAATTGGTCTCTATTATTTTCGGGTATTCATGAACAATTCATCTTAATAGCTTCCTAAGGTAAAAGTCGTATTTCAACCTTTTATTCCCAATGGGTTCCATTCCTTATAGAATTGCTCTAAATATGCTAACATGAAATGATGGCGTTCTTCAGCCAATTTTTTACCGGTTTCAGTATTCATTTTATCCTTTAAGAGCAAAAGCTTTTCATAAAAATGATTGATAGTAGGAGCGTTCGACTTCTTATAATTTTCTTTTGTTTGCTTTAATTTTGGGGCAATACTTGGATTGTATAGTTCCCGGTTTTTAAAGCCTCCATAATTAAATGCACGGGCAATTCCGATAGCTCCCATGGCATCTAAACGATCGGCATCTTGAACTACCTGTAACTCTAAAGAGCTAAATTGACTATCCTGCGCTTGTTCAAGGCTGTTCTTGAATGAGATGTTCTCAATGATTTTTATAACGTGTTGAACCGTCTTTACGTCGACGCTCAGGGCGCTCAAGAAGTCGTTGGCAAGCTTGGGGCCAATGGTCTCATCACCATTATGAAATTTAGCGTCGGCAATATCGTGCAATAGGGCCGCTAGACTAACGGTTAAGACATCTACTTTTTCATCTTTGGCGATAAGCAGGGTATTATTGAACACCCGCTGAATATGAAACCAATCATGACCTCCTTCTGCACCTTGTAACGTTTCTTTGACAAAGGCAATGGTTTGTTCTACAATTTCTGTATTATTCATGTATTGTGAATTCCTGAAATTACTTTTTCCTCCACTTCGCTTATTAGTAGATCAAAATCACCATTATTTTCTAAAGGCAGATGAACTTGAAAGGAAATGTGATTGCCGATGCCATAAGGAAATTTGCCATATTTAAGCATTTTCCATGAATTATTGATGCTGATGGGTACTATTAAAGCATTGGGAGCATTTTTCAATAACAATTTTAGGCCAGTAGGTTGAAATTTTTTAGGGTGGCCATCACGACTTCGGGTACCTTCAGGGAAAATTACGGCTCCTCGGTTGTGTTCGGCTATATATTTTCCCAATTTGGCAATTTCCCGAAGGGCTTGTTTGCTATCTTTTCGGTCGATAAGTACCGAGCCACCATGTCGAAGGTTATAGGAAACGCTCGGTATACCACGTCCTAACTCTACTTTGCTTACAAATTTCGGATGGTGCTTGCGCATATACCAGCTGATAGGTGAGATGTCGTGCATACTTTGATGGTTAGGTACAATAATCAAAGGGCGATCCGTAGGAATAGTATATGAATTGGAGAAAGAATAGGTAGTGCCTAAAACATGTGTGCAACGTATCAAGCACAAATTCATAAGGCTAACACTTTTTTTATGTGCCTCGTATCCAAAAATTCGATGGCAGCACCACTGTATGGGGTGAAAGACCAAAAGTGTCAGAGCAAAGAAAAATAAATAGATGACCGACAAAGGATATGCGAGTAACTTTTGCATGGCACAAAAATACAAGAGCCCATCTAAAAAGCCTAACCCATACTTAATTACGAATCCTGAAAAATAGAGATGAAGTAATGTAGATACTGATATTCAGTAACTTGTATGTTTATTTCTTCTTCGTAAAAACGTTTTCAAAGACTTTTTAGATGGGCACTTATAAAAAATGTTTTTTGGTAAAGATTATTAGCAGAACTCGTTGTAGGCCTCGATCAAATTTTCAGCAATAAGTTCTGCGGGACGGCCTTCAATATGATGTCTTTCGATCATATGCACCAATTCACCGTTTTTGAACAATGCCATACTAGGTGATGACGGGGGAAAAGGGACCATAAGGTTACGGGCGGCATTGACAGCTTCAGTATCTACCCCGGCAAAAACAGTTACGGCATGGTTTGGAGTTTTGTCATTATGAAGACTGAGTTTAGCAGCAGGTCTTGCATTGGCGGCAGCACAACCACATACTGAATTTACCACAACAAGTGTTGTGCCTTCTTGATTGATTGCTTTTTCGACTGCTTCGGCTGTATATAATTCTTCAAATCCAGCAGAAGCCAAATCGTTTCTCATTGGTTTTACTAATTCTTCGGGATACATAATCTTTCTGTTTATATTATTTGTGGGTTGTCAAAGATACTACATCTGTCGCATTAAGTAGGTAGACCTTAACTTTTCATTAAAAACTACCTGGCAGAAACCCTAGGCTTCTTGTACTGAAAGGATTAATGATCATAAAGAGTGATTAAGGGCAAATAGCTTTTTGGTTTGAAAAGTATCGGCCCTATAATAATTTAAGGTGTTCTTTTGATATATATATCACTGAGGGTAAGGTAAAATTAGGAAGACATCTCTCCTATGACTTAAACAACGCACACTTCTTTTCCTGCAAAGTCATATCTTTGCCAAAAATCAAACAATTCATGGTTAAATGGTTTGCTGCCATCTTAGGATATTATCTTTTTCGCTTTCCTGGTGCAATTCTAGGATTTCTGGTAGGTAGTTTTGTTGACAACCTGAGTGGAGGTGGTCGTGCAAAAACCGTTTTCAGTGATATGACGCGACAAAGCGTATCGCCGGCTGATTTTGAATTGAATCTGCTGTCACTCTGTTCCATAGTAATCAAGGCCGACGGACAGGTCAGTCAACGTGAAATGGACTATGTACGGCAATATTTTGTGGGTACCTATGGCAAAGATAAGGCAAACGCTATTTTTCGAACTTTCAATGAAATCAATAAAAAACACGAGATTTCAGCTCAGCGGATATGTACATTTCTAAACCAACGTACACGTTACGAGGTACGTTTGCAATTGTTGCATTTCTTGTTCGGTATTGCCCAAGCCGATGGTTCGGTAAGCAAGCTAGAGGTAGATAAAATTCGTGAGATTGCGGGATACTTGCGCGTTGCATTGCGCGATTTTGAAAGTATAATGGCCATGTTCATCAAGTCGGCCGATAACTCTTATAAGATTTTGGAAATTGAAAAATCGGCGTCTAATGAAGAGGTTAAAAAAGCGTATCGTACGATGGCCAAAAAGTATCACCCCGACCGCGTAAATACTGAAAACGAAGCTATTAAAAAAGGTGCGGAAGAGAAGTTTAAAGAAGTACAGCTGGCTTATGAAACCATTCAAAAAGAGCGAGGCATCAATTAACGGGTTTCTTATTTATTGACATACCCTAAATCTGTTGGCAAGAAACAAATGGTAATCTGGTCAGCGCTTCTGTTTGGTCAGGGTGTTCGTGGCGATTGCCGAAGACCTCCACTTCACTTGGTCTTAGTTCGAAACCTTATTTCAATTTCAAACTTAATACAAGAGTTTCGATCTTGTCGCGTTGTAGTTTCCGGAGTAGTGTTTCGTGTCCTACAGAGGTGACTTTGAAGGTGTTATTTTCAGAGGGAATATTTTGGGCTTGAAAGTCCTCTCTTCGGTGACGAAAGTCGTTTGGTGATCCCTTCTAGCACAATTATAGCAAAAGATACTGGTTGATTGTTTGGGTTTTTTACCGTTCCACTTAGCTTAACTCTTTAGACGTTCTAATTGTAGTGTTAACAGGGCTACAAAGAGTGCATATATTATCATTGCATTTTTTAAAATATAAACAAATGCAATCATTGAAGTGTTTAAAAAAAATGTTTAGCATGATATTGCTAATATATTCTTAACACTTTGAAATCCTTAAAGTTGTGATGGGTGTGCTGTTTTGATGCGGTTAAATTCAGCACACCTTAAAGAATTATCGTATGTTTGCGTTTGGTTAATTTTTTATTATGGATGATACATGGTTCTACATAAAACTCGGCCTTGAACATGTGCTGGATTTGGGAGCTTATGACCACATTCTTTTTTTGACGGCCCTTGCCATACCCTTTACCTTTAAGGAATGGAAAAAGGTGGTTTTATTGGCAACCGTATTTACAATAGCTCATTGCGCTTCACTATTGTTGTCGGTATATGATGTTTTTAGGGTTGATGTCGGTCTAATTGAATTCTTGATTCCGGTAACTATTATTTTGACCGTGTTTTTTAATAAATTCAGTATAAATGATGGTTTGACATCTTTAGGCTTATACCTACACATATTGGTTACCGCCTTTTTTGGGTTGATACACGGTTTTGGTTTTTCTAATTATTTTAACATGCTTATGGCAGGGGAAGAACAAAAATTGATGCCCCTTTTCGGTTTTGCATTGGGTATTGAATTTTCCCAAGTATTTATAATACTAATGGTTTTATTGATTGCTTACATCGTTCAAGATGTCTTTAGGGTCGATAATACCCGTTTTGTTAGGATGGCATCGATTTTGGTGGCAATTATTACAATACCGATGCTCATTACTGCGTTCCCATGGTAACATTTTTGACTAAAAATTAGCCGGGTAAAATTGCGAGTGTTTTAAAAGCCGGTATCTTAGTAGTTCGTTACGTTTTAATCAGTTGTCTCGAGCATGAAAAAAATCAAGCAAGAAAAATATGATAGGGCCTATTTACGAATGGCTGAGGAATGGGGCAAACTGTCTTATTGTAGACGGAAACAAGTGGGAGCTATTATAGTTAAAGATCGTATGATTATATCTGACGGATACAATGGTACGCCTACTGGTTTCGAGAATGTTTGTGAGGATGAGGAGGGGTATACCAAATGGTATGTTTTACATGCCGAGGCCAATGCTATCAGTAAAGTAGCCGCTTCGACACAGTCATGTGAAGAAGCTACATTGTATATTACCTTATCTCCTTGTCGTGAGTGCAGTAAATTAATTCATCAGTCTGGCATAAAACGTGTAGTGTATCAGAAAGCGTACAAAGATGATTCTGGATTACAATTTCTAAGTAAGGCCGGAGTTGAGTTGGTACATTTGCCAGTGATTACGGAAACCGTAATCTAAAAACCTTAGAAATGAAAAAGAAATATACCTACATATGGCCGACCGTAATAGCTGCCACGCTGGCATTGGGTATCTTTGTAGGTGGCAAGCTTCATTTTTCCGATTCTACTGAAAGACTTTTTAGTTCGAATTCAAATAAAGATAAGTTAAATCGGCTTATTGATTACATCGATTATGAATATGTAGACGAAATTGATACAGATAGTATAGTCGATGTTACCGTGAACAATATTTTGGAAAAATTAGACCCACATTCCGTGTATATTCCAAAAAAAGAGATGGGCAAGGTGTCAGAGAATATGAAAGGTGATTTCGTAGGAATTGGCATTAATTTTTATCCTTACAAGGATACCATTTCTGTAATAAGAACGATTGAAAATGGGCCAAGTTTTTTGAACGGTATTAAGGCAGGTGATCGTATTCTAATGGCTGACGATGACACCTTATACGGAAAAAACATATCGGATGAAGCAATTATAAATAGACTCAAAGGTAAACAAGGAGCACCGGTAAACTTAAGGGTCTACCGAAAAACAGAGGACAGAATATTTAACGTAACCGTAAAACGTGATGTTGTGCCCCTAAAAAGTGTGGAGGCCTATTATATGCTGACTCCTGAAATGGGATACCTTAAGGTGAATCGTTTCGCGGAATCAACTTTTAAGGAGTTTAAGAAGACCCTTAAAGCGTTGCGAAAGCAGGGGGCCAAGAAACTTACGTTAGATCTCAGAGATAATCCTGGAGGCTACTTAGGTATTGCCGAACAAATGGCCGATGAATTCTTGGAGGAAGGTAAGCTCATTTTGTTTACTAAAAACAAAAAGGGAAAGGTTGATAAAATTTATGCCACCGATAACGGTGATTTTAAAGACAAACCGGTTTATGTGCTAATTAATGAACGTTCTGCCTCTGCCAGTGAAATTATTGCCGGGGCGTTGCAAGATAATGATGTGGGTACAATTGTAGGACGTCGTTCTTTTGGGAAAGGTCTTGTTCAGCGTGAGATGGATCTGGGTGATGGTTCGGCAGTGCGATTGACCGTATCACGATATTACACGCCAACCGGACGTTCTATTCAAAAGTCTTATGATGGGGGCAACAAAGACTATTATCAGAAATTTATAGATAGATATCACAGTGGAGAATTGGTGTCTGTTGATAGTATAAAAGTAGCTGATTCACTTAAGTTTACCACACCTAAAGGTAAGGTGGTCTATGGAGGTGGCGGTATTATTCCTGATGTATTTGTGCCTATCGGTACTAACGAAGAAGAGGTACTTGAAAGTATCGAAAGTTTGTTCTCGTATTTTGTTTTTGAACATCTTGATAAAAATCGATCAAGTTATGAGGGGGTGTCCCGCGAAGAGTTTGCTAGTGAATTTAGAGTAGATGATATTCTTTTCGAACAATTTCTTGATTATTTGGTTTCCCAAAGGCTTAAAATGAATTTCTATGATTTCGAGGGCCGCATTAAACTTTATTTGAAAGCAGCCTTGGCCGAACAACTATACGGTCCCAACCTTAGCGCTAAAATTAGAAGCAATGCAGATGCAATGCTCCAGCAAGTGCTCGAAATAGATATGCCCACTGCCGAGGCACAAAAAGAAATCGATCGTATTGGTGCGGTAAACCACTGATTCGCCGATGCGTAATCTAATCTTCCTCTATTTTCTTCTGTATTTTCTTTGAAGTAAGATAAATGAGTAGAAGTACAATGGCACATAACGAAGCTACAATGCCAATTAAGGCAATGACACTATTCCCTTCCAACGGATTTTCGTAATTAACCAAGGTTACATTATAACCTATCAGTAAAACGGCCAATGTAATTAGTATGATTGTTAAAGTCTTGTTCATTTTTTATAAAATAATTAGGTTTAGCTTTGCGCTGTCTGCGGTTAACGAAAACATGAAGGCATTTTAATAAGTTAAGAGTTGAACAGTTCATTGATGTTCGCTGTAAACAATTTTACCGCTATCGCCATTAAAATTACACCAAATATCTTTCTAATAATATTTACACCACTTTTACCCAGCACCTTTTCAATACGCCGTGATGACTTTAAAACAAGGTAGACAAAAACCGTATTGATTACAATGGCCACGATGATATTTTCAACGTCGTATTCGGCTCTGAGCGATAGTAATGAAGTAAGTGTTCCGGCTCCTGCTATTAATGGGAATGCAATTGGTACTATTGAAGCGCTCTCGGGTTCGTCATCATGATATAATGAAATCCCTAAAATCATTTCGATAGCCAAAAAGAAAATTATAAAGGCCCCGGCAACGGCAAAAGAATTCACATCGATTCCGATAAGGTTTAGAATTTCATCCCCTACAAATAGAAAAGCAACCATAATAATGGCGGCTACGACCGATGCCTTTTCAGATTGTATGTGCCCCACTTTATTGCGAAGACCAATGATTATTGGAATACTTCCCAAAATATCAATTACTGCAAAAAGTACCATTGTTGCAGTAGTTATTTCCCTGATGTCAAAACTCAAATTTAACGACATGGCTTTGAAATTTTCGGCAAAGCTACATTTTCCTATGCGGATTTCTAGTTAGTTACATAGATTTATTATATAAAAAGTACATTGGAAAAACTATCTTTGACCCCAGATTCGAATGAGATGTTTCAGTTAGGAAAAACTATAGTATCAGAAGAAATTATTGAGCAAGATTTTGTGTGCAATCTTAATGCATGTAAAGGGGCCTGTTGTATAGATGGAGAAGCAGGAGCACCGTTGGAAGATAAAGAAACCGAGATACTTGTAGATATTTATAGTAAGGTAAAGCCTTTTTTACGCCCTGAAGGTATTGCTGCAATTGATGAACAAGGGTGTTTTGTAAAAGGAGATGATGGAGAATGGGAAACTCCGTTAGTGAACGGTAGCGAATGCGCTTTTGTTACATTTTCTGAAAGCGGAATTACGAAATGTGGTTTGGAGGAGGCATATATACAGGGAGCGACTAAATGGAAAAAACCGGTCTCATGTCATTTGTATCCAATACGAGTGAGAGAATATACGGAGCTAACCGCCGTTAATTATCATAAATGGGAAATTTGTGACCCCGCTTGTGCTCTTGGTGAAGAATTGAAAGTGCCTATTTATAAGTTTGTCAAGGAAGCCTTAATACGAAAATTCGGTACAAAATGGTATGCTGAATTGGAGCAGGTGGCCCAAGAATACACTAGATCGTAGGAATGTGCAGTATTACTTGCGTGCCTGCTGCGGTATTGTCTTCATGGTAAAGATCAACAATTTCAATATCAAATGAATTTTGGTAATCCTTTGAAAAATTCGCCAATCTTTCTTTGGTAATGGCAATGCCTACCGATTTTCTTTTGAGCACCTTGCTTTCTTTTATTTTTTCGGCTGCGTGACGCCCAACACCATTATCTATAATACTGATATGCATAAAGCCCTTGTCATCTTTTGTAATATTTAGTTCTATTTTCTTTTCATCATTTTTAGACGAGAGACCATGCCATAGGGCGTTCTCCAGAAAGGGTTGGAGGATCAAAGAAGGAATTTTTACCTGATGCACGTTGATATTATCGGCTACCGTAATTGTAAAATTGATTTCATTCGAAAAACGAATATTTTCGATATTCATATACAACTCCACCGTTTCCAGCTCTTCGGCCAAGGGTATTTCTCTTAAAGAGGATGCTTCTAGTATTTTACGAACCAATTTTGAAAACTTGTTGAGGTAATGTACTGCATTCTTCTGTTCATTGTTGATGATGTACAATTTGATGGAATTCAAAGAATTGAACAGAAAATGAGGATTCATCTGACTGCGGAGCATACTTTGTTCCAAGGTCAATAATTTTTTTTCATTTTTGAGCTGATACTGCCGGTAAAGAATATAAAAAATTCCTGCTAACAGTGCCAAGGCAATACCGGTAATCAACAAAATCGTATTGGTTTTTTGATTCGTTTTTCGAAGTTCCTCTTTATAGCCCTGACTTTGTTTATCTGTATTATAACGGAGCAGTATGTCATAAACATACCGAATGTTACGGTCGTTCGAAATTTCATCATCAAAATGCCTGGCTTTTTTATAATATTCCATAGCACTTTTATAGTCTTCTTTCCGAACGGCCAGTTCCGATAAGAGCTGATTGGCCTGTGAAATGGTACTTGGTAAGTTGTAATTCATGGCCAGATGCAAGCCCTCCTTTAGATTTTCTTCTGCTTCGTCGTGACGTTTTAATTGCATCAGTCCCCAACCTAAATTAACGTAAGTGCTCGATATTATCTCTTGATTTTTTAACTCTTTCGCTACGGTTAATGCCGTATCAAGTAGCTGTAAGGCTTCTTCTGATCTATCTTGTTTTATAAATACCTTAGAAATGCTGTTTTTGCAGATAATGCGGCCCATTTCAGAATCTATTTCCTCATTATAAGCCAAAGACAGTTTGTATTTTTGAAGTGCCTCATTTAGATTTCCTTGCGCTTCTAGACATTCGCCAATATTTTGGTTATTAATGGCCATGCCCAACTTACTCCCCAGTTCTTCTTCGATTTTCAATGATTGCCGGAATTTTTCCACCGCAAGGTCGTACTGTTCCAAGGTCTGATAAATATTGCCGATGTTGTTCAATGACACGGTAATGCTTTTCTTGATTCCTTTAGACGGGTTTTTAACGCTATCGGCTAACTCCAATGCCTTTTGAGTATAGTCAAGCGCCGATTTTATTGCGTCGATTTTACGATAGACCACACCTATCATATTGAGGCTATAGACTTCAAATTCGAGGCTGTTGGCTGTTTTTGCAATTTCAAGGGCTTTTTCGTGAAGGATCAGCGCTTTATTGAACTGTGAGATATTTCGATAGCGTCTTCCCATTTGGTTCAGCGCATACGTTTGCCCATACAAGTATTTTTTTTTGCCCGAAACATCGGCAAAATACCTCATAAGAAGGGTGTCGTAGACATTTGACCCAATGGCTTCGTCGATTCCAAAATAAGTTTTGGGTTTTGACGAAATAAGACTATCGACCGCTGTTTTAAAACTTGTGGGGATAGTCTGAGAAAAAGAACTCAAGGAAAAAAGGCAAAAAAGTATTAAAATAATTCGTCTATCCCACATAATTGAGGTCAAAGCCTTTTTCCAATATATATGTAGGGTAGTTGACAGCATAGAAATGACCTATAACATGTCAAGAAAATCTGATTTCTTTTGTCTAGAAACCGGTATTTTATGATTCGACTTTAATACGACGTAACCATCAGTTTTAAGGAATTCCTTTATTTTATTTAAATTGATGATATAGGAATTGTGGATGCGAAAAAAAGAATCCTGGGGGAGCAGCTCATTTACTTCCTTTAATTTTTTGGTCAAAACTATTTTTTGTCCATCGGAAAGAAATATCGTGCTATAATTTCCATCAGATTCGGCGTACAGTATCTCATCACTTTCCAAGAACATCAACTTTCCATCTGTATTGAGTGTTATCTTCTTGTGCACGGAATTTGAATTAAAATTCAGAAGTATTTTTTCCAATCTTTCTGCTGTGAAGTTTTTGGCATTGAATTTTTTAATTTTTACAATGGTGTCTTTCAAGTCATCCGTATCTATTGGTTTAAGTAGATAATCAATGGCCTCGTTCTTAAGGGCCTTAATGGCGTACTGGTTGTATGCAGTGGTTATAACCACGGGGAAATTCTTGTTCTTTAATTTTTGTATGAATTGAAAACCATCCATTGTAGGCATTTCAATGTCAAGAAACAAACAGTCGGGAGTATTACAGTCTAGGTAATCCAACGCCTCTATTGGATCTGTAAAGGATGCATTCACCTTAATTTCATTGCTGAAATTGGTGAGTTCCCAAGAGAGGCTCTGTAGGGCTTTTATTTCGTCATCGACTATTACGGCTTCCAACATAATATATAGGTGTAAAAAAGGGTTGTGGTTAATGCAATTATGAGATTCTGTAAGTTACCCAAATATAAAGTTAAGTATGCAATTTTCGAGAAAAGATGTACCGATGGATATAATTTGAGTACAATCGGTATGAAATTATGCTAAATCGGGGTTGGGGTTCGCCAATTGCTCACAAATAATATAGGTAGAACCATAAGTTTAGTATTAATTACGGGGTGTTTACCGATTATACAGAATACCTTACCATTTATACAATATGGCTTTCGACGTGGCTATGCTTCATATACTTTAGGGCAAGATTAAAATAGATTAAACATGCAGAATTTCGGGTTCCCCGTATATATGAAAATTAAAAATACGAGTTATAGAAACTAATTCCGAAGTCATGAAAAAATGTGTAGTAATGTTTGTACTGTTCATAGCGGCCTTGGTTATTACAATTTATATTGAACCAGAAAGAAAAAATAACAATGGTCAAGATTTAGTCGTTCACGATAACGTTCAAGTAAGGGATTTGGCCGAACAAAAAACAGTATCAACCAGTTTTGAACAACAAGTTTCCTCATATGTGCATGTTGTCGACAATCAATAAGTAAAGTGTAAGTGCCTATTATAGTTGTTGATGTTGGTTTTTTGAAATTATGACTGTTTTTAAATTAAAGCATTGAAAATAAAAACTTTGTAAGTTAATTCGTTATCTTTAAAGTAAGTCTATAGTGTGAAAGGTAGATTGTGATTGGTGTTTTTGTAATTAAAATTTCTCTTGGGAATGGTAGGCTGACCTGATAATTGTGCGCCGGTTTAGATAGTTTTCTGGTGTGAGAAGGATTAATATGGAGGATATCGGCTTTTAATGCTGTTTAAGTCGTGTGAGAGTGATAGTATTTAAGGCTGCAGTAGCGGTCGCAAAGGTTTGTACGTTGAACATCTGAAACGGTATTGCGTTATGATAAATGTTAGATGATTTTATTGGATGGGTAAACAAATGGGAGTGTTGAAGGCATTCTTTAATCGAAAAATATATAGTGAAATGATAATTATTTTATGAAACTGCCATTCCAAAAGGTACGGCTCTTGGGACACATGTTGAAAAAAGAGCATGTTAGTGTTTATAGACAGCCTATCTGATGAACTGTTGCAGCTTGAATGCTTAGCCAACTAGTTGGTTATGTGTAGTGTTTGACAACTAGGTTTCGGGGGAACTACCTAAGTCAACGACAACTGTAGCATGAATCAATTTTGATACATCGGAGGGGCCGTACGGTTTGGCGGTATCATAATTAATTTTGAATTGTTTATTTTATAAGCCGGAAATCATATTTTCTGGCTTTTTTTATGTTATTTTTTTTCGGTTATCGGAAAATTTGTCATAATTCAGCTCATATCTAGAAAATGAGCAAAACGCTCTGAACGGCTATGAAAAAAAGGAAAACTGTAGTTGGCTTTTCAAAAATGATGGGTTTTGCCTTAATCTTTATAGGCAGTTGCCACCTTTTTTCACAATCCCAAATTACTTTTAGGCAATTGTCAATAAAAGATGGGCTTTCCCAAAATAGCGCTATATCTGTTTCTCAAGATAGCATAGGGTATTTATGGATTGCTACCCAAGATGGACTTAACCGGTATGACGGTCGGTCATTTACCACTTTCCCCTACACTTTTGTAGATATTACCAAACCTGATTACAGTAATCTCGGCAAAGTTTATACTGATAGACGTGGAGGGGTTTGGATAATTCCTATGGATCGCACACTCCGAAAATTCAAACCGACAAAGCAAATTTTCGAACACATTCAAGAAATCAATGATGCTAGCACCGTCTTTCAAGATGACAAATTTGACTATTGGGTCGGCACTTACAAAAACGGATTATTTCGAATAAAATCTGATGTAAAGGGGATTTCTGAGCATAAGGTAGAGCAAATATTGTCTTCAGAACAACTCAACACCACTGTTTTTAATATTGTGCAACATCCCGATGGGAAACTTTTAATTACTACCGAGAAGAAAATCATCGCATTTGATCCAATTACCTTAAAAACGGAATATATTGAACCTACAACCCTCTATGGAGATACCATTGCCGTAAATTTTAGTGATATTGTGTTGGACAAAACAGGTAGGGAGTGGATTGGTACCTATGGCGACGGGTTGTATTTTGGAAATATTGGCGGCAATGGTCTTCGGCGTATTTCAGATCTGAATTTTACCGACCCCCTACCTCAAAATCTCAATATTATCGATTTGCATATAGATGCTCGAAATCGGTTATGGATCGCCACCTACGGTCGAGGACTGTATATGATAAATTTCGATCAGGAAAAAATTCAACATTTTAGTTCCGAAAAACACAATCCTCAGGCCTTGCATTATGACGATATCCTCTGTATATATGAAGATTATTCCGGAACCTTATGGTACGGTACCGATGGTAGCGGGCTAAGTTATTATGACGAGTATCTTGAAAAGTTCAATTCGTTTACCAATTTTCAGACGCCAGAACGTATAAGTATCGACGTGGTGCGTGCCATTACTTTGGATAAGGACGAAAATGTATGGATCGGCACATCGGGAAAGGGACTGACCCAATATCAATCGGCGTCCAACAGTTGGCAGACATTTATAGCTGAAACAAATGACACCAATACTATTTCCTCCAATAGAATTATGGCGTTGCATAGCGATGCCGAGGGTAACCTTTGGATCGGCACACAGGGCGGCGGACTTAATATTATGGACAATGACGGACAATTCACGCATTTTTCATCTACAAGTGAACCTAGCTTATCGGCAAACACCATCTGGGCCATATATAAAGATGGTAAGAATAGATATTGGCTGGGTACACGTGAGCAGGGTCTGGTACAATTCAATAAAGAAAAAGGAGAAATACTTGCATTCAAGTATGATTCCGATGATGGCAAAGGGCTCTCTAGCAACAATATAAGGGCAATTACAGAAGATGATAACGGCAATTTGTGGATGGCTACCGATGCCGACGGAATTGTTCACTTGAATCTTCGCACGAACACTTTCACCCACCACGTTAATGATTCAGCCAATAATACGTTGTCAAGCAATAGCCTGAAAACCTTATATTTTGCACCGAACGGTATTTTGTGGATTGGAACAAACGGTAGCGGGTTGGACGCTTTTGATACCAAAAGTCAAGAATTCTATAATTATAATGTGCAAGATGGGTTGGCCAATAACGTCATCTACGCCATTTTACCAGATAGTGAAGGTAACCTATGGTTGAGTTCCAATAAAGGAATTACAAGGTTTACACCAGGTGACAACTTGAAACTAAAGCCGCAAATTGTAAATTATACTAATTATGATGGGCTTGCCACTGAATTCAATACCGGAGCCTATTATAAACACACAAATGGCACGCTTTACTTTGGAGGGTTAGATGGGTTCTATTGGTTTAAACCCGATGAGATTAGAGAGAACAATATCCTTCCCAAAACGACCATTACCCGATTAGATGTGCTGAACAAACCCTATCCTCTCCAAAGAAATAATGAACTGAGACACGATCAGAACACATTGACCTTTAGTTTTTCAAGTATGCAATACTCCTTGCCCGAAAAAAATCAGTATCAGTATAAATTATTGAACTATGATAAAGACTGGGTCTATTCGGGCAACACAAATTTTGCACGGTATACGCAGTTGCCTCCTGGAGATTATGAATTTCTCGTAAAAAGTAGCAATTACGATGGGGTTTGGAACGAGCACCCTGCAACCTATAGCTTTTTGATAACACCTCCTTGGTATTTAAGTTTATTGGCGAAAATTGCATACTCGCTAGTATTCTTAGGGTTGATTTTTGGTATATATCGCTATTTAGTTTGGAGATGGAAATTGAAAGTAGACCTTGAGCGAAAGGAATTGGAAACCCAAAGACTTAAAAACTTAAATGATTTTAAATCAAAACTATATACCGATATTTCTCATGAATTTCGTACGCCCTTGACATTAATTTCTGCCCCCGTAGATCAGAAAATGGCAGCGGGAAATTTATCCCATGACGATTTCCTAATCTTTTCAATGATCAAACGCAATACCAAACGCTTAATATCCTTGGTAGATCAACTGCTACATTTGGCAAAGCTTGAGAAGGGCAAATTAAAGTTGAGGGTTGACAGGGGCAATCTCGGCCTTTTTTTGGGAATGATAGCCACTTCTTTTGAATACAAAGCACAACAGAGTGATATCACATATACCATAACTATTGAAAATTTGGAAGTAGCTTGGTTCGATGAAGATGCGCTGGAGAAAATCGTTTCCAATTTGCTTTCAAATGCTTTTAAGTATGGACTTCAAGGAGGCGAGTGCCACTTTAAAGCCATACGGTCAGATGGAAATGTGATGATTAGTGTCAAGAACACTGTAAAAATGCATTCAATTATTGATGTAGATAAGTTGTTCACACGTTTTTACCAACAAGATGCCTATGCCGAAGGGGCAGGAATAGGACTTTCATTGGTGAAGGAACTGGTACAGTTATACCATGGACGGACATCGGTAAGTATCGAGAGCGACAACCTTATTCACTTTCTAATAGGTTTACCAATTGAAAAAGAAGCTTTTGGAGATGACGACTTTTGTGAAATAAACTCAGAGGAACACGATAAGTCGTTTGATGTTATCACTTCCAGTGCTAAAACCTCGGAGATAAGGCAAAAAGAAGAAGATCGGCCGATACTTTTGATTGTCGAGGATAAGAAAGAGATTCGCGAATTTCTTAAATCAGTTTGGCGCACAAAGTATAAGCTGTACGAAGCGGCCAACGGACAAAAAGGCATCGAAAAAGCTTTGGAGATTGTGCCCGACCTTATCATTAGCGATGTACGTATGCCTATTTGTGATGGTATAGAATTGTGTAACAAGCTAAAGACCGACGAACGTACGAGTCATATTCCCATTATTTTGCTGACGGCAGGCATAAGCGAAGAAAATGAACTAAGAGGGCTGCGTTCCGGGGCTGATGATTTTATAACCAAACCCTTCAAGTTGAATATTCTTGAAACACGCGTGGCAAATTTTATAACAACTAGAAAAAATCTTCGAAGCCGTTACAGCCAAGAGTTGGTGCTCGAAGCCAAGGATATCGCGATTACGCCCACAGATGAGATTTTTTTAAAGCGGGTACAGGATATTTTAGATGAACATTTATCCGACGCAGGTTTCAATGCGGCCGTGTTTTGTGAACGTATAGGGATGAGCCGCATGCAATTGCACCGTAAATTACAAGCTTACACCGATCTGAGTACTACCGAGTTTATTCGCTCGCAACGATTGAAGCAGGCTGCACAAATTCTAAAAACTTCAGACATTACAGTTAACGAGGTGGCTTATACGGTGGGCTTCAATACACCATCCTATTTTATCAAATGCTTCAAGGAAACATATAAAAAAACACCTTCCGAATACCTTCAATCCTCTAAATAAATGCCATTGCCTGCTGTGTTACATTTATTGCATAGATTGTTACATATGTAATATTCGTTTTGTACTAGCTTCAATAGCTTTGATTTATCGAGTGGGTAGTAGTTTTGGCCCTTTTCTGTGTTTAAAATATCAATTGAAAAATCAACAGAAAGATGTCTTGTTTACCCAATACCGTTAAAAACTCTGTAGTTGACCATAGCTACCCTAAAACCAGTCAAAATTGAAGTATAAACGTAATAAAGGTATGAAAGTAATGTATGTGCTGACAGTAGTATGTATTGTTCAACTATTGGGTTCATGTGAAGATTTAGGAGATGATATTAGAGAACGAATAAAAGAGAATACAGGTGAAACCTGTGGGTTCTCCAACAAGACGATTCCTCAATATATGCGAGAGCTAAGAGAAGAATATAATAACCAAAAGTTGATGCCTGATTCTGAGGGCAATCAGCAATCTTATGAAAAATGTAAGGCGGATCTTCAGGCTACGGAATTATATCGAGAGAAGTTGGATAATGTAAATCATATTTTAGACGATTATTGTGTCGACCGTAATAATCAACGAAACCAGGAACACAGAAAAAATGTGGAAAAGCTACGGGCAGACCTTAAAAGACAAATTGATGAAACAGATTGTGAGTCGCTTTACGGGGAAGGGTAGTGAGAAATTGAACGATCATGGCTTCGAAAACTGCTAAAAAATATATAACAACAATGCATGAATTACTGAGAATAAATTGATGGAAAAGCTTAGGTATTTTTTGCTTATTGTTTTTATGGGCAACTGTTTAGTATTAGGGGCACAGACACATAGTACCAAAGAAACTAAGGTGATATTGGTCGTCAATATCAATACAAAGACAACAACCCATATCGTTTTGTTCAACTCCTTTGAAAAACTGAAAAGACAACAAGTTGAATCGGCTTTTCCGAATAGTAGGTTCTACATAGGTCTTTTAAGAGGGAACTACACTTTGAACGATTATGGACTTAAACCTGAGAAAGATACTGAGGTGGTCATTTATACAAACCGGCAAGTTTTTCAAGAAGAACCTTTTTTGGCAGGGGAAGAAGTTGGTTTGGGTGATAAGATTAAGCTAGGTAACAAGACCGCACGCATAATTTCAAGGAAAAAAGGAGAAATAATGCTGAAAACGTACTAAAAAAGATTTGAAAAAATGATTAAAATGACAAGTAAAAAAATTGAACGAAGTATCAATATGGTTTTTCTGAGTATTTTTATTTTGGCCATATTTCTTATTGTCGCCGCATTATCGGCAAACTATTTTTAATTCATAAAATTTAGTAGATCCCATGTTTAGATTACGGTTTGTACAGAAAACTTTACAATTGGCACATAACTTCTTAAACCCTTCTTGCTAGCTATTATTTTTCCAATCTTTTAGTAGATAGATGTGAGTCTGATTCTTTTAAGAGAGTTAAAGTCCATGTTTACTTTTTCAAAATTGAGACACCAACAAGTATAAAACCATAAATTATGAAAATGATGAACTATTTAGTCGTGATTACTTTAATACTCTTCGGGTTATCCTGTTCTGAAGAAGAGTTACCAGAGGAAAACCTGATTGCTACAAATTTTAGTTATTCCTTGGTACAGGAAACCAAATATTTAAATGGGCTGGAACTTTATAAAATAGGGGCAATGCAAAGTCTTTCGCTCGTTAAACAAGAGATTTCTGAATTAAAGGAAGCTATTGATATCAACAGGGGACGGAAGGGCCTTATGCCAAGATTGGAAGCAGCCCAGAGGAAAGAGTCGGAACTCAACGATTTTAAAAGTGGATTGGTAAGTATTAAGATGCCAAAAGGAGGTAAATGGCCTCCAAGGCCTCCACGAGGTTGTTTCGACAATCCAGAAAGCGATTGTGTGCCCAAAAAACTCAATATTACAGGATACTCGGGAATTGAGGTTACCGATGGCTTGGAACAGGTTCAGGTAATAATTCGCCAAGGCAATCGAATTGTGGCCAAGGGAGGTGAAGTAACTCGAAAAGGTGACGGGAAAATGATTATGGATATCAGGGGCAATTTTACCGGAGAAGCGGTTATGCTCATTGAAACTCTTAAAAATCGAACCTATGGCCAAGGAATTGTTATAGAGGTTCCTGTTTACAAAAATTGACTAAATCTATTTTTATTAAATTAAGTCCTTTGCATTCTAAAGTGTGAAGGGCTTTCCTATATGAAATATATTAAAAACATAGTGTGGGTTTTTTTATGCGGCCAGGTATGTTGGTCGCAAGGGCAAGCGAATATAGACAAAGCTTTCGAGCAAGCACTGAACTTTCATTATGTCAATAAAGACAGTACCTACTTCTATTATGAAAAGACCATTGCTTTGGCCACTGAACAGGGTAAGTTAGATTACGTGTTGGGTAGTCTGAGCTATCTGATCAACGCAAACAGTAATTTTTATGATTTAAGACGATACAGACGCAATCTTCAACGTATGGATTCTTTGCTCAGTTATGACGAGCGGGTCGATAGTTTAGTTGCTGTTCAAGACTTTAGAAATCGGTTGCTTTTTGATAAGGGCAACTTCCATTATAAATTAAAAGAGTATGCGAAGGCTCAAAAGTTTTTTTTGATATTGTATGCCCAGTTGAATCTGATATCCCATGAGTCACTTACCGCTCTTGATATAGATACCCTGTCGGCAATCTATAGTTTTCTTGGGTTAATTTATAACCATACCGGTAGGTTTGAACAAGCCGAGTTTTACTATAAACGAGACCTAGAATTCATAAACCAATATAAAGATAGTATTGGAGAATGGCAATCAGCCGTATTCAATACGAAAAAATTACTCTCGCAAGTTTATGAAAAACAAGGCAAGACCGATAAGGCCAATGAATTATTGGAGGAGGCACTGCAGTTTTATCGGCCTAAAGTTGACAATCCCCGTTTCAAAAACAACTTTCTATCGGTTTATATTCTTTTGGCAAAGAATTATATAAAACAAGGTAATTATGACGCTGCATTAGCTGTTTTGGAGCAAAATGACCTAGTTCCCGAGACGGATAATCCCTTTTTGAAAGAAATTAACGTACTATATGCTGATACCTTTTTAGGAAAGGAAAGCTATGATCTAGCATTAGAAAATTATGAAAAATCGTTGAAAGCTTATCAAAACTATCGTCAAAATTTACCACATCAAGATGTAGCGGAAATCTATGGTAAGATTGCTAAGCTATACTTAAAACAACATAAATTTCAAAAAGGGTTGGACACGCTAAAAAAAGCATTTGCTTCGGCGGGAAATACTATAAAAACAACTACTACTTCAGTCAACCTTGATCCAGAAGAGGTTTTTTCAAAAATACAATTTCTCGATTTACTTGATATAAGATTACAACTACTTACTGAAAATTATACGTTGACAAACAGCACTGCCGATTTAAAGGCGGCCGTTGGAACAAGCCGGCATATTCTTAAAACTTTTGATCTCCTAAAAGTGGAATTTGAAAGCAAGCTTAACAAACAGTATTTGATTGAAGATGTATATCCTATTTTTCATCGTATGATGGGGGTTGCATTTATGGCCTATCAAAAAGAACATTCGCCCGAAGTTCTAGAGCTAGCTCTGAATATTGCCGAAAAAAACAAGGATTTTGTTTTGTTAGAAGCCCTTCGAAACACTCAAGCTACTGAATATGGTGATGTGCCCCAACAAGTATTGGATAAAGAGGCGCAGCTGCGAGCAGAGATCACCCATATTGAAAAGGAAATTTTCGATACCACCGGCGGTACAAGCGAATTTTCAGACCAGCTTTTTACCTTAAAGCAGCAGTACTATGGCTTTTTGGATACATTGAAACAGAAATATCCTAAATACCACAATTTGAAATATGGTAATCGGACCATTGATTTTTCGACAATACGCAATACCGTTCTTAATCATGGGAATACGATGATATCCTTTACAATGACCGATAATTATTTGTATGCTATTGTGCTCAACAATAAACAGGAAGACTTTATGAAGCTCCCTTTTTCTGAAGCTGATAGGGCAGATATCAGAAATTTCTACAGTTTAATTTCCAAACCAACAATAAGTGGGTCGGAAGAAAAAATTGCGGTTTTGGGAGGGCGCCTTTTCGACAAAATTCTAAAAGAACCTTTGAAAGATTTCAAGGCGTCGGATTTGACTATAATTCCCGATGGAGAACTTCATTACCTACCATTTGATCTTTTGCGTGAAAATGGGTCTTATCTATTAAAAACAAAGCGTATCGGTTACGGTAATTCGGTAGCCTCCCTTAGTGGGCTTAATGAAAAAAAATCTACCCAAAAGAACAAGGTCTTGGCTTTTGCCCCTAGTTTTAACGATGCTGTAGTATCAAAAACCGACCGACAATTCGGAAAACTGTTGTATAACGCTGATGAGGTAGCGAAAATTGGCACGTACTACAATACCCAAACGGTTATAGACGAAAAGGCCACCTTGGCTAATTTCTTAACAAAAACCTCAAATTTCAATATATTTCACATGGCAACCCATGCCTCGGCCAATGATGAATATCCTGATTATTCGTATTTAGCCTTTAGTCAGGGTAAAGATAGCAGCGAGAGTAACATTCTTTATATTAAAGACCTTTATAATACTACCCTGGGTGCCGATATGGTGACCTTGAGTGCTTGTCAGACAGGTATCGGAAAACTACAAAAAGGGCAAGGCATGCTAAGCCTATCAAAAGGCTTTTATTATGCAGGGGCAAAATCATTGGTCAATACCCTTTGGAAAATAAACGATAAAAGCAGTGCAAAGCTTATGGGGTACTTTTATGAAGGGCTAAGTAACGGACTGGGTAAATCGGAGGCCTTGCGAAAAGCAAAGCTTAAATATCTAGCAAGTACCGATGATGATTTATTGAAACACCCTTACTATTGGGCTGCTTTTGTCGTTTCAGGAGATGTTTCCCCCATAAGTGCCGATCACTTTTGGGAATATACCGTTATGGGTATTATGACATTGGGAGTTCTTCTTCTTTATATTGTTGGGAGGAGAAATTTTTTTCGTCGTAATCGAAATACCTACAATATTAAAATAAACATGAAAAGGTGATGAAATTTACAAGCCGCGGCTAATCGATTTTTTGTAATAGCTCTTTTGCCGCTTCTTGTTTAAAGCCTTTTTGGTCAACAAGTTGTCGCAATTGATTTTTGCTTTTTGCTATAGCTTTGAGTTTAAGGAAGGAAAGTGCCAAATACCACCTGGCCCTATCTTTTAGCTGGCCGTTATTTTTGATATAGGTTTCCAATAACGAAGCGGCCTCTTGGTGTCTGTTCAGTTGCATCAGCACGACAGCCTCATAAAAATCAATATAAGAATCACTCTGTTCAATTTGCAGCTCTTTAAAGAGTTCGAGTGCCAACAGGTAATCTTGATTCTCGTAGGCCGTAAATGCCCTGGTCTTAAGATCAGCTAGTTGTTCGCCTCGTTCGATGGGGTGTACAACGTTCTCGTAAGGCGCAAAATTGGCAGCGTACAACTGGTCGGTATTCACGTCGGCATTGTTGAAGAACAAAAGCCAAGAACCAAGTCCGATCAATAAAGCGACCGAAGCGGCCACCAACCATGGTCGCATTGGTATAACCTTGGTTTGTGGGGTTCCTTCTTCGGGGGTAAGACCGTTGAATAGTGTTTTAATTTCTTGACGTTCATTTTTTTTCAATGCAGTTCGCAGTTCGTTTTGAAACTCAAAGTCTGAGGCGAATGTGGCATCCGTCTTGAGCAAAAGTTCGAATTCCTCCAATTGATTATCGGAGAGGGACCCTTCTAAATGTCCGTTAATCAATTCGTCTTTATCCATCGTTATATTGAATTAGCTCTTTTAATGATTTCAGACAGCGTGATTTCTGACTTTTGACCACGTTTTTGTTATCGTAGTCCTGTATGCTCACAATTTCTTCCAATTTTAGACCTTGTAAATAGAACAACTCTAAAATTTCACGGCACTTATCCCCTAATTTTTTAAAACCTGCTACCATTTTTTTTTGGTATTCACTAGGGCCTTCATCTTCATATACATCATACATCACTGCTTTTTCTCTTTGGTCAAAAATATAGGTCTCGTCAGTGGTTATTTCCTTGGCATCCCTAAACTTTTTGAAGAGCATAAACTTTCCGATACTGAATAGGTAGGTTTTTAGACTGCTATTCAAGTTGTCAAGCTTTCCGGCTAGAGCGTTTTCATAGAGTGCTATAATAGCATCCTGAAAAATATCTTCTAGCGTGTCATTTGTTTTAGTATATCGAGAAGCAAACCTGAAAAATTCGGTCTTGTATTCGCGATATACATCTTTTAACGCATTTCTGTCCCGCTTTTTCAATTGGGTTATCAACTGCCGGTCATTCATTAGTGTCGGGTTAGTACAAAGGTAAACATCCCTTAAATATATATTTTTTTATCCGCGATGTTGACCTTTTTAAATGTTAGGTACTAATGTGTGTAAGATACAGGGAATATGTATGTAAAATGCCTAATAAGTCAGTTGAAAAAACATTTTTTAAAGTAGGTTTTTTATAGCATGTTACATCTCTTGCATACTAGGTTACATTTCTTATATGATTAGTTGGAAGTCCATGTTAGATTGAGCTTAAAAAAATGAATAAGAACACAAAAATCAGAAAAATGAAAAAAAGGAAAAGTAGTGCGGTGACAATTATTCTATTTCTATTGATAGGAATGAACACTCAGGCTCAATTCTTTAAAAAGATTGCCAAAAGTGCTGAGAAAGCGGCAGAGCGTACCGTATTAAAGAAAACAGAGGAAAAAGCTTCTGAAAAAACCGATCAAGCCCTAGATGATATTCTTAATATGGATTTCGGAGCAATGGGCCGATCCAATGTTGACCCTTCCTCTTTGCCAAAATCATATGAATTCGATTGGCGCTATACTTTACAGATGTCACACGAAAAGGGGGATATGAAATTTCATTATTTCTTATCGGAAGGGGGAGGCGCCTTTGGTAGTAGACCTGAAATTACACAAGGTGCAACCGCAATGAGCAATATGCTCATGATAATTGACCCAACACTATCACTGACCACCATATTGATGAACAATGATGGGAGAAAAACAGGTACCGTAATGTCTAATCCTGATGTGGTCGGCGAAGCCCCACAAGATAACAATTTAAGCGATTATGAGTTCAAAGAGATCGGCACGAAGCAAATTCTTGGCTTTACATGTCAAGGCTTTCAAATGGAAAATGAAGACACAAGAATGATCATGTACGTGGCCTTTGATACTCCGGTTAGCTTCAATAGCCTGTACAGTGGTAGCAACTCTAAACAGATGCCCAAGGGTTTTGATTCCAGATGGTTAGCGAAAATTGGCGACAATAGCCTAATGATGGAAATGGATTTTCATAATAAAAAGAAACAGAAACAGAATGTTAAGATGAGCTGTGTGGCTTTAGAAAAGGAACCCTTGTTAATCGATGTTTCCCAATATGAGTTTCTACAGATGCAAATGCAAAAATAATAGCGTAATAATAATCAAATTTTAAAATCATGAAAACAAGTAAAGAAATGAAAACAAGACTTCTTTTGATCGGGTGTAGTGTTGCAATGGTCTCATTCATAAGTGGATGTAGCAAAGACAGCCCTTTGAATCCCAGTGGAAACTGTTTTGGTGGAAATTGGGCTGCACAATATGCCGATGAGTTACAAGCGTGGTCGAATGCTGCCACTACCTATAGTGAAGAACCAAACCAAACAAATTGTGCGAATTACAAAAACGCTGCAACATCTTATCTGAACGCCCTCAATGACATTTATGACTGTGTTCCCAATACAAGTAGGGCCGAGATAGACCGGGCCATAAATGAGGCAAAGGCCGATATTGATGAAGAGAGCTGTGATTGAGAATTTTAAAAAAACCATAATAGCATGTCGTAGTACCCTGAAATATTTTGGTCAAGACGAGCGGTTGAGATTCATGCGCAACAGACCTGTTATAAAGGGCAAAATGAGACGGCACTTCAGTTTAGTTTATATACGATAAACGGTTCGGGGTGATGGTCAGCGCAGTGAACTTGAATCCTGATAAAACTTGGGCGATGGTACAAAAATTAAATTTGAAAAAGTTGACCGACACAACTGAAAGAATTACCAATCTTAAAAGTTTAAATCACTTAAAAATTTATAACAATAAAAATGGAAATTACTAAAACAAAATCGCAGGAAGCCGAAGCGGCAACTGTAAATGAAGAATCGAAAAAAACCGCTATAATTGCCTATATCACATTTATCGGGCTAATCATTGCCTTTCTTATGAACAATGATAAAAAGTTGAAGTTTGCCAGCTATCATATTCGGCAGTCTTTAGGTCTTTGTATCACCGGACTTGCCCTAAGTATTATTGGTGTCATTCCCATATTGGGTTGGATTATCAACATGCTCGGAATATTCGTACTTCTTTATATGTGGATAGTTGGTTTAATGAACGCCATCAACGAAAAAGAAAAATCTGTTCCAATCTTGGGGAAGAAATATGAAAAATGGTTTAAGAACGTATAGATGCGGGATCTGAGTGATAATCATAGGAGTCTCTCACATCACCTTCTGCAGCAGGTAATGTTTTTGATACAATTGCCAAATCGAAATAACCTGTTTTTTTGAAAGTGGCTGCTTATACGCAATCGATACAAAATTTGATGCCGATTATACAATTCCAAAAGATGTTGGCACAAGGTTTGATACCTTGGTATTCGAATTAAGGAGGGTGAACATTGTTGAGTTTGATTAGTATTCTAAACGTATGAGAGCCCCTAGACTGAAGTTTAATCCTTAATGTTTTTACATTAACAGCAAACACCACAAATCATGAAGTCTATTGTAACTTATGTTGTATTACTTACGATTGCTTTTCTAAGCCTTATTTCTTGTTTAAGCATGGCACTTACCTAGTTAAGAGGGTTGTTACTTTAAAATATGTGACGTATAGTATAAGTAGGGGCAAATTATAGCGGTCTGTTGTAGAATCAAGAATGGGTTTGTAAATTGCTTTGTAATAGTGTATTAACGCTTTTGTAAAGTGTTGAGGTGGTCAAATAGCACCTGAGACCTATGGCGCCTAAAGCGCAAAAATATTTTAAACCAAAAAGTATCTTATTATATACTTTTTGGTTTGTTCTTTTAAAGTCCTTTTTTTTAAAATATCAACGCTTTCCGAAAGGTCAATGAACATCACTTGCCAAGCTACATTTCAACAGATCGTGTTAAAAACTTTGTATTCTTAATGCCGGAATCCTCTTTCCGGATCGCCTATAATTTTCCATCTTTGTTAATCCCGACAGTGAGGTAATTTTCACCCTAACTTATCGAAGGTTAAATTTAATTGCACATACCAATTGTCTTTTCCACTTTATTAAAAAAATGGAAGTGTAAGGCAAGAGAAATGAAAAACGCAATCGATTTTTGGGCGAAATAATCAAGTAAAAAAGAAAACAAAAATAATAGCATCATGTCAACAGCAGTAGAACCCATTTTAGCCGAAAACGAAGACCGTTTTGTGATTTTTCCTATCAAACACCATGATCTCTGGGATTGGTATAAAAAATGTGAGGCCTGTTTTTGGACTGCTGAGGAGATAGATCTTCATCAAGATCTTACCGATTGGGAGAACAAATTAAGTGGTGATGAACAATATTTCATCAAACATATCTTGGCTTTCTTTGCGGCTTCCGATGGAATTGTAAATGAGAATCTTGCAGAAAATTTTGTTAGTGAAGTGCAGTATGCCGAAGCTAAATTCTTTTACGGTTTTCAAATCATGATGGAAAATATTCATTCTGAAACGTATTCGCTCTTGATTGATACTTATGTGAAAGACGAAAAGGAAAAGAATATCTTGTTCAAGGCTATCGAGAATTTTCCGGCGATCAAGAAGAAGGCCGATTGGGCCTTAAAATGGATCGATTCTCCTAGTTTCGCAGAACGATTGATTGCTTTTGCCGCTGTAGAGGGAATCTTTTTCTCAGGTGCATTTTGTTCAATTTTTTGGTTGAAGAAAAGAGGGTTGATGCCTGGGTTGACGTTCTCCAATGAACTAATTTCCCGTGATGAGGGTATGCATTGTGATTATGCTGTGCATCTGCACAACAAACACTTGGTGAACAAAGTGCCCAAAGCACGAATTACTGATATTTTGACAAACGCTCTTGATATAGAACGGGAGTTCATAACAGAATCGCTTCCTGCGAGTCTTATCGGAATGAATTCTAAGCTTATGACCCAGTATTTAGAATTTGTCACGGATCGTCTATTAGTTGAACTCGAATGTGATAAAGTCTATAATTCAACGAATCCATTTGATTTTATGGATATGATTTCGCTTCAGGGAAAGACCAATTTCTTTGAGAAACGTGTGTCAGAATATCAAAAAGCCGGAGTTCTTAACAATAAAGAAAAGGACGAAGATTCTCAGAAAATAAGTTTTGACGCTGATTTTTAGTCGAGACTCTATGCTTGCGTGAAAATGGACTAACAGGCATCTTTTTAAGATGTCTTCCTTATAGGAAAAAACAAATCGAAACCCCAGAGTTGAGTAGTATGCTGTGTCGTAATTACTTGATTATAAAAACCTTAATTCAGAAACTATGTATGTATTAAAAAGAGACGGAAGAAAAGAGCCGATGATGTTCGATAAAATCACGGCCAGGGTAAGAAAACTATGTTATGGCCTGAACGAACTGGTGGATCCTATCAAAGTCTCCATGCGTGTTATTGAGGGGTTATACGACGGGGTAACAACTTCTGAACTTGATAACTTGGCGGCTGAGATTGCGGCTACCATGACCACTACGCATCCTGATTTTGCCAAATTGGCTGCACGAATTTCCGTGTCCAACTTACATAAAAATACGAAAAAGTCTTTCTCTGAAACTATGAAAGATTTGTATGAGTATGTGAACCCTAGAACAGGCAAGAAGGCCCCTTTATTGTCTGATGAGGTTTATAAGGTGATTTCTGAGAATTCTGAGCAATTAGACTCGACGATTATCTACAATCGTGATTTTGGCTACGATTATTTTGGGTTTAAAACTTTAGAGCGTTCGTATCTTTTGAAGTTGAACGGTAATATTGCCGAACGACCGCAGCATATGTTGATGCGTGTTTCTATTGGGATTCATTTGAATGACCTCGAAGCGGCTATTGAGACCTATGAACTTATGTCAAAGAAGTATTTCACACATGCAACACCGACGTTGTTCAATTCAGGAACCCCGAAGCCACAAATGTCTTCTTGTTTCCTTTTGGCGATGAAAGATGATAGCATCGACGGAATATATGATACGTTGAAGCAGACCGCTAAAATTTCGCAATCGGCAGGGGGCATCGGATTATCTATTCATAACGTGAGAGCGACGGGATCATACATTGCGGGTACCAATGGAACCTCGAATGGAATTGTACCTATGCTAAAAGTATATAACGATACGGCGCGTTATGTTGATCAAGGAGGAGGGAAAAGAAAAGGAAGTTTTGCAATCTACGTAGAGCCTTGGCATGCCGACATTTATGACTTTTTAGATTTGAAAAAGAATCATGGGAAGGAAGAAATGCGAGCTCGTGACCTTTTTTATGCGATGTGGATTCCTGATCTGTTTATGAAAAGGGTAGAGGCCAATGAGGATTGGACTTTGATGTGTCCTAATGAATGTCCTGGACTTTTTAACCATCACAGTGAAGAGTTTGAAGAATTATATCTAGCATATGAGGCTGAAGGCAAAGGTCGTAAGACGGTAAGGGCTCGAGAGCTTTGGGAAAAAATATTGGAGTCGCAAATTGAGACCGGTACACCCTATATGCTTTATAAAGATGCGGCCAACCGTAAAAGTAACCAACGGAATTTAGGTACCATTCGTTCTTCCAATCTTTGCACTGAGATAATGGAGTACACCTCTCCAGATGAAGTTGCGGTATGTAACTTGGCGTCGATTGCCTTACCAATGTTCATCAAAGGAGGGAAGTTTGATCATAAAGAACTATTCCGTGTAACCAAAAGGGTTACTAAGAACTTGAATCGCGTTATAGACCGAAACTATTATCCGGTAAAGGAAGCTGAAAATTCAAACATGCGCCATAGGCCTATAGGTTTGGGTATTCAGGGGCTTGCTGATGCATTTATTATGTTGCGCTTGCCTTTTACTAGCGATGAAGCCAAGAAATTGAACCAAGAGATTTTTGAGACCTTATATTTTGCCGCGGTTACCGCTTCTATGGAAATGGCTCAAGAAGAAGGAGTGTATTCTTCTTATGAAGGATCACCTATATCACAAGGTGAATTCCAGCACAATCTTTGGGGTATAAAAGACGAAGAGCTCTCTGGAAGATGGGATTGGGGCAAACTTCGGAAAAGTGTCAAAAAACATGGTGTACGCAATTCACTATTGGTAGCACCGATGCCAACGGCCTCTACTTCTCAAATATTAGGTAACAATGAATGTTTTGAGCCCTACACATCTAATATTTATACACGCAGGGTACTGTCTGGTGAATTCATAGTTGTAAACAAGCACTTGTTGGAAGACTTGGTGAATTTAGGCCTGTGGAACGAGAACTTAAAGCAAGAGTTGATGCGGGCCAACGGTTCTATACAGCATATTGATAATATTCCAGAAGATATCAAGGAACTCTATAAAACAGTATGGGAGTTAAGTATGAAAGATATTATCGATATGAGCCGTCAGCGTGGTTACTTCATTGACCAAAGTCAGTCATTGAATTTGTTTATGGAAAATGCAAACTACTCAAAATTGACCTCTATGCATTTCTATGCTTGGAAAAGTGGATTGAAGACGGGAATGTATTACCTACGTACGAAGGCTGCCGTAGATGCCATCAAATTTACTTTAGATAATACGAAGAAAAAGGAAGTGCCGGTGAGCGTAACTGCAGAAGCTGAAGTTGTTTCTGTTTCCCCCACTGCCGCTAAAGCGATAGAAGTAAAGCCTACGGCGATTTCAGAATCACCTCAGGCCACCGTCGAGTCAGACATACAACCGATGAGTGCAGAAGAAATGCGTGAAATGATTGCACGAGCGAAAGAAGGCCAAGCAGATGACGATTGTCTAATGTGCGGGTCTTAATTTCTAGCATCAAACGATAATTGTTTTATTGATTAAAAACCCTAGTAGACATACTGGGGTTTTTTATGCTTTACTTCCACGGCACCACATACAAATATGTGGTATATCGGTCCATTTAAGTTTGATGGTAAAGAGTATGCACAACTGCGTGAATGATAAATCAAGGAAAGGTATTTTTTTGACGGAAGGTAAACTTGATATAGGTCAACTAGATGCATAATACACCGTGAGAAAGTGTATTGCGAATTAAATGAAAACCGATGGTATTTTATTTTTTAATATAAGGCCTTAGCGACACCGATAAAGTATATGCCGCAATATAAATAAGTAAGATAGTTAAATAATTGTCCATGCCTTTAAAACTTTTGAAGTATATAATAATATACGTGTAAACGACAGACTATAGATGTCGAATAAAATATATTTGACAAAAAACCGTGTTAAAATTTGTGAAATGTGGGATTTGGAGTTGATTTATAAGATTTACGCTAAAAGGAGACGGTTCAAGAATCAATAGTAATGGCTGTAGTATTTGTGTCGCTCAACCCATGGGTTGTTGTTCTTGGGGCAGGTTTTAGTCAGAAGCCGCGGTGTGTGATACTTTTATTTTTAATGGAATGGGCTGTGACATGTCTAAAAATAAGCCTCACATTCCTTATATTTAGATTCCATTTCATTAAAACAATTGAGTATGAAGCAACGTAAATTTACACTTGAGGAACATGAAATTCCTGAAAACTGGTATAACATTGTAGCTGATATGCCCAACAAGCCCTTGCCGCCGTTGCATCCGGGTACTTTAGAACCATTGGGCCCCGAGGCACTTGAACCCTTGTTTCCAAAGGCATTGATAGCGCAAGAAATGAGTACCGACAAATATATATCCATTCCTGAGGAAGTTCGGGATATCTATTCGTTATGGCGACCAACACCCTTGTATCGTGCTCACGGGCTAGAAAAGGCATTGGACACTCCTGCCAAGATTTATTACAAATATGAGGGGGTAAGCCCTTCGGGCTCACATAAGCCCAATACCGCTGTTCCACAAGCATATTATAGTAAGATGGAAGGTGTGAAACGGATTACTACGGAGACTGGTGCTGGGCAATGGGGTAGTGCGCTTAGTTTCGCCTGTCAACACTTTGGTCTCGAGTGTGATGTTTATATGGTAAAACTTTCTTATCACCATAAACCTTATAGAAAATCGATGATGAATGCTTGGGGAGCTAATGTTTATGCTTCCCCGACTAATATGACCGAGGCCGGTAGAAAGATATTGGCGCAAAATCTAGAGAGTCCTGGTTCTTTGGGAATTGCTATTTCCGAAGCTGTTGAAATGGCCGCCCAGCGCGAGGATACAAAATATGCTTTGGGCAGTGTGCTGAACCATGTGAAACTGCACCAAACGATTATTGGGCAAGAAGCTATTAAGCAAATGGAAAAGGCAGGTGACATGCCCGACATAGTTATTGCTCCTTTTGGAGGGGGATCGAATTTTGCGGGACTGGCATTTCCGTTTTTGCGATTGAATTTTGAAGAGGGTCGAAATATACGCTGTATTGCCAGTGAGCCTACCTCTTGCCCCAAATTGACACGCGGTGTATTTCGTTATGATTTTGGGGATACTGGTGGTATGACGCCCTTATTGCCAATGTACACCCTAGGGCATGATTTTGTTCCTGCACCAATACATGCAGGCGGATTGCGCTACCATGGGGCTGGGGTCATCGTTAGCCAATTGTTGAAGGATAATTTGATAGAAGCCGTTGCCCACAATAATTTAGAAGTTTTTGAGGCCGGTGTACTCTTTGCTAAGACTGAAGGCATTATTCCTGCTCCCGAAGCTACCCACGGTATTGCAACAGTGATCGCAGAAGCAGAAAAATGTAAAAAAGAAGGAAAGAGCAAAACTATTTTGTTCAATCTATGTGGCCATGGAAATTTTGATATGAAGGCCTATGACGATTATTTTGATGGTAAAATTGTTAAGCATGAACTTTCACAGGAAGAAATCAATGCCTCTATTGCAAAATTGAATACGCCGGAGATACCATCGGATTAGGGATTTGAAGGATATATTTTGAATTTCTGAAGATTTCGGTTAAAAAAACAGCTACTTTAAGTAGCTGTTTTTCAATCGTATTAAGCTTATTAATATGTTTACATAAATGCATCTTCATGCTTATAGGCATCAATGACTGCTTGCTCGCCGGCCTTGCCTCCTTTTGAATTACCATGTTCCATGCCTAAGACACCATCAAAACCTTTTTCGTGAATCCATTTAAAAACATTCTTATAGTTGATCTCTCCGGTAGTGGGTTCTTTACGCCCTGGATTATCGCCGATTTGAATGTATGCTACTTCATCCCAGGTGAGTCCCATATTGTGAATGAGATGCCCTTCGGTTTTTTGCATGTGATAGATATCGAACAATATTTTGCATGATGGGCTATCAACACCTTTACATATCATGTAAGTCTGATCTGAATTCTGCAGATACAAATCGGGAGAATCTGATAACGGCTCAAGTACCATTACCAACCCATGTGGCTCCAAAATCTCGGCACCTCTTTTCAATGCCTCGATGACATTACCGTCCTGAACGCCAATCGGTAGCTTTCTTTCGAATCCACCAGGCACAACGGTCATCCATTTGGCGTTGACGCGTTTAGCGACTTCGACCGCTCTTTTACATCCATCCAAAAATATATCGATATATTCTTGTTTGCCAGCTGCCAGGGTATTTGCCATATTGCCCCCTTTGTCGATTACGAATACACCCATGGTCATGCCTCGCTTTGCCAAGGTTTCACCCATTTTGGTCTGCAAAGCGACGTCGCGCTTCATCATGCCGTTATCTTCAAAGGCTGTAAAACCTTGGTCGGCCATGAAATTTATCTGGTCAATGGGGTCATCCCCGGCAAGATTCTTGAACATGCCCAAATGAGGGGCATATTTTAAATTGAATTGATGTTTTTGTGCATTGATGCTTACAGGGCTAGATGCAGCCAAGCTTATTCCTCCGAGGGAAAGTGCACCCCCGGTAATGGCTGTTTTTTGTATAAAATTTCTTCTCTTCAAAATTGTTTATTTAGTTATAGCGACCAAGCTTTACCTTCGGTCAGTTCATTTAAATCGGTACACCCTATGTATTCTCCAGGAATTGGCAAATAGGCCATTAAATTTTCGCCCACGTATTCTGAAGTTTTGTATCCCATAATGGTCAACCCTCTTAAGTTATTGGCAAATGCAAAACGCGATATCCCTTCATCCAAGGTTGCGGGTTCACCATTGGCTACTGCCTTTTGGTACGCATTGATTAGTTTAAAATATTTTGCTTCATCTTCTTTGGTCACCCTTAATGAGCTGGCCAACACCGGCTCTAGGTCTTCCGTTGAAAGATCTGCTATTTTTTCCTTGCCTGCGTCTTTTTGTGCCTTGCTTAAAAAGTTGCCCATCGACATTTTAACAAAGTCTTGCTGCTCTTTATCCATAACCTGGTCTGCAAATCGATCTATAAATAGATTTACTTGGACTTCGGAAGCGGATGGGGTGTCGGTCTTGGGTAATATAATGTCAACTAACTTAGTCAGGGCGGCTCCTTCGTCTTTAGAAAAGAAATCCGGGGTCCATTCGAGAACAGTTTCACTTTTGCAGCTCTGAACTATGCTGATCAAGGTAGGGGTGGCGACCGTGTATCCGAGCGCCAAACCCATATTTTTGAGTGCTTTTCTTCTATCCATTATATATTTCCTTTTTTTAGTTCTTTGACCGCATGGTCGGCGGCCCTGGCCGTAAATGCCATATAGGTCAATGAAGGGTTCACACAACTGGCAGAGGTCATAAATGCTCCGTCAGTGACATAAACATTTGGTACGTCGTGCAGTTGGTTGTTTCCATTCAGCACAGAGGTTTTTCTGCTGCGTCCCATTCTAGCGGTACCCATTTCGTGAATGCCAAGACCCAAACCGGTAGGTCCATCATGTCCTTTGACATCGCGCAAGCCTGCTTTTTCGAGCATTTCTACTGCAGATTCCTGCATATCTTTACGCATGCTGAATTCGTTTTCCTGTAAATCGGCATCAAAGGTGACCGTGGGTAACCCCCAGCCATCTAGTTTATCGTAATCCAAGGTCATTCGGTTATCTTCATAAGGGAGCACTTCGCCAAAACCACCAATGCCCATTCTCCAACCTCCTGGCTTAAGTATGCTCTCTTTGAGGTCTTTTCCGTAAGAGAGTTCTGCAACCGTTTCTTCCCAATTGCCTCGGCTGGCTCCGCCTTGATATCCAAACCCACGTTTGTAGTCCTTTCTATCTGAAGCGCCTCCTAAATTCCTAAATCTGGGAATATATACGCCATTAGGTCTTCTCCCTTTGTAATATTTGTCTTCGAAGCCATCGAATTTCCCTGATGCCCCCACACCAAGGTGGTGGTCCATAATATTTCGGCCCAACTGATCGGAGTCGTTGCCCATACCGTTGGGAAAACGATCGGATTTTGATTGCATTAAAATGGAAGTCGATGCAATGGCCGATGCGCAAAGAAAAATAACTTTCGCCTTGAATTCATGGGTTTCCTTTGTGACACGATCGATAACTTTTACACCCGTAGCTCTTTTGGTGTCGGGATCGTACATTACTTCATGAACAATGGAGTCGGGCCGCAAGGTCATATTTCCTGTTGCTTCTGCTGCCGGTAGGGTCGATGATAAGCTGCTGAAATAACCTCCAAAAGGACATCCCCTGATACACCTGTTCCTGAATTGACATTTGGTGCGTCCGTCGAATTCTTTGCTGCCCGTAATGTGTGCTACCCTACCGATGGTGACGGCACGATCGTCAAAGCCTTCCATTACTTTGTTCTTGAAATGGTCTTCGACGCAATTCATTTCCATAGGCGGCAAAAAATTACTATCAGGTAATTGGGGCAAGTTAAGCGCTTCACCGCTAACGCCAATGTAATCTTCTACTTTTGCGTACCACGGTGCAATATCTTTATACCGAACGGGCCAATCTACCCCAATACCGTCTTTTTGGTTGGCGGTAAAATCAATATCGCTCCAGCGATAACTCTGGCGTCCCCATTGCAGCGAACGACCACCTACGTGGTAACCACGCATCCAATCGAAACGCCTAATTTCGTTGTATGGGTGTTCCAAGTCGTTTACGAACCACATTTTACTCGCAGCGTTCGTAGTGTAACCTGTTCTATTCTGTTTCTTCTGTTTTGCGATATCTTCTTGGGTGGGTTTCCCGGCATTGGGGAAATCCCAGGGATCCATATTGGCCGTTTCATAGTCTTCGATGTGTTTGACCATTCTGCCGCGTTCAAGTACCAAAGTTTTCAATCCTTTTTCACAGAGCTCTTTAGCGGCCCAGCCTCCACTGATGCCCGTTCCAACGACAATTGCGTCATAGGAACCTTGCTCTTGGTTATAATAAAATTTACTCATTTGTAATATTGTTTATTCGCTAAATTTATTAAATATAAAATTAATTCTTTACATTTAAACGCCCTATTTTCTTAGGAAGTCACGCCTATGGGCGTTAAAAATCTATTTAATTTAAATTCAATCAACTAATACGTAAAATGAAGAGAAGAAATTTTATCCGAAATAGTTCACGTGCAGGTATAGCAGTTTCCCTTTTGGGTGTATATGCCTGCAAAGAAGCAAAAAAAGAGAATGCAAAAGAGCAGACAGGAGAGGGTCTCGATACTCAATCTAACATGGAAGATGCATCACCGTTTTTTGAACTCTCTTTGGCGCAATGGTCTATACATAAGATGATTAAAAACGATGGGGTAGACCCCTACACTTTTGCTGAAAAGGCAAAAAAATGGGGTTTTACAGGTTTGGAATATGTAAGTCAATTATATAACCCTGAACTATCAGATGCGGGGTATTCGGAGGAAGCGATGGCTGCTTTTGTCGAAAAATCCAATGCAGAGGCTAAAAAACATGGTTTAAAGAACGTGCTTATTATGATCGATGGCCAAGGTAATTTGGCGGTCGACGATGCACAGGAAAGAAAGGAGGCCATTGAAAAACATCATAAATGGGTCGACGCCGCCGCTGCTATGGGATGTCATTCTATTCGAGTTAATCTGGCGGGAACCAACGATCCAGTCAAGTGGAAAAATAATTCAGTAGCATCGCTTAAGGAACTAGGTGCCTACGCCAAGGGTAAAAATATCAATATTATCGTGGAAAATCATGGTGGACTCTCCTCCAACGGAGCTATGTTGGCAGACGTAATGGCTACCGCGAATATGGATAATTGCGGCACTTTACCAGATTTCGGAAACTTCTGTATTAAAAGAAAGAAAGGTAGTTACGAATGCGAAGAGCAATATGATTTTTACAAGGGTGTCGAAGAATTGATGCCTTATGCAAAAGGGGTAAGTGCCAAATCACATGACTTCGATGCTTCGGGAGATGAAACTGAAATTGATTATGTTAAAATGCTTCAAATTGTAAAAGAAGCTGGTTATACCGGCTTTGTAGGTGTTGAGTATGAAGGAAGCGAGTTAGGTGAAGAGGCCGGTATCTTGGCTACAAAGGACTTACTTCTCAAAGCGGCCAAAGAATTAAGCTGATTTTGTTTTAGTAATAAATTTGACTCAGGAAGGCATTTTTCGACGAACTCTTTGATTACTATATGTAATAAAGAATCATTGACGAATGTTTAAAAATCGATGAGAATTCAAAAGGTATGTCGTTCACAAATACGATGGGCGACATACTTTCTCATGTTATTGACCGTGCTATATGCCGTAGGAATCAATTGTATATAGGTACTCAGGCCCTTGGCCCTTTCTTTTAATTATTTTTACGAACAATAAATACGATAGAGGATGAATACAAAGGTACGGACGCAATTGTCGGTGATGATGTTCCTGGAATTTTTTATATGGGGCAGTTGGTTCGTTACTATGGGAACTTTTCTGGGCAACAATATAGGGGCTAGTTCTGGACAAACAGCGATGGCCTTTTCTACTCAATCCTGGGGAGCAATTTTGGCCCCCTTTATTATAGGGCTTATTGCGGATCGTTATTTTAATGCGGAACGAATTTTAGGAATATTACATTTACTAGGTGCTGTCTTACTCTATTTAATGTACTGTAGCACAAGTTTTGATGGTTTTTATCCGTATGTTTTGGGCTATATGATTTTATTTATGCCAACACTGGCATTGGTAAATTCCGTTTCTTTCAATCAAATGAAAGATCCGGCAAAAGAGTTTTCGTTCGTTAGGGTTTTTGGTACCTTGGGCTGGATCGTTGCCGGATTGATTATTAGTTATGCTTTTCATTGGGATTCGCCGTCGGGAATTTCTGAAGGAATGCTGAAGAACACCTATTTAATGGCGGCCATTTCATCGGCAATTCTAGGTGCTTTCTGTTTTACATTGCCAAAGAATCCGCCGAAAGCTGATATTTCAAAAAAAGTATCCTTCTCGCAAATGTTGGGTTTAGATGCCCTAAAATTATTGGGTGATAAGAACTTTCTTATCTTTTTTCTTTCCTCTATTCTAATTTGTATTCCATTGGCTTTTTATTACCAGAATGCAAATCCTTTCTTGGTAGAGGTCGGACTAAAAAACCCAACGGGAATGATGACAATTGGCCAGATTTCCGAAATTCTATTTATGCTCTTATTGCCATACTTCTTTAAAAAGTTCGGCTTTAAGAATACCATCTTGATTGCTATGTTGGCTTGGACCCTGCGATATCTACTCTTTGCCTATGGCAACGCCGGCGAGCTCACCTTTCTGTTGATTTTAGGAATAGGATTACACGGTATTTGTTATGATTTTTTCTTTGTTTCCGGTCAAATCTATACCGACTCGAAAGCAGGGGAAACGTACAAGAGTGCCGCTCAAGGTCTTATTACGCTCGCAACATATGGTATAGGTATGTTGATTGGTTTCTGGGTTGCCGGAAGAATCACCGATATGTATTTGAATACCGATGGTTCCCATGGTTGGGACACCATTTGGATTTATCCTGCAGGATTTGCATTTTTGGTTTTTCTACTCTTTGCGGTTTTATTCAAAAACGAGAAAATTGCCTATAAATCTTAGAAAATTTTATAAATTGACAACCTTAAAATATAAATCGATCTTTAAAGAATAAATTAAATAGGATATGCCAAAAAAAATTAGATTAGGAATATTAGGCGGTGGTGGTGACTCCCTCATAGGGGTGCTTCATCGAGTAGCTTCACACATCAACGACAACTATCAAATTACGGGTGCGGTGTTTAATCCCGATTTTAAGGAGAACATCGGATTTGCTGAGGAAATCGATGTGCCGACCAATAGAATCTATAAAGACTTCGATACTTTTATTGAGGAAGAAATGAAGCTTCCGGAGGAAGAAAGAATTCAGGTCTGTTCTGTGCTAACTCCCAATTTTTTGCATTTTCCAATGGCCAAAAAATTGTTGGACAATGGGTTTCATGTCATTTGCGAAAAGCCTATGACCACCTCTTTGGAAGAGGCTAAAATTCTTCAAGAGGCTCATCAAAAGGCCGGAACTATATTTGCGCTTACCCATACCTATACGGGCTATCCCATGGTGCGTCAAATGCGTGAAATGATTAAAGCGGGAGCCTTGGGGAAAATTCATAAAATTGATGCACGGTATTATCAAGGATGGATCAATCCTATTATTCACGATAAGGCACAGCGCTCCACGGTTTGGCGTTTAGACCCCAAAAAGGCTGGTATTAGCTCATGCATGGGCGATATCGGGGTGCATGCTTTTAATCTTGTTGAATATACTACCGGACTTGAAGTAGAATCATTGTTATGCGATTTCAATTACTTGTATGAAGACAACCAAATGGATGTCGACGGCACTGTACTTATTCGTATGAGCGATTATGTAAAAGGAGTTATTCGCGGAAGCCAAGTTGCCACCGGCGAAGAAAATGGCCTGGCCATCTCGATTTATGGGGAAAAGGCGGCCTTCCGTTGGGAGCAGGAACGCCCTAATTTTCTTTATAAAATGAGCGATACCGAACCAACACAAATTTATAAGCCAGGACATGCCTATAACAGTGAACTTTCATTGGATGGCACCAAATTGCCGGCAGGCCACCCAGAAGGAATTTTCGATTCTATGGCCAATATTTATTTGGGAGTTGCCAAAGCCATACGGGGTGAAGCCTATAACGATGGCGAATACCCTACCATGCATGATGGCGTTCGAGGTATGAACTTTATCGAAGCCACGGTAGCATCACATAAAGGCGGTAATGTCTGGGTAGACATGGAATAGTATTAAAAAAATAAATAATGAAAAACCCGACAGTTTAAGAAGTTGTCGGGTTTTTTCTTATCTAAAAAGTGTGTCTTGAATATTTCGTAATGGCTTTAACGTTCAAAAACTTTCACGAATTCTTGACAGACAACAATCATACTTTCACGGGGCATACGCCCAAAAGGTTTGAGTTCCCGCTCATAGTAATCCCAGTGCACACGTTTCCAATATTCAAGACTTTGGTCTCCTTCCCCTTCAAGTCGGGCATAAGCCGCATCGATACTAAAATAGGGTTTGAGTCTTGCCGATGTTGTTCTGACGATACATTGTGCCATACCGTCCCAATCGGTAATTACCATAAAATCACCGATTTTTGGTAAGGGCTCATTGCGGTACTGCAATCCAAGCAGTGATGGTGTAGTGGCCTTTTTGATGCCTTTTTTAACAAGTTTTACGCAATCATTGGCATCCTTCTCATTATCACAAAAGTGAATCACTTTGGGTGCATCTACAAAAGCATACTCAAGATGGGCATCTAAAAAATCGCCCCACATATTTCTGGCCGAAGCGTTCTCCATTATTAGTTTTCTAATCTATTACTTTTGCCTAATTTTTTCTTTGATTTATTCAAAGCAATGGTAAATTAGGCTATAACCCTTAAATTAAAGCGAATGATCGATTAATACCATCAACTTGACGTTCTCTAGCTTCTTTTTATGAAAATTTGCCGGCTTTAAATTGTTTCGCCGCATGGCTTGCGGCTCTTGCTGTGAATGCCATATAGGTTAATGAGGGGTTTACACAGCTCGAAGAAGACATAAAAGCGCCATCTGTGACATATACGTTCGGTACCAAATGAATTTGATTGTTTTTGTTTACAATCGAAGTTTTCGAATTATGGCCCATTCTGGCCCCTCCCATTTCGTGTATTCCCAATCCCGGTCCAGTGGCATTGTCATAAACCGATATGTCTTTGAAACCTGCCGCCTTGAATGTAGCAGCTATTTCTTTTTTTATGTCTTCACGCATGTTGTATTCATTCTCTTTGAATTCCACATCAAAGTCCAATTGAGGTAAACCCCATTGGTCTTTTTCTGTAGTGCTCAAAGTCACTCTATTGTCATCATAGGGTAGAAATTCCCCAAAACCTGTTGCCCCGATACTCCAATTTCCAGGTTTTAAAATTTCCTTTTTCAAATCCGCTCCATAACCCAGTTCTGCAACCGACTCTGACCAATCGCCTCTGCTCGCACCTCCCTGAAACCCAAAACCACGGATGTAATCTTTGCGTTTGGTTTTTTCGTCAAGATTGACAAAACGGGGAATATAGAAGCCGTTGGGCCTTCTGCCTTTGTAATACTTGTCTAAATGACCAGCTACTTTTGCACTCGCTCCCAATTGGTAGTGGTGGTCCATGATACCTCTTCCCAAGGCATCGGAATCATTACCTAATCCGTTGGGGAATCGTTTCGATTTTGATTGTAATAAAATGCCGACCGAGGCCATCGAGGAGGCACATAAAAAAATGACTTTGGCTTTAAATTCAAGTTTTTCATGTGTTTCGGCATCTATTACCCGAACCCCGGTGGCTTTTTTAGTAGTATCATCATAAATGACTTCATGTACGATGGAGTTCGGTCTAAGTGTCATATTTCCGGTGCGTTCGGCAGCTGGTAGCGTAGAAGAGTTGCTGCTGAAGTATCCGCCGAAGGGGCAACCTCTTGAACATCTATTTCTGTACTGGCAGGGCTGTCGGCCTTCAAAATCTGCTTTCCGGTCTGTAATATGGGCAACCCGGCCGATGGTTAGTAATCTTCCATCGTCAAATTGCTTTTCCATTGAAGATTGCAGGTCTTTCTCCACACAGTTTAGGTCCATCGGTGGTTGGAATTTTCCATCAGGAAGATGTTTTAACCCCAGGTTTTGACCGCTTACCCCAATGTATTCTTCTACTTTGTCATACCATGGTGCGATATCATTGTAACGTACGGGCCAATCAACGCCAACCCCGTCTTTTTTATTTGCTTCAAAATCTACGTCGCTCCATCTATAGCATTGTTTCCCCCAAGTAAGTGATCGACCGCCAACATGATATCCCCTTATCCAATCAAAACGCTTCGTTTCTACATATGGGTGGTCGAGGTCATTAACAAAAAAATGCTTGTTATCTTCTTTTGGAGCCCAGCCGATTCGGGCTTGTACATGTTGTTTTCTCTTGTCTTCCTTTGAAAGTTCCCCTTTGAGCTCATAATCCCAAGGGTCATCGTTCATGGTCTTGTAATCTTTGATATGTTCTACCATCGGCCCCCGTTCCAAGACCAAGGTTTTTAGTCCTTGTTCGCAGAGTTCTTTAGCCGCCCAGCCCCCACTAATTCCAGTACCCACAACGATGGCATCATATTCTACTTCTTGATTCATATTGTTTTTTTTTGTTTTAATTCTGATGGTTTTCCTATATTTATGACTTCCCGAGGAAAAAGGTAGAAAGGGCATTTTTCAAGAAATAAATATAGGATTTATTCTTAATAACACCTCATTTTTAAAAAACATAGAAACATAATAGAACACTATATAAATGAAAACAATTAAAGGACCAGCCGTTTTTTTGGCACAATTTGTAGATAGCAAGGCACCGTTCAATTCTTTGGACGGTATGTGTAAATGGGCATCTGATCTGGGATACAAAGGAATTCAAATACCTACTTGGGAAAGTTTTTTGATCGATATCGATAAGGCTGCCGAGAGTCAAACATATTGTGATGAGCTCAAAGGAAAAGTGAATTCATACGGTCTGGAAATCACAGAGCTGTCAACACATTTGCAAGGGCAGTTAGTTGCCGTAAACCCGGCCTATGACCTTATGTTCGATAATTTTGCGCCCGATAAGGTCAAGAATAACCCAAAGGCCCGCACGGAATGGGCAGTTGATGTGGTTAAAAAGGCTGCAACCGCTAGCCGAAGATTAGGACTAAAGGCCCACGCTACTTTTTCAGGGGCATTATTGTGGCATACTTGGCACCCTTGGCCACAGCGGCCAGCGGGATTGGTGGAAATGGGGTTTGAAGAGCTGGCTAAGCGATGGATGCCTATTTTAAATCATTTTGATGAAGAAGGCGTTGATGTTTGTTATGAGATACACCCTGGCGAAGACCTTCATGATGGTGATACTTTTGAACGCTTTCTCAAGGCAACGGGTAATCACAAAAGGGTGAATATACTGTACGATCCAAGTCATTTTGTATTACAGCAACTCGATTATGTCGAGTACATCGACCACTATCACGAATTCATACGTTCGTTTCATGTGAAAGATTCAGAGTTTAACCCTACAGGAAAGAAAGGGGCTTTTGGAGGATACAATGATTGGGGCGACCGGGCAGGCAGGTACCGTTCTTTGGGAGATGGTCAGATTGATTTTAAAACTATTTTCTCAAAGCTAACACAATATGGTTGTGATGTTTGGGCGGTTATGGAATGGGAATGCTGTATTAAAAGTCCGGAGCAGGGTGCACGGGAAGGTGCAATTTTTATTCAAGACCACATTATTGAAGCGACCGAGAAGACTTTTGATGATTTTGCGGGAGCAGCAATCGACAAATCTGTTTTGAAGAAAATACTAGGAATTTAAAAATTATAAACTGAAAGAAATGAGAAAACTAGGAATGGTTTTACTAATGGCGATATGTATTGCTAGTTGTAAAGACAAGGCGGAAAAAGAATCAGGCGATGTTTCAACAGAGCCGGCTACGGAGTCTTTGAGCCAAACGAATTCAACGGATGAATGGGTTACACTTTTCGATGGAACCTCTTTAGATGCGTGGGAACTTTACCAAGGGGGCGATCCGGGAGCTTACTGGAAAATTGAAGATGGCGCTCTCGTCTTTAATCCACCCACAAAGAAGGAAAAAGGTCAGATTTTAGATATCGTGAGCAAGAAAGAGTATACCAACTTTGTCCTGTCGCTGGAATGGAAGATTTCAGAAGGAGGGAATAGTGGTATTTTCTGGGGCATCAACGATGATGAAAAGTTTGTAAAACCGTATCACACAGGAATGGAAATTCAAGTGCTTGACAATGAAAAGCATCCCGATGCTAAAAACGGAACTACCCATCAGGCCGGTGCGCTTTACGATTTGGTCGAACCATCAAAAGATGCGACAAAGCCAGTCGGGGAATGGAACACTTGTGTTATTACCATCGATCATAATACCAATAAAGGGAGCTCTGTACTCAATGGGGTAGAAGTAGCTGCTTTTCCAGTTGGAGGCGAAGAATTGGAAGCCTTGTTGAAGGGAAGTAAATTTGAGAAATGGGAAGGCTTTGCAAAGTTTAAGACGGGAAAAGTTGGGCTTCAAGATCACGGTGATGTGGTTGCTTTTCGAAATATAAAAATAAAGGAGCTGTAAAAAAATTAGGCAGCCGGTGATTAAGGGTATAAGTGCCACCTTTAAATGCCGGCGGTCTCTTTTTATTAAGGGCGCTTATTTCTTTAACACAGGATACTCTAAAAATGAAAAATTTCTTTTTGTTCGCAATATGTTCAATGTTCGTAACGATTTCTTGCCAAGAAAAAGTAAAGATAGATCCACTGGAGCCCAAAGAAAAGGAAGATCAAGTTATTGTACACGAAGAATATACCGGAACCGAACCAACGAAACCGGAAGAAACAGAGTTTTACGAACCTACCGTGCCAAGGGTAGAGCCTTCTCGCGAAGGTAGCCCGCCCAGTGATGCCATAGTTCTCTTTGATGGCACCAGTCTAGACGGATGGGTAAGTTCAAAAGATGATTCGGCTGCTGATTGGATTTTAAACGATGATGGCAGTATGACGGTGAAAGATAAGGCCGGTGATATAGAAACCAAACAGCATTTTGGTGATATTCAATTACATATTGAATGGCGCTCTCCTAAGGAAGTGAATGACGAAGGACAACATAGGGGAAATAGCGGTATTTTTTTAAACGGCCTTTATGAGTTACAGGTATTGGATCAAAATAACAACCCCACCTATGTAAACGGACAAGTAGGGTCAATTTATAAACAACACGTTCCTTTGGCAATGGCTTCAGTGCAAAGTGGGGAATGGAATACCTACGATGTTATTTACCACGCCCCGGCATTCAATGCAGATGGGGCAAAGATAAAATCTGGCACTATAACCGTTTTGCATAATGGGGTTTTAATTCAAGACCATGTGGAAATTAAGGGTACGACGCCTTACATCGGCTGGCCTAAGAACCCTTCGCATGGCAAGGGCCCCCTTAAACTTCAAGATCACGGAGACAATAGTCGGGTTAGCTACCGAAATATTTGGGTAAGAGAATTGTGATATTATGGATTGGGTGCCGTTGCTTGAAATCATCGTTTATGGTGCAATTTTTATTGCGACAGGATTACTGATGAAATGGTATCCTCCAAAAAAGATAAATAGCTTTTACGGTTATCGCATCAAGCGGAGCATGTCAAGCCTTCAAGCATGGGTATTTGCTAATAAAACGAGTGCCTCCATATTTTTAAATTCAGGGGTCTTACTATTGGTTTTTGGAATTTTGGTCTATGTCGTTTTTCCAGAAAAGGCACATCTTATTACCCTTATTGTCATGCTGCTATGCGCAGGTGGCGGGATATATTTTTGTGAAAGATTGCTCAAAAAGCGATTCGATAAGAACGGGAAGCCAAAAAACTAACAATCTCAGTATCTTTGCCAAAATTTAAAGTCAATTTATGATTCAATCCATGACCGGTTTCGGGAAGCATGTAATACAACTTCCTTCCAAAAAAATCACCGTAGAATTAAAATCACTGAACAGTAAAAGTCTGGATTTGAATGCGCGAATGCCATCGGCCTATCGCGAAAAAGAGCTTGATTTGCGTAAAATTATTGCAAGTTCGTTGGTGCGGGGCAAGGTTGATTTTGGTTTGTATGTAGAGTTTACCGGTGATGAGACCTCTGCCGAGGTAAATGAGGCCGCTATTCGTAATTATATGAAACAATTTGGGAGTATTGCCGATGGCGATGATCTGCGTTTGTTGGAAATGGCCTTGCGTATGCCCGATGCCATGAAAACAGAACGGGAAGATATTGATGAGGAGGAATACAAAGCGATACAATTGGCACTTAAAGAGGCCTTGACGGAAATCAATATCTTCCGGTCTGAGGAGGGCAATGTTCTTGAGAAAGATTTTTTAGATCGTATTGCAAACTTGAAGGTCTTGCTTGAAAAAGTAACGGAAATGGATCCTGAGCGACAAGCAGATGTACGGGCCCGATTGGAGAAGGCCGTTGCAGATCTAAAAACGGATGTCGACGCGAATCGTTTCGAGCAGGAGCTGATATACTATTTGGAAAAATATGATATAACCGAGGAAAAGGTACGACTCAATAATCACTTAGAATATTTTGGAACAACCCTACGATCAGACGATTCAAACGGAAAGAAATTGGGTTTTATTTCACAGGAAATCGGTAGGGAAATCAATACGATCGGGTCTAAGGCCAATTATGCCCCTATGCAACAATTGGTCGTTCAGATGAAAGATGAACTAGAAAAGATCAAAGAACAAATGTTGAATGTACTATGAGCAAAGGAGGAAAACTTATTATATTTTCAGCACCATCGGGCAGTGGTAAAACGACTATAGTGCGTCACCTTTTGGAACAGCCCGATCTGAATCTGGCCTTCTCGGTCTCGGCCACTTCGCGACCTCGAAGAATGAAGGAGAAAAACGGTGAACACTATTATTTTATGTCCGTTTCGGAATTCAAGAATCATATTAAAAATGATGATTTTTTAGAATGGGAAGAGGTTTATCGCGATAATTTTTATGGAACGCTGAAGAGTGAGGTTGAGCGTCTTTGGGCAGAAGGAAAAAATGTGATTTTTGATATTGATGTTGTGGGTGGCCTTCGAATCAAGAAAAAATTCCCTGAAGAAACCTTGGCAGTTTTCGTAAAGCCGCCGAGTGTCGATGAACTGAAAATACGATTAAAGAAACGTAGTACTGAGAGTGAAGATAAGATAAACATGCGTGTCGCCAAAGCCTCAGTTGAAATGGCGACCGCACCGCAGTTCGATACTATTATTAAAAATTATGATTTAGACACAGCACTGAAAGAGGCCCATCAGCTTGTTGCAAAATTTGTTGGTGTCGAAGTAAATGTAAAGTAGTAGTGAAGCAAGTAGGACTCTATTTCGGTACTTTTAATCCTATTCATGTTGGGCATCTGATTATTGCGAACCATATGGTCGAATTTTCCGATTTAGACGAAGTTTGGTTTGTAATTACACCCCAGAGCCCCTTTAAGACCAAACAATCTTTGTTACATAATAATCATCGCTATCAAATGGTCTATGAAGCTACTGCCGCTTACGCTAAATTGAAGCCATCTAAGATAGAATTTGACTTGCCGCAGCCCAATTACACGGCTCACACTTTGGTGCATCTGACCGAGCAATATGGAACGGAATATAGGTTTTGCCTTATTATGGGGGAAGACAACTTAAAAGGCTTTCACAAATGGAAGAATTACGAAGTTATCTTGGAGAATCATGATCTTTATGTCTATCCCCGAATTTCAAAAGGTGAGGTAGAACATCGTTTTAACGGTCACCCGAAAATTCATAGGGTTGATGCACCCATTATGGAAATTTCTTCTACGTTCATCCGTAAAAGCCATGAGGAAGGCAAAAATATTAGACCATTATTGCCTGATGCCGTTTGGAAATATATGGACGAAATGAATTTTTATCGGTGATTATAGAAATTTTTTTATATCATGGAAAGGGGTATTAAAGTATGCTCAAAACTTTAAACATACGGGCATGGAAAGCGATGTTTGTTGCCCCGTATAACTGGGTATTCCGGTTTTAGTATCGATTTTGAATACCGTTATGTTATTTGATTTTTGGTTGGCCACTAGCATGTATTCTCCATTAGGAGATAAGGCGAAGTTACGGGGCCAGTCACCTTCAACCGAGACGGTATCTATTAAGTCGAGTTTACCTTCATCGGAAACGGAAAAAACGGCAATACTATTATGTCCACGATTAGAGCCATAAAGAAATTTACCATCCGCGCTTAGATGTATATCGGCGCAGAAACTGGGTTCGGTAAAATTTTCGGGGAGGGTGCTCTTTTTGTCAATACGTGTAAACGTGCCGGTTTCATGGTTTGGGGAGACCGATACCACGCTATTGGAGTGCTCGTTGATAATAAATGCTAAATCTTTTGAAGGATGAAAGGCCATATGACGAGGACCATCTCCAGGATCCATTTGTAATGCGGTTTTTTCATTCCCGAATTCACCTTTAGCGTTAATAGGGTACGAGAGCACTTTATCGATTCCTAAATCTACCACATATACATATTTGTCATTGGCGTCAAAAGCGGCATAATGTGCATGAGCCGATTTTTGTGCGGGTAATACGGGGCCGCTGCCTTTGTGATTTCTGACTTGTGCTTCACCAAGGAAATGACCTTCTTCATTTATTTGTAAGAGAGAAAATGTGCCTGATCCGTAATTGGCAATGGCCACAGAGGTCTGGGCTTTGTTAAGGGTAATGTGGCAAGGTCCACTACCTCCCGTAAGTTTTTCAGATACGGGAGTAAGCTTTGTGCGGTCTTCATTCCAATTGAACGAAATGGCTTTGCCTTCTTTTACCTCATTGACAGCAAAGACTCTTTTTTTATCTTGACTTTGATATAGAAAAGTCGGGTTTTCGGTTTCGACGAGCAGCTGTGGCTTAGACAAAGTTCCCGTGTTCTCATCAAAATACGCTTTGTAAATTCCTTGGCTTTCTTCTTTAGTGTATGTTCCTATCAATACTTCAAGACCCATTGGTTTTTCTGTTTTTATCTCGGTTGTTTCCGTTTTAGCTTCTTTTTTTTCTTTACAGCCCACAATGGCAAAAAGAAAAATTGACAGAATAGAAATATGTTTAAAAGTAGTGCGGTAAGTCATAGTAATTATAGATTAAGTGGTATTCTTTTGAACCGTATTTTTTTATAGTCGTCAGTTTCATAAATAACGCCCAAAGTTTTTTTATCGAGACGTACCATATCGGAATATGCCGAAAATCCGTTATGAACTTTAAAAAGTGTGTGCCAGGTTTTTGAGGCATCAGTACTGACCATAATGATAAGATTTTCTCTTTTGTTCGGTGTAGAAGGCGTAGAAAACAAAAGTTTAGTTCCACTTTTTAAATCCCAACGTAAAAGAGCAGATTGTACTATAGGACTGGGAAATTTATCAGATTCAATGATGGGTTCTGAGAAGGTCAGGCCGCCATCGAGACTATAGACTTCGCCACGGTTTTTTTCCTTTGAGCCACCATTTTGATCTCTGGTATTGACATAAATCCGTCCATCGTCGAGTTCAGCAATGGTCGTTTCATTTGAAAGCACACTATCTGAAAGGTTTTCATCTACGGCACCGATTTTCCAATGCTCCCCGGAATCATCTGAATAAATTAGGGCCATACAATAAGACTTGCTTCCTTTTTCGATACTAATGGCTATGGGTACGACCAGTCGTCCTCTGTGGCTGCCGTGTTTGAGTTCAATTCCATGTACAGGGCCCAAGGCGTGCCAGCGCCAGCTTTTTCGCTTTACATCTCGTGTGATATCTCTTGGGGCCTTCCAAGACTTCCCATCATCTGTAGAGGAGGTCAATAATGCTTTTCGCTCTTGCGCCAGTCCGTAATTTTTATTCAAAAGATCATGCTCGCTTAATGAAGTCGTATTGAATAATACGACAATCTTATTTTTGTTTTTCACATAAACCGGTACGGGGTTTTGAACAGCCATGGTGTCTAAATTATACAAAATATTTAACGGTTCCCACGATTTTCCATCGTCATATGACCTTCGAAAGACCACGTCGATGTCTCCAAAATCGCTAGTGGAATTTTTTCTTCCCTCGGCAAATACGACAAGCACTTTTTTTGTTTTTATTACTGTAGGAATTCGAAATGCATGATATCCGTTGAGCCCTGAATAAAATGGAATGGAAACAGTAGTGGTATCGGAAGATAGGTCGAGAAAGTTCGAGCCTTTAACATGTTGTGCATGGCATATTGAAAAAGGAAAAACAAGGGCGGTGGTCAGATAAAGTATGCTCCAATATTGTCTATAGCTCATGAATGGGGCTTCAAAACGGTTATGCCGAATTCGATTTATTTCCTTAAATATAGTATATTTTCTATTTTAAAATTTTTTTGGCGTTACTGCTATATATCTTTTTCAGCGTCAGGTCGTTGAGGTCTAGCCCATTTAGTGGCCAATGGTAAGAGAAGTGCTCCCTAACATAGAAATGTTCGTCGGCAGATTCTAGAATTCTAAAAGTAGTTTCATAAACGGATGGATCCAGACCCATATCTGTACCGTACACCAATCTATCCTGGTATTTTTCAAAAAAGGCCTTGGTGCGTCGGGGTACTGGAGCAAATTCGGCATAGCGGGCGGCTATGTCGGCGTATAAATTACCATACAAATCTAGAAGTCTTCCTAAGATGTCGAGATTGTGACTACTGTTTGCAAGATGACAAGCGATAAAAGTGGTCTTTGGGTTGTTCTTGACTGCATTTTCGAGCGTTTCGATCAATTCTTTGTGGGATAATAGGTCTTTTTGCGAAGTGTCTATTCTCCATTTGGCGGCATTCATGAGTCCGTCGTTATGTTTATCAATCGGCAAATACATCCAATATGGGTCTGCAACGTGAATGCTTATGGGCATCCCAAGTTCTCCACAGCGTTTGAGCAGGGGTTGTATGCGTTGGTCATCGATGTGCATTCCGTAGCCAGGTGATGGCTGGGAATAAAAAAGCCCTTTGCCTTTATCACCAAGTTCACCCACACCTTTTGCACCCGTCCGAAAACAGCGTTCAAGCTCTTTTATAGCCTTTTTCGACCAACCTTTTTCAGTGTGGCCCGAGTAATCAAAGCCACACCATAATTCAAATTGGTCTCCGTATTTCGAATAGATTTTGTAGATACTATCAAAACTCTTGCCGGTAGCATAGGTAAGAATGATGCTTTTTTCAACTCCGAATTTTTGCATATTTCGAACCCATTCATCGAGTTCTTCATTCGTCTTGGCATACGGATGTGCATGAAAGTCGACCACAGCATATTTTGCCTTTTCTATTTTGGTCTTGGCAACATTGTAAATCGATACGGGCTCAAAATCCTTTAATAACAAGTCGTCCTGTGATTGAACCAGAAACACTGACATGAAAAAAAACGAAAATAATATTGAAACAATGTTTCGCATTCAAATTTATATTGAATAGCTGCACCGTGCAAGGCCTTCGACCTAAAGATAGTAAGAAATGTAGATTTAAAATCAATCTTCAGGATTGAAAAGTGTGACGTGGTATTCGTAGTCATGTGTTTGTTCATTTAGCACCACGTTTTTTAAAGTGACTACATAAGAAAAGTCACTGCTTGCATTGGTGTCAATACCTTTAGGAACCCATACGATGGTCGGATCGGCATATGCCAAACTCAGTTCCTCCAAACTCAAATCGATTATCTTCCCATTTTCGTCAATCATCGAGACCGTGGTTTGACTAAAATCAGCTTTGGGAATAGAAAATGACCATCTAGGGAAAACGACTTCTCCTGGCACATAGCCAGCCGGAGGCCAGGCAATGAATTCCGGTATATTTGAGGGTTCTTCCCCCGAGTTACCTACGACCCAAATAGCATTGGAGCTGTCAGTGTTGCCAATGCCCATTGCCGCTAACCTTGGATACAAAAGCCATCTTCTATGCCCCACGGGGCCGTTATTATCACCGGGTTCGCTGATATATGAGTCAATAGCTTCGGCGTTTTTAGCCATGGTAAGGTTTGATTTTCCTGCGGCTTCACGACCCTCTTCGGTATAACAAGACCAACTTTCAGGTGGAAAGTGGTCTAATTTATTGTTCGATTTCATCATCAGGGCTGCCTTTTGGGCCTTTGCACTCTGATTGACGTTTTCGGTAATCGTATTTTCTAAACCTGCCGCCTTTCGGTAATACTGTAATCTTAAAAATATTTTATCCCTTACATCTGAGGGTACCGTACCTGGGTCGCAATTCGAAGCATTGCCATTCCATGGCGTTTCAGAACCGGTTGTTTTCGACGCCTCGTAGTACTCAAGATACAGCTCTTTTGCGGCAAGGCGTGAGACATCGTCAATTTCTATTTCAGGCGGGGTAGTTGATGAGGTGCTATCAGAACTGCATGACGTAAAGAGGATTAAACTGAGTAACGAAAAACCAAGGTAGAAATATAGGTGGCGTAACATAAAGATATTGGGGTTTGCTTAGAGTTTAACGGTAAAAGTGTAGAAAAGGTATAATCTCTCGACAAATGGCAAGTCTATACACCCCAAAGAAGCAAATTGGGGTGGTTTTAGCACCTGTTCTTAAGATTAGCTCGCGATAATGACCTGAAGAGATGGGTATATTTGGTGCGTGTCTATTGGCCTTACCTAAATTATGGTATTACGTTAAACGTAAACGGAAATGTATGGAATATTGTTGGATTAGGAGATTTCCTGTTCCTCTAATCGGGCTGGTTTTACACGGCTATCATGTTCACTGTAATACATTTCGAGCAAATCCATAATCGCGGTCATCAAGTCTTTAGTTTCCAACAATAATGAAAAATACAAAGTCGTGTTTTTCGGGCTAGATTCTTCGACGCGTGTTCTGACAACCTGTTTTTCTATTTTTTGTGATACAAGGCTGAATAGCTCGTTGCGCTCGTTTAGGATAATGCCAATCTGTTCAAAGGAACGGTCATCAAAGGCCCTTCTTGTCTTTTCAAGAATTTCTTCCAATTTCAGATCTATTTCCTTTAGTTCCTTGATTTGGTTGTATTTTAATTTCTTATGGTTGTTGTGCACATGCTTATGACTGACCTTTCCTATATATTCTAGTGATTGGCTCATGTCTTGCAAAGAACTTAGAATATTGATGTAGAAATTGCTAGCGCCAACACTGCTCTCGTCAAGGTTCTTTATAAAGTAGAAAATATTGTCGCGAAGGTCTTCTATTTCCGCTGCAAGTTTGGCTCCTTGCTTTTTGTTCTTTTTCAATAGATCAAGATCATGTTTTGCCAAGCCATTAATACTGTTCGTATAAAGCTTGTTTGTTCTTTTTACCACGTTGGCAATATTGTTGGCACTTTCTTCGATAACTCCTTGAATAGAGCTGCTTTCAGCTCTTTGAAGTCTATCTTCTGCCTTTATTTCCTTAGCTTTTTTATTATAGGAAATATAATTTCTTGCCAACAGCAATACGGCGGCAAACAGCAGAACGGCAATTGACGCACCTTTCCCAAAGCTGATAATAGCCAATATGCTTCCGGCGGCAATGAATGCTATAATGGCGGTTCCAAACCACCCGCCGATAACATTAAGAACACCGGCAACTCGGTATACGGCACTTTCTGCCCCCCATGCCCTGTCTGCCAAAGAGGTGCCCATGGCAACCATAAAAGTTACATAAGTAGTTGATAATGGCAATTTGTAGGAAGTGGCAATTGAAATTAAAATACCTGCTACCATTAGATTCACTGCGGCTCGCACCATATCAAAGGCTGGTAGTTCATGCACCCTTTCTTTTGAAAGAGGAATAACAGGTTTCTCAAATTGCTTTTCAATTCTTTTTTGAAAAGACTCTGGGAATAATGAAGAAGTCATTTGCGAAAGACTGATTGCAAAGCGGACTAAACTTCGTGATAAAAAATTGGGTTGAAATCGTTCTTCGGTATCGCCTTGGCTAGAAAGGTCTATGGAGGTTTTTACGACCCCCTTGGCTTTACTCGAAAACCACAGTGTCAAGACCATGATCATTCCTGCAATGAAGAGCATGAGCGTTGGGGTCGGTACTTTTTCGGCCAATATCTCCATGCTAAAATCTGAAGCCGCAACTCCTGAGGCAACCCAGGCCTCATACGATTGCCATGCTGCAATGGGTACACCGATAAAGTTTACCAAATCGTTGCCTGCGAAAGCCAAAGCCAGGGCAAATGTGCCCACACCGATAATCAGTTTATAAATATTAACCTTCGCAAAGGTCATTAGAATATAGGAAAGCAACGACCAAAACGCAAAGTTGGCGATACTGATAGCCCATACGTTTTTTTCTAGAAAATCAGCAATTGTCATTCCTCCTATGATACTCAAGTTTTCTCCCGAGAAAGCGGTACCCTTAATACCTTTCATTAAAATAAAGTAGGTTATCGCCGCAAGTGCGATACCGCTGAAAAGAGCACTTACCCAACTCGGTTTTTTCTCAAACCTGAAGGAGAGTAATAGTCTTGAGAACCATTGAACTAAAGCACCAATGGAGAAGGCAATGATAACGGACAATAGAATGCCAAGGATAATTTCGGTTGCTTTCGAGGTGTTGATGTAGTTGATAACTTCATTAAAATTACCACCTTCGGCGGCTATTTTGATTAGAGCCATGGCAACGGCTGCACCCAAGAGTTCAAAAACAATGGAAACAGTGGTTGATGTCGGCATTCCTAATGTATTGAAGAAATCAAGTAGCAAAATGTCGGTAATCATCACCGCCATAAAGATGAACATTATATCTTCAAAATTAAACATGCTTGGATTGAAAATGCCCTTTCGGGCAACTTCCATCATTCCACTGGAAAAAACTGCTCCCAGGGCAATCCCGATACTGGCAACAATCATAATGGACCTAAACGAAATGGCCTTGGAACCTATCGCAGAATTTAAAAAGTTTACGGCGTCATTACTAACGCCAACAACTAAATCTGCAATGGCCAATGCAACCAACGCAATAATCATTAATAAATAAATATTATCCATAATATTCCTTGAAAATCAATTTGCAAATATCCATAGTAGGCTTGTTAGCAATGTTATGTAAAGGTTATATTTTTATTTTGTATACCGGGGTTCTTCTTCTAAAAATGTAACTCGACCTGAAGGCGACCCATAAATTGGCCTTGATTATTTTTTATTGAAAGATAGCTTAGGTCGGTCTGTACTTTTAGTTTATGACCGACTATGTATTTTGAAAGCCCTAGGGTATATTGGTTTTCAAGGTCTCTTCCCGTAATTATTTTATCAAGATCAATGCAGGTATACCTTCCGGAAATCTCCCAGTTGTTGGTAAAAAGAAAGCCAGACTGTAGATTCAATCCATTTCCGACCCATACAACATCACCAGTTTCCGTGCCATCAGAATTTTTGGCAATCGGGTCGTTAGCGCTTCTGTAGGCATACTCGCCCATAAACGAAAACCCCTTGTATTTGAACATGGCATCTATAAAAACCGTATTGATATTGCTCTCATAGAATCCCGCGTCGTTGACCATATATGTGCCTTGATTGCTTCTGGTTTTTACGGCATTTTGGTTGATGTCATAACTTCCTGCCAGCATTAACTTGGGCTTTTGTTCCTGTATCAGGTCACTACCGCTGTACTCCCCATTATTTTCGAATTTACCAAAAGGAAAGAGTTCTAGCCTTGCTGTATAATGGTGGCCACCTAGGTTTTCAGACGTGACATTTCTCCCTTCGCCATTAGCGATGGATAACTTCTCGCGTACCATGAAAGTATCGCTTAGGTTGAAATGATGCCACAACTGAACGCCCATTTCACGGTCTATTGTAAATCGCTGGTTTAATAAAGAGCGGTCTACTTGTTGTAGATTTCCAGAAGAAATAATCCGTTCCATATTGCCCGGTAATTTGGTTTGGCCAAACCAAACTTCGAAGTTTTTGTAAAAATTCCACATTACCACTGCATCTAAAATGTACCTAGGTGCATTGCTGGTGAATTCTGAACCTCCTGAAAGATCACGATTAGAAAGGCCAAGTTCTATTTTGTATGTGAGTTTTGGAGAATAGGCAAAACCATCAAATTTTAATCTAGCCCTTCGTATCAGGGCATTCGATGTTGAATTTGTAAGTCCACCATTGGGATCTTCGTCCCAAGTGGTGGTAGACAACAATTGCATGCGGGCCCCTATTTTCATACTCCAAGTACTATCTTGCCCCATTAAGTTTAAAATTCCGTTACCGAATTTAGGTGCTGGGGTTTCTTGAGAACTGGAAACCAAGCAAGAAAAAAGAAGAAACGAAAAAAAAACGGATTTCATTTCTATCAAGGTCATCGTTTTGTGAACGTTCATGGGCAATCCAATGTTAATTTAACGTTTATAAAATGTTAAGCCAAAAGTAACAATATCGAACATAATGAATGGATTTGAAGTATTTTGTTTTTCGCTTTATCGGTTTCTTTTGTGAAATTGGGTAATGATGTATCTTGCGGCAAATGAAATTCGATGATGAACTGGGAACAGCTTCTATCGCTCAAACGACATGGCGATACCCACAAACGATTGCGAAAAGAACAAGACGAAACCCGATTGGGGTTTGACGTTGACTATGATCGCATCATATTTTCTTCGGCTTTTAGAAGCCTTCAAGATAAGACTCAGGTTATTCCTTTGTCAAAGACCGATTTTGTACATACTCGATTGACCCATAGTCTTGAGGTTTCTGTTGTAGGGCGCAGTTTAGGGAGGATTGCAGGTAAAAAGATATTAGAAAAGCATCCCTACTTAAAGGAGATGCATGGATATCAATTTAACGATTTTGGGGCGATTGTGGCTGCCGCCGCACTTGCACATGATATTGGCAACCCGCCTTTTGGTCATAGTGGTGAGAAGGCCATTGGGGAGTATTTTAAGAATGGAAGCGGACAACAATTCAAATCAAGATTAACTGAAAAGGAGTATCAAGACCTTGTTGATTTTGAAGGAAACGCCAACGGTTTTAAATTAATGGCCGAATCGAGGGAAGGGGTTTCCGGCGGGTTACGGTTGAGTCATGCCACTTTGGGAGCCTTTATGAAGTATCCGAAGGAATCACTGCCTAAGAAACCGACCGACCATATTGCGGATAAGAAATTCGGATTCTTTCAGTCGGAAAAAACATCTTTTCAATCCATTGCAGAAGATTTGGGATTATTGCAGCGGGGATCGGGAGAAGCAATCGCTTATTGTAGACACCCATTAACCTATTTGGTCGAAGCGGCAGATGATATTTGTTATACGATTATAGATTTTGAAGATGGTATCAATCTCGGTTTGATTTCGGAAGATTTTGCCCTTGAATATCTTATAAAACTGGTCAAAGATACCATTAACACTAAAAAATATAATGCCCTTGCATACAAAGAAGACCGGTTGAGTTATTTACGGGCACTCGCGATCAATACCTTGATTAATGATGCTGTTCGGGTATTCATGGAAAACGAAGATAAAATACTCAACGGTATGTTCGCGGTTTCTTTACTTGATAAGAGTATATATACCGCACAAATAGATGATATTATTGCCTTGAGTGTAGACAAGGTCTACCAATCGCAAGAAGTTATAGAAAAGGAGATTGCGGGCTATAAGGTTATTTCCGATATTTTAGATGTATATACTGAGGCTTTGGTGCGTGAGAAAAATTCCGATGCTTCGAACTACAATAAACTGATGCTTCGAACCTTACCTGAATTTTACCGGAGGACTAACGTGTCGCTTTATCAAATTCTTTTGAATACGTGTTGTTACGTGGCCAGTCTTTCCGATGGTGCCGCCATTTTGTTACATAAAAAAATCAAGGGAATAGAGATTTAACCATAAGCAACCTTGTGGTCGTCTAACCTATTTTTAAGATTTAAAGTACGCTCTTTATTGTTCGGTTTTAAAAATCATAGGTCACCCCGACACCTAATAATTGTTTGAATTGTAGGCGTGGCCGACCTGGGTTGGTGACAATACCATTGGCGTCGACCTGTTCGTCGAATAGAATATCATCATCGTAAATAAAGTGGGTACCAATTGTGGTAAGAATATTTTTATTGACCCTGAGACTAACATCTAACTCCCAGTCTACATCAATATTTCCAAAGTCTATCAAATAATCGGTGTATAGATTAATTCTGTGCTTTAATCCTACATTTTCGTATAGTTTGGTCTCCCAGGTATTGGTTACAAGAAAACCAAAACCTAAAAGCACATTCTGCCCTGGTGTTATTATGTTGCCATCGGCATCGAGAACAGCTTTTTCTACACCAAAAGACCCTTTGTCAGCTAAATCTTGGTCTAAAACAAAGGTGGCTCTTTGGGTGATGGGAGAAATATAAAGGTTAAATTTTTGATCCTTTGTGATATAGGAGGTACCGGCACCTAGAAAAGAATAACCTGGTGCCATAAAACGTGATTTGGGAGTGGTACGGTCAGGATATTTATACCCGTTCGAGAATTGTGTATTGAAATTAGCCTTTACCGAATAATACCAATTACTGATTGTATCTCTTTGGTAGCCAAACGTAGAACTAAAGCGAACCGCATCATCGGTCTTTCTTAGTTTCTGGTTTTCCTGGAGGTTCAATCCATACCGCATTTCCATATTATTATCCCACTGTATATAACGGAATTTGTAATTTCTTTCAAAACGTACATTGCCTAAAGCTGTTACAGAATTGTTTCCCCCGGCATTCCAATTTACAAAGGCCACTTCGCTAAAATTTATACCAAACTTGTTGATGTTAGTCCAAAATGAAGGGACCCTAAATCTTTTATAAGGCTTGTTCAATGCTTTGGTTTGCTTAAACGAAATCACCGGATTGGTAAGGTTGGCCCCTCTTGGGATATGTTTTATCTTTTCTTGGGTCTTACGTATCACAATCGTATCAATGGCGATTGTATCTACCTGGGTTTCGGTAGGAATGGTGTCTTGTGCTGAAATTGTTGAAAACCAAAAAATGAAAAGAAAAGAAAAAAAAGCTTTTGTGAGAAGACTATTTTGCATTTAAAATGGTGTTGATGTGGTTCTTGATTGAAATGGCGTCGATTTTGGCGATATGTTGTAGTTCTGTTGTGGTTCCGTGTTCCAGAAAATTATCTGCAATGCCCAAAACGGATATTTTGTTGGTATATGCTCTAGAATTGGCAAACTCGAGTATGGCACTTCCAAACCCCCCGGTTTTACAACCATCTTCAATGGTAATGATTTGTTGATAATTGTTGAAAATGTAATTAAGCATTTTTTGGTCTAGTGGTTTTATAAAGCGCATATTGTAATGCCCAATGCAATCCTTTTCTGGTAGACTGGCAATTACCTCACGAGCGATATTACCAATATGTCCGATGGAGAGCACAGCAATTTTCGTTCCTTTTTTTAATTCTTGAGAAATTCCTATAGATATTTTTTTGAACGGAAGTTGCCAGTTTGTGAGAACTCCAGATCCTCTCGGATAACGAATAGCTATTGGGTGGGGTAGGTCTAGTTGGGCCGTATACATTATATTACGTAATTCTTCTTCGTTCATCGGGGCAAAAATAATGAGGTTCGGAATACAACGCAAATACGCCATATCGAATACGCCATGATGGGTAGGTCCATCTTGTCCGACAATACCCGCACGGTCGAGACAAAAAATAACGGGAATATTCTGTAATGCCACATCATGAATCACTTGGTCATAGGCCCGCTGTAAGAAAGTGGAATAAATATTGCAAAATGGAATAAGTCCTTCAGCTGCCATCCCTGCCGCCAAAGTTACGGCATGTTGTTCTGCAATGCCTACGTCAAAAGCCCTATCGGGCATTTGTTCCATCATAATTTTTAGGGAGCTTCCTGTTGGCATCGCCGGTGTGATACCAACGATTTTGTCATTTTGTTTTGCCAGTTCTACAATGGTGTGCCCAAAAACGTCTTGATATTTTGGAGGTTGTTTTACTGGTGGTTTTTTGTGGATTTCCCCGGTAAGACGATTAAATTTCCCTGGTGCATGATAGACCACCTGATTTTCTTCGGCCTTTTTTAAGCCTTTACCTTTGGTGGTGATTATATGTAAAATTTTGGGACCCTTAATATTTTTTAGCCGTTTCAGTTGATGCAGCAATGCATTTAGATCGTGGCCGTCAATGGGGCCTGTATAATCAAAATTTAGGCATTCAAAGATATTTTCGTCTTTGGCAATACCTTTTTTCACATTGGTAAGATACCTCTTTAGTGCCCCTACGCTCGGGTCGATACCAATAGCGTTGTCGTTAAGAACGATAAGTAGGTCAGTGTCTGCTACACCTGCATGATTAAGGCCCTCGAACGCCATACCGCTGGCAATGGAAGCATCGCCGATAATAGCAATATGTTTTTTACGATCTTCTTTTTTTAGTTTAGAAGCCATGGCCATACCCAATAATGCGGAAATGGATGTGGAGCTGTGACCTGTACCGAAAGCATCATAAATGCTTTCGGTACGTTTGGGAAAACCGCTGATGCCTCCCAATTGTCTGTTGGTTTCAAAAATTTCTTTACGGCCGGTCAATATCTTATGCCCATAGGCTTGATGGCCTACATCCCAAATTAACTTATCGGAGGGTGTGTCGAAAACGTAGTGAATGGCGATGGTAAGTTCCACCACACCCAGGCTAGCGCCCAAATGACCTTCTTTGGTAGCTACGATATCAATGATGAATTCTCGAAGTTCTAGGGCGAGTTCTGGCAGTTCGTCTTGTGACAACTTGCGAAGATCTTTTGGTGAATGGATGTTAGACAACAAGCTCATAGTTCAAGGGCAAATTTAAGACCAATTCACAATTAAGTAGTCACCTTGTCCGATAATTATGAATTTTATCTTTTTTAGATTAGCACCATTTTGATAATGATTTAATTTTCATGAACTTGTAGGGAATCATATTAACCTAATCAATACATGATTCCCCGTATACGAAGGCCAACCCTTTTTTTTGATAAAGGTCTCACCACTGTAATGATGGACATCGGAGTAAATAATATTTCGTCAAAGCTATATGTCCGGTAGAACGTACTTATTGGGGTTCGAAATGTATCGAAGTCACCAATGGGTACGACGTGTTCTCAATAACAATGAGTTTTAATTTTATATCATTGCATGAAAGATGGTCATTCGAGCCCATGTACAAACCTTCATGAACGATTAAGTGGATAGTGGGTTGATAATTGGGTATTTGTTGTTTTGTAAACGGGAATTGTCTATTTGTGATTGGATTCAAAATGAACAAAGGTTTTAGATTAATTTAGGTATTTTGTATTAACAAAACGAGGTAATAAGCTAAGAGTATGAATCTAGAATCATATGAAAGAACATTCAGTACCAATGATAAAATAGATCATACGGCGGTGAAAAAACATATTGAGAAACTGAGAGAACTCGATCAGTATCTTCCAAAGTTGCAATCCTTTATTCTCGTTCAGAATACTGTTAGTCAACGATACGAATATATTTGCGAAAATTATGAGCCGTTGCTGGGCTATTCAAAAGAAGAAGCCCTTAAGAACGGAATGTCGTTTCATTTTTCTAAAATACATGCAAAAGATGTACCTAATTGGCTGAAGATTCTTGACGATTTGATGATTTTCACTATGAATAACGTATCTCCGCTAGATAGGGGCAAATGCGTGTATTATTGGAACTACAGGTTAAAGAACGCTAAGGGGCGTTACGTTAATATTCAAGTGCACCAGACTCCCTTGTACTTCGATAAAAAGAGTAAGCCTATTTTGGGCTTTTCGCAAAATACCATTATCGGAAATACTAAGAGACAACCCATGATTGGGGTGTGCAAACAACTGAATTCAAGTAATGAGTATGAGACTCTTTTTTATAAAAATTATTCAGAATCACTATTAATCGATAACCTAAGTAATCGCGAACTCGACATTGTACGCCTTTTAGCCAAGGGCAACACCACAAAAGAAATATCTTCCAAATTAAATATAAGTATTCATACGACTGCAACACATCGAAAGAACATCTTATCGAAATTGCAGTTTAACTCATCTATGGAGATTGTAAATTACTGTAATGAGAATCATTTGTTTTAAAAGGGAATGCGTAAGAGGGCAGTTTTTCTATCTTCTAGGATCGATTTGTTGGGCTTACGGTGAAACACGATGGCATTGATTTTTAGGAAATGCACCTGATGTTTTACTATTAAGATAAGAATATAAAAATACCCACTGTTGGGTATTTTTTTTTGAGGTTTGACCCTTTAGATTTGTCTTTATGGCTTGTCATAGACTTAAAATTTGGCCATTGTCCGTTTTGATGACACTTTATTTATGAACCAATACAGGGCTATCTCTATAGAAGTCCGCATCATATAATAACGCACAAGAAGAAATGTCTGTAGTCATTGATGGCGAATTTTTGTTGGCAAAATGGCTTTAAAATTTAATAATTGTTGACGGATGACCCGTTTTGGTCATCTGTTGAACCGCGTCTTTTCGGGGGAACTAGACGCGGTTCTTTTATTTAAACAGAGCTGAATTTTGAAACATTTAGCATTCGGCAGTTGGTTTAAAACCAATATTCTGCCAGTTTTATTTCAATTAATTTTTTATTCTTATTAAAACCTAGATATTGATGCGCACAAAATCATAGTGTAACACTTAGTTTGTTATAGTTGCCCTTTAATGACTACCGAAATATTCTTTGATGACGAGGACTTTTTTGTGACGAAAAACAATGAACATGGGTAGTTTGTCTAAAAAAACTTCCAGTGAGGGAATTTTCTTGTTTTCCCCAATCCAGAGGTGCATATTGTTGAATGTTTCCCCTAAATCATTTTTTTAACCAAATTGTTTTTTAATCTATTTGATCGGTATCTGTTAACAGAATTATGATTGAAATAAGGCCAATAGTTTCACTGTAAGTTACTTAATTCATAAGGGATAAAATAATGAAAAACAGGCACTGTCTAAGGTCTAAGAATAGAAATAGACTATCTAGTATTACACCTTTGGAACTTCGTATAATAGAATTAATGGAAATTCATGACCAGAACAATGAAGTAGCCGAGCATCTCGGTTTCTCTGAACAAAAATTGAATGCCATGACAAAAGACCTTTATAGAAAAACGGGTTGTATGGGTATTGAAGATCTTAAACTGTATAAAGAAGTTTATCTAATGTCAAAAAAAAACCAATCACGTAAGTTAAGGGAAACGTGATTGTTTCTAGCCAAGCAAGGTTTCTTGTGTTGGCATACGATTTAAACTATTGTTTTTTTTTGGTTCGAAAACAATATTTACTACTATTGCCAAAAAAAATATGCTATGGTTCTGCCTTTCGATGATGCCTACTTTATGAAAAAAGCACTGCAAGAAGCAGAGATAGCCTATGAAAAAGGAGAAGTGCCGATTGGAGCCGTTATTGTGGTTCAGGAAAGAATAGTTGCACGAGCTCACAATCTTACCGAGCAATTAAATGACGTTACCGCCCATGCCGAAATGCAGGCCATAACCGCCGCTGCCAATTTTCTTGGAGGTAAATATTTAAAGGACTGTACTTTGTATGTTACTCTCGAGCCTTGTCAGATGTGTGGAGGAGCCTTATACTGGAGTCAAATTTCGAAAGTTGTATATGCAGCTAAAGATGCACAACGCGGCTATGGGGTAATGGGTACGAAACTGCACCCTAAGACCGAGGTCGTTGGCGGAATACTCGAAAATGAGGCGGCAGATCTTCTCAAGCGTTTTTTTATTCAAAAACGAAATTTGAACTGACTTTGCCTGAGGGTAAAGTACAATTTCTCAAATCTAGAAATCTGTTCAGAAAATCCATTCGTATTTTAGGATACCGCTTTAGTTTTAATATTACCGGGTATGAAGGCAAAACATTTAATACTGTTTTTCAGTTTTATGTTCATTTCTTGGGGATGCTACAATGAGAAAACTGAAGAAGAAGTAAGCGACGATCCCATACACGGTATTTGGAACTTAATTAATGTCAGTGGTGGTTTTGTGGGTATAGATAGTGATTATAATAAAGGAGAAATCATTTGGGAGTTTGACGCGGCGAATAAAACCTTGAAAGTTCAAAATAACGATACTTCGAATAGCATTTTCAGCGGATTGAAATCGGGCCATTATGGCTATTCGATTGTTCAAAATGATGGGGGCAGGGCATACATGTTCGTAGGGACAATTGAAATGGGTGGAATTACCATTGCCCAAAATGAGATGACAATCAATCAAAATGATATGTCAATTGGTACTGGTGCAGATAGATTCGTTTTTAAACTGATACGTTAAGTTTAAGTCACGAATCAAAAAAACCGCGATGTGCCCGTCGAAGTTACTTATTAATTTAGGCTTTAATACTTTTAGGCGATTACCTTCACTTGTGCGGCAACCCTGCCTTTTTTTCCTTCTTCCTCTATATATTCTACTTTGTCACCCTCGTTCAGGGCCGTTCCCTTTAATGCCGTCGCATGAACGAAAATATCGCTTCGAGTTTCGTCGTTGGTAATGAACCCATATCCTTTGGATTCATTGAAAAATTTTACGGTGCCAATCATTTCAATACAAATTAGTTTATCATACTAATTTATATTTTTTTTGTAAATACTCTGAAAATCAAGGGTTAAATCTTATTGAAATTATTGTTTTTTTGATTTTTCCTTAGTTTTTGACTGCATTTTTTTAATGTTTTCTTCCGTTAACATATAATCTTTCATCTTCTTTCCCTTGCTAACGGATATCAAAAAAAGTGGCATAGCCAACAGAAATAAACCTACGGTTCCGAAGCCGATATATTTATTGGCCAGAACAAGATTGTCTTCCTGAATGGTGAAGCCATAAACTATAGCTGTGAACGATGCTAGAACAACGAATATGGTGATATATTTCATTTGTGTATTTGTTTCCGAGCATTAATGCTCTTGACCCTTTCCTAATTATATATGGAATTATTTCGTAAAATTAATCAACTCTCTGCGATAGGCGGTCAATAGTTTTGATTTTGACACAAAACCGACATATGTACCATTTTTGATAACTGGTAAATTCCAAGCACCACTATCTTGAAACTTTCGCATTACTTTTTGCATTGAATCTTTTTCATAGAAAATATGTTCAGGTGCGGCGTGCATAAAATCGGAAACTGCAGATGTGGTGTACATGGTGGTATTGAACATACATTCTCTGATGTCGTCTAAAAGAACAATGCCTACCAAAGCCTTTTTTTCATCGACCACAGGAAATATATTTCTAGTTGATTTGGCTACCGATTCGTGAAGCATTGCCCCTAGGGTCATTTCTGGGTGAACCACTTTGAAGTTTGTTTCTATGACATCGTCTAACTGCATCAACGTCAAAACGGTTTGATCTTTGTCGTGCGTCAATAGTTCTCCACTTTCTGCTAGTTCCCTCGTGTAAATGGTATAATCCAACGCATTTTTTGCAATTAAATAAGAAATAGACGCTGTAATCATTAAGGGTACGAAAAGCGCGTAACCTCCCGTTATTTCAGCAATTAAAAAAATAGCCGTGAGAGGCGCATGTAGTACGCCGGCAATAAGTCCGGCCATACCAATAAGAGTGAAATTACTTTCGGAAACCGCGAAACCCAATCCGGAATTGTTGATGATTTTGGCAAGTACGTTGCCTAAAGCACTACCCATAACCATGGTAGGGATAAAAGTTCCACCAGCACCTCCGGCAGCTAAAGTAGTAGTCATGGCCACCGCTTTAAAAATAGTTATACCTACTAGAAGTGCAATAACTACCCAAATATTATCCATATAGTGGTCAAACGGGGTCTTACCTAACGCCTGAACATGGTTGTCCTGTAAAAGGTTGTTGATGAATCCGAAACCTTCCCCATAAAGTGGGGGAATAAAATAAAGCATGATGCCTATGGCCAAACCACCGACCAATAATTTATATTTCGGACTTTTTAAGAACTTGAACAGGTTCATGATTCCAAAATACATTTTGGTAAAATATATAGAAGCAAAAGCGGTGCCTACTCCTAAAATGATATAGAATAGGGTGTCTTTTACTTCAAAATTTTCGGTAATCGTAAAGCTGAAAAGCACCTCATTCCCTAAAAAGAAATAAGAGGTGAGTACGCCAGATATGGAAGCCAATAACAATGGCAACATCGATAACATGGTCAAATCTAAACTAAAGACTTCTACGGCAAAGATAATGGCGGCAATGGGCGATTGAAATATAGATGCTATTGCGCCTGCCGAAGCACAAGCTATTAGGAGGGATTGGGTCTTACTGTTCATATGAAATAACCGACCTAAAGACGAGCTTATGGCCGCTCCTGAAGCAACTGCCGGACCTAAAAGCCCTGTAGACCCTCCGAAGCCAACAGTTAACGGAGCAGTAATTAGTCTCGAGTATATTTGTTTAGAATCAATGGCACCTTTCTTTTTCGATAAAGAAAACAGAATAGAAGATACGGCGAGCTGCAGTTTTTCCTTATGTACGAACTTTACATAAAGATAGACTAGCGTTAGTCCGATAATTGGTAGAATGAAGTAGAGACCGTTATCGGAGAATAAGATGCCTTTCTCCAATAAAGCTTCAATAAAATAGGTGAGGTTTTTTAGGGTAACAGCGGCCAGTCCTGCCAGCAAACCTACAACTACGCTCATTATATGCACGAAAGTCTTGCTGGAAATATTTTTATACTTCCAGATAAGCAACCTTTTGAAAAGCGTTTTTTTTTGAGTGGGCATTTGGCTGTTTACTTCCTTAAAAGTATTAAAAAATCCCACCGTTAAGTGGGATATTTTATTTAAGACTCGGTATCTAGTGACAAATGCAGTTCCTTTAACTGCCCATCGTCGATCGGGGCAGGTGCGTCTATCATTACATCACGTCCGCTATTGTTCTTTGGAAAGGCAATAAAGTCACGAATGGTTTCTTGGCCTCCCAAAATAGAGACTAATCGGTCAAGCCCAAAAGCAATACCACCATGTGGCGGGGCACCATATTGAAAGGCGTCCATCAAAAAGCCAAATTGTGCTTTTGCTTCTTCAGGGGTAAAGCCCAAATGTTTGAACATGGTACGCTGCATGTCTTTGTCGTGAATTCGAATGGAGCCTCCCCCAATTTCATTGCCATTCAATACCAGATCATAGGCATTTGCCCTTACCGCTCCAGGATCAGTTTCCAAAAGTTCCATTTGTCCAGGTTTGGGTGAGGTGAAAGGGTGGTGCATGGCATGGTAGTTTCCGGTTTCTTCATCCAGTTCCAACAATGGGAAGTCAGTTACCCAAAGTGGGGCGAATTCCTTTGGATTCCTTAATTCCAAACGTTCGGCCATTTCCATACGAAGTGCACTCAATTGCGTTCTTGTGGTATTGGCATCACCCGAAAGCACACAAATCAAATCACCTGCTTGCGCTCTTGTAATCGCTGCCCATTGTGCCAAATCTTCTTGATCGTAAAATTTATCGACCGAAGATTTGAAAGTTCCATCTTCGTTGCATTTGACATAGACCATACCTTTGGCGCCAACTTGTGGTCGGCGTACCCAATCGACAAGCGCATCGATTTGCTTGCGGGTATAGGTCGCCGCTCCAGGAATAGCAATTGCTACCACCAATTCAGCTGAATTGAAGACATCAAATTCTTTATGTTGGGCGACGGCATTTAGTTCACCGAATTCCATTCCAAAGCGGATATCAGGTTTGTCATTGCCAAATCTTCTCATGGCCTCATCAAATGTAATTCTAGGAAAAGTGTCGATCTCAATTCCGTTAATTTCCTTTAAAAGGTATTTGGTCAACCCTTCAAAGACATTTAAAATATCTTCTTGCTCGACAAAGGCCATCTCGCAGTCGATCTGGGTGAACTCAGGTTGCCTATCTGCTCGAAGATCTTCATCTCTAAAGCACTTTACAATCTGGAAGTATTTGTCCATTCCTCCGACCATAAGCAATTGCTTAAAAGTTTGGGGAGATTGAGGTAGAGCATAGAATTGTCCCTCGTTCATACGACTGGGTACCACGAAATCGCGTGCACCTTCAGGAGTCGATTTTATGAGATAAGGCGTTTCTACTTCAATAAAATCCTGTTCCGAAAGGTATTTTCGAACTTCCATGGTCACCTTACTTCGAAAAATGAGATTGTTTTTAACGGGATTTCTTCGGATATCCAAATACCGATATTTCATGCGTAGGTCTTCACCACCATCCGTATCATTTTCAATAGTAAAAGGAGGTGTTTTTGATTTATTCAAAACGGTCAGCTCTTTTACCAGAACTTCGATGTTTCCCGTAGGTATCTTGGGGTTTTTGGATGCCCTTTCAATAACGGTTCCTGTTATTTGAATAACATATTCACGACCCAAATCACGTGCCTGTACGATAAGCTCGCTGGGGGTTCTGTCTTCATCGAAAACTAATTGGGTGATGCCGTAGCGGTCCCTGATATCGACCCAAGTAACAAATCCCTTATCCCGAACTTTTTGCACCCATCCTGATAGCGTTACCGACTTGTCGATATCCGATTCCCTTAATTCTCCGCAATTATGATCTCTGTACATTTTTAAACTTTATTGGTGCCGCAAATGTAAGAAGATATGATGGCATCGATAAAAATTTAAACTGCTGATTTTGTAGTCTTATTAAATATTTTGAATTGTTATAAATATCCTAAAAAAAATCACAAAAAAGCTAATAATCCTTAAATTCTTCTTTATATTGGTATTAATATAACTAATTCTTAACATCATGAAAATGAGACAAACCTTATTTAAGAGTGTGTTTTTGTTGTTGTTTTTTGCGATACCAATAGTCGTTTTCTCGCAGGGAACGATTACGGGAAACGTAACTGAAGCAGGTAATGGGCTACCGTTACCGGCGGCCAATATTGTGGTTAAAGGTACGACCAACGGAACCACTACCGATTTCGATGGTAATTTTGAGATTGAAGTCAGTAATTTTCCGGCTGTTTTGGTTTTTTCTTCTTTGGGATATGCCTCTTTGGAATCAGAGGTCAATGGTCCTACAACACTGAACGTTTCTCTCCAAGAATCGGCTACGGGTTTGGAAGAGGTTGTTGTGACGGGCTTGGCAACCTCGGTGAAACGAAGCAATGCGGCTAATGCCGTAGCCTCGGTATCGGCGGAGGAGCTAGCAGGGGTGACGCCTCCTCAAACGCTCGACGGTGCCCTACAAGGGAAGTTTGCCGGAGCAATAATCACCAAAAGTTCAGGTGCACCTGGGGGTGGAATTTCAGTTAAATTAAGAGGTGTCACCTCGGTCAATGGTAATGCACAACCCCTATACATTGTAGATGGGGTGTATATGAACAACAGTAGTATTTTTGCGCCGGGACTAAACGATGTTTCAGGGGCTGCTTCCGGTGGTGCAAGACCTTCGAGCAACGAGACACAAGATAACCCTTCGAACCGCATTGCAGACCTTAATCCTGACGATATAGAAAAGGTCGAAATTTTGAAGGGAGCTTCGGCCGCTGCAATTTACGGCGCTAGGGCAGCTGCTGGGGTAGTGCTTATTACTACGAAAAAAGGAAAAGCCGGTAGAACAAAAATTTCCTTTACTCAAGATGTAGGCTTTAATGAAATCATCAAGTTCAGGGGTCAACGAAATTATACGGCCGCAATTGCTGAGAGTGGTTTCGGTGCCGGTCAAGGAGCACTTTTTACCGCAGCTCAGAATAGTGGTGAATTGATTGATTATGAAGAAGAGATTTTTGGGGAAGAAGGGTTTATCAACAATACCAGCGTAAACGTTTCGGGCGGATCTGATAGCACCCTTTTTTATGCGGGTTTTTCGAACAATGAAGAAGAGGGTATCGTCAAGAATTCGGGGTATAATAAAAAATCGATTCGGTTAAATGTAGATCACCGGTTTTTTAAAGATAAGGCCAAGCTTTCATTGACCACAAATTATATCAACTCTTCTTCGAACCGAGGTTTTTTTAACAACGACAACACTGGAGCGACAATAGGTGTGTCCCTTACCTCCACACCCCCTTGGGCACGACTATACCCTGATGACAACGGGAATTACCCTGATAACCCTTACGGTGCATCTAATCCGTTACAGACAAGAGACCTGATTACTAATAATGAAAGTGTTAACAGGTTTTTGATAGGCGCTACTTTAGACTTGAGTTTATTGCAACGGGAAAGGTCTAGTCTCAAACTTATTTTACGTGGGGGGGTTGACTACTTCGATTTGGTTACGACTGCCATTTTTCCTAAAGAATTGCAATTTCAAAAGCTCTCCAATGGAGGATTAAACGGTTTGACCGCCCAAGGTGCTACCCAGAATAAAGATGCCAATTATTCTGCTTTTTTAGTGCATAACCTTTATTTGGAAAACAACCTAAGTTTTACAACACAGGCGGGTATAACAAAACAAAGTTTTTCCCAAAACACGGTTCGGAACACATCGTCAAATCTTATTGGTACCGAAACCAATGTTGATCAAGCGGCCAATGTGGCGGTCAGTCAATATAGATTGGAACAAGAAGACACTGGTTTTTTTGTGCAGGAAGAAGTTAACTTTCAAGACAAGCTTATTGGAACAATTGGCGTGAGGGGCGATAAATCAAGTAATAATGGAGATGCCAATAAGATTTTCTATTATCCGAAAGCATCAGCCGCAGCAAACTTTCATAATTTTTGGGATCTGGGCGCTTTCTCTCAACTTAAACTACGCGGAGCGTATGGCGAAGCTGGAAACTTTGCTCCCTTCGGGGCACTCTTTACCGGGTATGTTAATTCGCTAATCGATGGTCAGGTAGGTATCGTGGTGCCGACCACTTTGGGCGACCCCAGTATAAAACCCGAACGACAAAAAGAATTAGAAATTGGATTTGATGCCGGACTTTTGGAAAATAGACTGTCGTTAGAGTTCTCGTATTACATCAAATCGGTTGATGATTTAGTCTTAGAAGCTGACAACGCACAATCTAGCGGCTATACCTTGCGCTGGTCAAATGCAGGTAATTTGCAGAACAAAGGTGTTGAACTTTCGTTGAATGCCAATGTTTTTGAGAACCCTAGCTTTAGTTGGGATACTGGAGTGATATTTTATAGGAACAAATCTGAAATCACAAAGCTGAATATAAACCCCTTTGATGTAGGTGGCTTCGGTACAGGTTTGGGGACCTTTCGAATAGAAGAAGGGAAGAGTGTTACTCAAATTGTGGGTAACGATGCCGATGGTAATTTGGTTGTGCTTGGCGATGCCGAACCTGATTTTCAAATGACTTTTACCAATAACCTCAGGTATAAAGATTTTAACTTGTCTTTTCTTTGGCATTGGAAAAAAGGAGGTGATAACATCAATTTATCGAACCTTTTATTCGATTTCGGACAAACATCCCATGATTATGACGATGTAACATTGGACCCCGCAGGGGTATTGTCTAACGGAGATTATAGAATATCTGCGTTTAGAGGGGGATTTGCAGCGCCATTTGTTGAAGATGCTAGTTATTTACGTCTGAGAGAGATAGGGCTGTTTTATACGGTTCCTTCCAATTGTTTAGAGAAAACATTCGGGGGTCACGTCTCAAACATCAAGGTGGGTATATCGGGAAATAATTTGATTAATATTTTTGATTACAACAGTTATGATCCTGAAGTCTCGAATTTTGGATCTAATGCACTTTCGACCGGAGTTGAGGTTACGCCATTCCCTTCTTCGAAGCGTTATATGTTTCACCTATCAGTTGACTTTTAAACAATAAAAATCGGAAAAATGAAAATTTTAGATAAATTTTGGATGCTACTTCTCTTTTCTGTTGCTTTTATATCATGTGAGGTTCAGGATGGAGAAAATTTAAATGGAGCTGATACCATTTCAATATCAGAGGATATTTCGAAAGGGGAGTTGGCAAATGCCGTTGCAGGAGTTTTTGCCGATATGCGTGTACGCTTAGGAACACAGATTGATGCCATGTCAGTGGTAGGAAGGGAATATTGGAGGATACAGTCTTCTGACCCTCGATGGACAGCCGATCTCTTGACAGGAACTTTAGACGATAATTCATTTTATTCCAATAACCCGTATGCGGCACGATATGCCACAGTAAGAGATTGCAATTTGATTTTAGAGGGTCTTGTAAATACCACAGCCGATTTCACGGAGGCTGAAATAGCTGCATCAAGAGGTTTGGTCAATACGCTAAAGGCCCATGAGCTTTTAATGGTGTTGAATATGTTGTATGAAAATGGAATACGAACTAATGTCGAAGATCCTGATAATTTGGGAGCTTTCACTGGCTACAGTGAAACACTGGCATTGTTGACAGATATGTTGACTACTGCGGTTACCGATTTATCCGCTGGCGGTTCAACCTTTCCTTTTGCGATTCCAAGTGGTTTTTCAGGTATGGATACTCCTTCCACCTTTATACAGTTCAATAAGGCCCTTGCGGCTCGAATAGCTACGTATCAAGGAGATTATCCAAGAACATTGACTTTGTTGGCAGATTCATTTATGGATTTGGATGGAGATCTTGATGCCGGAGCCTATTTTACGTTTTCACTGACTGGTGCCGATATTGCAAACCCCCTTTTCTTTGCAGCTAATTCAACTGTAGCCAATGCAAGAATTACACATCCCTCTTTTATTGCAGACGCAGAAGCTGGAGATGCCAGACTTGATAAAGCCCCGCTTAGAGATGCTGCCCTAACGGCTGATAACTTAACTGGTAATAACGATGTGCTAGTCTATAAGAGTAATATTGATCCTGTCGGAATCATAAGAAATGAAGAATTGATTTTGTTGTACGCCGAAGCCAATATGACCATCGACCCTGGCGAAGCAGAGACTGCAATAAATGTGATTAGAAATGCCGCAGGTCTAGGGGATATTGCCCCCGGATCCGTAGATATTGACAGAATCTTGTATGAAAGAAGGTATTCTTTATTTGCCGAAGGAGGACACCGCTGGATAGATTTAAGGAGGTTTGATAGAATTGGGGATTTACCCCTTGACAGGGCTGGTGACGGAACAGTAACCCAGTTTCCAATTCCACAAAATGAGAACCCTTAATTGATAGCTATTATATAAAAGAACTGTTTTAAACCCGTCATCTGCACGGGTTTTTATTTTTGTAATAATCTTATTTTCAATAAATTAAAACTCTAATGTAAAGTTAATGTAAACTAAACGTTACATTAACATTTATTTTTGGTAAAATAATTGTATCTTTGGTTACGTTAGCGTTATGTATATCAATTTAAATCCCAAATAGAATGAAAGCATTAGTAATAGTTTTAGCACTTATATTTTCTGTGGCCATGACCGCTCAGGAGATTCAACCAAAATTTGAAAAAGAAGGCAATACTTTAAAAGGTACTTATTTCCATGAAAATGGGAACGTAGCTCAAACCGGTTTCTTTCGTGATGGAAAACTTCACGGAGAATGGAAAATGTTCGACGAAAGCGGTAAAAAAATTGCAATGGGCGAATACGTTAACGGCAAGAAAGCAGGAAAATGGTTTTTTTGGGAAGGTGAAGCTCTGAAAGAGGTAGATTATACCAACAACAAAATTGCCAATGTTACCACATGGAACAATGAAAAAACCGTTGCCCTAAATAATAAATAAGCCCACAATATTCAAAAAGAAAAAATCCCGTCTTGGCAGCCAAGACGGGATTTTTTATGCGTTTCATTTTGATAATTCTATGCAGCAACATCAAGCTGTTTCTTCTTCTTTTCCTCTCTTCTTTTCGTCCCTTCGCGTAGTCGAATTTTTATTCGATAGGTAATGCTAAATAATACAGGAACAATAATCAAGGTTAAGAAAGTGGCAACGATTAGTCCGAAGATTACAGTCCATGCAAGAGGTCCCCAGAAAACCACATTATCTCCTCCGACATAAATTTTGGGGTCAAAGTCTGAAAAGAGCGAGAAGAAATCGATATTCAATCCTATAGCTAGGGGGATAAGACCTAAAACCGTGGTAATCGCTGTCAATATTACGGGGCGAAGTCTTGCTTTTCCTCCACGAACTATAACTTCGGTTACCTCGTCACGGTTCAAAAGATCCTTGTCATCCATCCCCAAATTCACTTTTTTCCGGTCAATAAGAATCTGTGTATAATCTAATAACACGACCCCATTGTTTACTACAATACCTGCCAATGATATGATACCCATCATAGTCATCATGATTACAAAAGACCATCCGGTAATCATCAATCCTCCGAAAACCCCGATAAAACTTAAGAAAATGGCTATCATAATAATCAAGGGCTTCGATATTCCCCCAAATTGAAAAATCAATATCAACATGATAAGTCCGAGACCCGTAAAAAAGGCACCGACCAAGAATAGCATTTGTTTGTTCTGCTCCTCTATTTGTCCCGTATAGTCTATTTTGATATCGTTCGGAAGTCCTTTAAATTCTTCCATCTCTTTCTGAATCTCGGCGACAATGGCCGCTGCATCAGTGAAACCGGGCTGTAAACCTGAATATACGGTCACTACACGCTTGTTGTCCCGATGTTTAATGGCACTAAAGGCAGACGTGTTTCTTTCACTTGCTACGGCCGAAACAGGGATTTCCTTAATTTGCCCGGTGGCGGGATCTCTAAAGATGATATTTTGATTAAATAAAGCATTTCGATTATAGCGCAAATCTTCGTTAAAGCGAACATTGATGTCATAGTCATCGCCATCTTCTTTATATACGCCAGCCTTCTCTCCAAACAAGGCCCTACGCAATTGATTGCCTACTTGGCCTACCGATACCCCAAGTTCTCCAGCTTTTTCACGATCGACAACGACCTGCATAGAGGGTTTACTCTTGTTTACATCAATTTTGATTTCTTCGATGCCCGCAATATTCTTAGTATTGATAAAGTTTCGAATGTTTTCGGCCGTATTGATGAGTTCATCATAATCTTTTCCTTCCAACTCAATGTTAATAGGGTAACCGGCCGGAGGGCCATTGGCATCTTTTTCCACTGATATGGCAACACCAGGATAAATACCACTCAGAGCTTCTTGTACTTTGGCCCGTATGTCTTCAGTATTCTTTCCTTTTCGATATTTAAACTCGCTAAAGTTGACCGTCATCTTTCCTCTGTGCGGCATTTCTGCAGCCGAACCTCCATCTGTCAATGGATTCCCGGCACCCTCACCGACTTGAGAAACCGCTGATGCCATCATAAAGTTCTCACCATTGTCCATATATTCCTCATTATTGAGAACGGCGTAGACTCTTTTTTCAACATCTTTGGTAATCTGGTTGGTTTTCTCGATGGCCGTGCCTTCGGGGTATTCAATATAGACGTAAATTTCGTTGGGCTTATTATCTGGAAAGAACTCAATTTTCGTTCTACCGCTTCCGATCGATTGTCCGAAAAGCATAAAAACGATAATCAAGAGCATAAAGGTAGTGCCGAAATACCAATATACATTTCTCCCTCTCAGTGCATGAATGATTCGTTTTTCATACCAATTTTCGAACCGTACCATGGTATTCATCTGAAAACCAATGGCCCATTTTTTGAGAAAATACTTGTAGACCCAAAACATGGCCGCTGTCAGAATCATGACTGTTCCTAGGCCACGCATAGCTCCTCCAAAAATTAGTATAAGTAATCCGGTTCCCCCTAAAATAATGCTTAGCCGTATTAATTGCTTTACTTTAAGCTCTTTCTCCCCCGTCTCCATAAAACTGGAAACCAACATAGAGTTCATGAAAATGGCAACAAAGAGTGATGAGCCCAATACAACGGATAATGTAATCGGGAAAAATATCATAAACTGTCCGAAAATACCAGGCCAAAGCCCGAGGGGCACAAAGGCTGCAACCGTTGTTGCGGTAGAGATAATGATGGGGAAAGCAATTTCGCCGATTCCCTTTTTCGCCGCTTCGATGCGGGGCATACCCTCATCCATTAATCGATAGACGTTTTCAACCACCACAATACCATTGTCTACCAACATACCAAGCCCCATGATCATTCCAAAGAGGATCATGGTATTGAGTGTATAGCCCAACCACGATAGGATCATAAACGACATGAACATTGACATGGGAATTGCGAAGCCAACAAAAAGTGCATTTCTAAAACCCAAAAAGAACATGAGTACGGTAACTACTAGAATAATACCGAAAATAATATTGTTGACCAGGTCATCGACCTGGTTCAATGTTCGGGTAGATGAATCGTTGGCTATAGAGATGTGAAGATCCGTCGGATAGTAGTTTTCCTTTAAATCCTTTACAATTTCCTTTATTTGGTCTGCCGCCGAAATGGCGTTTCTACCAGCTCGTTTTTTAACGTCGAGCATCACCACGCTTTCACCGAATTCGCGGGCGTACGTGGTTTTGTCTTTTTCGTCAAAACGTACATTGGCGATGTCTTTTAGATATACCGCTCCGTTTTCTGATTTTACTACAAAGTTGTTGAGTTCGTCAGGGTTCTCAACTTCGCCTAATATACGGATGGTACGCCTTTGCCCGCTGGTCTTCAAGTTTCCAGCCGACATGGTCATATTCCCATTGCGAACGGTCTGAAGAACATCATCGAAACTGACTTTTGCAGCCATCATTCGATAAACGTCGACGGCAATTTCTACCTCTTTTTCTTGTGCCCCTCGAATATCTGCCTTCTTAATCTCCGAGAGGTTTTCTACCTCATCCTGTAAATATTCTGCAAACTCCTTCAGCTTCTCAACCGGATAGTCTCCTGTGAAGTTGATGTTCATAATCGGGACTTCCTCGGAGAAGTTGAGGTCAAAAACATTTGGTTCTACTTTGGCACCATTAAAAGTTGGCCAGTCTTCACTTGCCTTTTCGGCATCTACTTCATCTTTAACTTTTTGTTTTGCAGACTCGACGGTTATCTCTTCGTCAAACTCTACGGTTATAATGGCGTAGTCTTCTTGGGATGTTGAAACGATTTCAACAACATTGCTAATGTTCTTTAGCTTGTCTTCCAAGGGGTCGGTAATCAATCGTTCAATATCTTCGGCCGTGTTGCCAGGATATGGTGTGCTTATATAAATCTTGGTCTCGATAATCTCGGGGAAATCTTCCCGAGGCATGGCTTGATAGGCAGAAAATCCAATCCACAAGAAAATTCCGATCATTACATAGATTACCGAGGGGTTATCTATAGCCCATGATGAGAGGCTAAATTCTTTATCTGCGTTTTTTTGTAGTTTGTTCATGGACGAGTTAGTTTAGGATTTTAACTTTTTGACCGTCTTTGACACTTCTGGCCCCTTCTTTTATAATATGATTGCCCGCTACTATTCCGGACAGAACCTCTACAAAGCCATTTTGCGTTTTTCCAGTGGTGATGATACTCCTTTTTACGACGGCCTCATTTTCCGAATTTGGTGTTTCTGCCACGTAGGCATATTGTTCGCCATCAGCATTTTCGGATATAATACTTAGCGGAATCAAAATCGCCTGATCATTGGAATAATCATTAATTTTTACTCTGGCAGTAAGATTTGGCTTTATGGCACCGTCTTTATTGGGTACGGGAATTTCGATGGTAAACGACCTGTTGCTCGGATTGATAAAATTGCCCGTCTGACGAACTTTGGTAGTGATAGAATCTCCTAAAACGGGGAAATATACTTTCGCTTCCTTACCGTTGTTTATACTGCCTAAATAGGTTTCAGGAACTTCAACATCGATATACATATCTGAAAGATTTACAATACGAAATACTTCAGAACCTGGTCCGCCAGGAGAGACAACAGTACCTTGGTCTTTTATGACATCATCAATAATTCCAGAAAAAGGAGCTTTTATAGTAGATTTTCCCAGTTGACTCTGTAACTGTTTAACCGCATTTTCTTGTGCTTCATAATTGGCTTTGGCCTGTAAATATTGAATTTCGGAACCAATTTTCTGCTCCCACAATTTACTTTGACGCTCGAACGTAGTTTTTGATAAAGCGGCCTGTGTTTCTAATTGGGCCAATTGACTGCTCATACCGCCGTCATCGATAGTGGCCAATAGTTGACCTTTAGTTACGCGTTGCCCTTCTTTTACATAAACACGATCTAAAGTTCCGGCCATTTCGGGGTAAATAAGTACGTTTTGTTTGGTCTGTACATTGCCCTGAAGCTCTAAAAAGTGATCGAATTTCTCAGAATTTGCAACGACCGTTGTTACTAAAGGAAGTTTTTCATTACCTGATTTAGTGGCAATAGCAGAGTCTAAAAGCTTTATTTGGCTTTCCAACGCCTTTGATTGTTGTGATAGCTCCGACTTTTTGGCTCTAAGAGCTTCTAAATTTCCACCTGAAATGATGCTATCCAATGTCTGTTGGTTGCCGCCACCACAAGAAGCTAATGCTATCGTTAGTATTAAAGTGTAGAATATTCTTTTCATTGTAATGGTTTTATTAGTTGTTTAAAATCGTTTCCAGTTCGGTTTTCTTGTTGATGACATCTACCATTGATTGCAAGTATTCTTGCTGGGTAGTATATAGCTGGGTTTGGGCCTGTCGTAGCTCAAAACTAGTGGCAAGCCCTTCGGCATACTTGATTTGGTTTTTTCGTTCTATACGCTCGGCCAATCCTAGGTTTTCTTTTGCTGTTTTATATTGTTCAATCGTAAACTCATATTCGCTTTTAGCATTTTCTAGTTGTAGGCGGATTTGTTCTTCGGCTTCCGTCAATTGTGTTTTAGCTTTTTCAAGGGCAATTTTGGCCCTTTGCGTACTGGCATCCCTTTTGAATGAACTGAAAATTGGGATGTTCAGGTCAAAACCTAGAATTGATGAATCATACCATTCGGCTTCCCCTCCTATAAAATCGAATTTATCACTGAATGCCGAAGAGCCATAGTTGACAAAGGCGTTTAAGGTTGGCAAGGCACGACTTTTGGCTAGTTTATGTTCAAAATAACGCTGTTCATTGAGGTTCAAGGCCAATTTGTAATCTACATTATTTTCAAGATTAAAATCGGCGGTCAGTAATTCCGGGTTTATTTTTTGCGTTGTCAATTGGTCGAGGTTTTCGTTCAATGCTGTGGGGTTTTCAATTGGTAGTCCCATTACGAGATTGAGCATTTGCACGGTAATATTTTCAAGTCGTCTTGAATTCTTGAGCTGATTTTCAACTGATGATAAAGTGATTTGCAGTTGTTCTACACTTTCTTCATCGCCCAAGCCGTTGTCGTAGAGTTTTTGAGTCTCGAAAAGGTTTTTGTCCAAGGTGGCGATGTTCTTTTCGAGTATGGCGACGCTTTCACGGGCGAGTAATACATTGCCATAAGCTTCAACCACACTTTTACGAACTTCCAGCTCCGTTTTTTCTTTATTGTTCTGGCTATAGCTTAAGAACGATTTTGTCGCTTGCACACCCACAATATAGGAACCGTCAAAAATCTGCTGCTTTAGCGTTGCAGTAGCCGTTACTTGTTGAGGCTGACCGAAAGTGATGGGTTGAAAAGTGCCGGGTTCACCTCCAAAAAACTCTGCCGGAATCAAAGAGATGGGTTGTTTTAACTGATTTTGGTAACTAATGTTTCCGTCGACTTGAGGTAGGCCGCCAGCAATGGTTTCCCATTTTTGTTTTTGGGCGTCTAGCAAATCTCTATCGGCATTAATAGCACTATAGTTATTTTTAAGGGCAAAAGCAATAGCTTCGTCCAAGGTATAACCTACAGGCTTTTCTTGGGGAAATACCGTATAGGTAGTTAACAGTATTACGATTATTATAAAATGGTTTCGCATGCTATTCGTAGTTTGAATTAATCAGGTTGTTTAATTTTTTTCTTCCTTTTGGGGTTACAATTCCCCTGAGGTGGTATTCTAGGTATTCATCTATCAGTTGTTTTTTCGGGAAGTTTTCAGATGGGAAAAGTGTACTGTCCTTAATACTTGTAACCCCAGAAAAATAAATTCTCGCGATAAAATCAATATTAAGGTTTTCCCTATAAAAGCCCAGTTTTATTCCCCTTTTGATATTGTCAACAACACATTGTTTCATGGTATCGAATTGTTTCGATTTCAAGCTTGCATATATAGTTGGGTAGTATTTTTGAAGTTGGTACTGAGGGCTCGATTGCTCATCTTTTAAATACACAGTTACCAAACGTTTGATTTCATAAAGTTCCTCAATAGGATTTTTCTCCATGGAACAAATGTTATTGATTCCCGAAGATATATTGATGAATAATTGTGAGGTACATTCTTTGACCAATTCCGTTTTATTGGTGAAGTGGGTGTAAATCGTTTTCTTGGAAATACCCATTTCATTGGCTAAATCGTCCATGGTAACACTCTTGAAGCCAAGGTTCAAGAACATATCGATTGCTTTTGATAGAATTTTCTGTTTCATAAAGTGCGCAAATATAAATCAGGAAACTTTAAAAACATTTAAAGTTTCCTAAGTTTTACATTAATTTAACACTTTGTTATGATGATAATCATTAGTTGTCTTCCTTTATGCGCTCTACATATTTACTATAGGCTTCCTGCCCTTCTTCTTCCCAGAACTTTTCATAGTGTTTCCATTTCGAAAAATTGCTTTTTAAACTATTTTGTTTTGTTGTGCGACAACGACCACTTTTTTTTCCTTTACTTTTTTTCGAGCTATGATTTCCTAGACCTCCAAAAAGAATTTTTGCCAGTACCAACATTCCGACGGCTTGCCAATAATCAATTGTTTTTAAACCGAAAATACCGGGCATCAACCAGTTCCATAACCACATAATGCCATATCCGAGGAGTAGGGCAAAAATTATTACGGCAACAATCGCAAAGAGTATCTTAAAAGCTGCCTTTACAAATTTCTCAACTTTGGTCTTGACCTTATGTTCTAGATAGTCTGTCATTTCTGATGTTTTTTAGTTAATTGTTTCTTTTTTCTTGTCTAGCATTGAAAGCAATATTGATATGGCCCTGTGTCTTCTAGACATCAAGGTGCCTTTCGGGATACCTGTTTCTATGGAAATTTGATTATAGGTGTACCCTTCAAAATCGATTGCAACAATAATTTCTCGATAATGGGGCTTTAAATTTTCAATAGCTTTTTTTAGTTCGTCTTTCATGGCTTCGGAATATATATCTTCAGGGTTGTCATAAATTAGTTCACTAAATACTGCCAAACGGTTTTCCTTTTCGACATACACTTGGCGCTTATTTGTTCGCATGAGATCGATAATTTTATTTCTTACGGCGTTATATACAAACCCGGCAATATTGTTAATGGGAGTAATGTCGTCGGCCCGAGAGAATAATTTTAATGCCACCTCTTGAACAATATCTTCAGCGTCACGGTCGGCCGTATCATCAATTCTTGATTTGGCATAAGTTCTAAGCGAATTATATTCCTCGTTGAAAAAGGTTTTAAGGTTTTTATAATTTTCCGTATCCGAAGTCATTCAAACGCTTTTATAATCGAGTCTTCTATCTTAAAGACGAAATATTTCAAAGCTATTGCATTTTTTGTAGATTTTTTTTTTGCTCGGCATTGTTGTACATGCGTTGCGGGCTATTTGTTAAAATGGATGTATTTTTGACCAAAATCATTCGCATGCATTCTATAGCGCAGTATCGAACGAAGTTTATTTCGTATCTAGAGTCTCGAACAAAAACAAAGGAACCTAAAAACCTTTATGAGCCAATTACCTACATTCTTGGTTTGGGAGGGAAACGTTTGCGACCTGTGTTGACCTTAATGGCTGCTGAAATTTTTGATAAGAATTACAGCGAGGCTTTAGATGCGGCCTTGGCTATTGAAGTTTTTCACAACTTTTCGTTGGTGCATGACGATATCATGGATGCTGCACCGCTAAGAAGAGGCAAATCTACGGTTCACGAAAAATGGGATGTGAACACGGCAATTCTTTCGGGAGACGCGATGCTTATTACAGCGTATCAATTGTTCGAGAATTATGAGGTCAATATTTTTCGTGATTTGGCGCGATTGTTCGGTACCACGGCGCTTCAGGTTTGTGAGGGACAACAGTACGATGTCGATTTTGAAACTCGGGAAGATGTGACCGTTCCTGAATATTTGAAAATGATCGAATACAAAACGGCGGTCTTGGTCGGAGCGGCGTTGAAAATGGGAGGTATTGTTGCCGGGGCTTCCGAGGCCGATCAAAACCATATCTATCAATTTGGAAGAAACTTGGGTATCGCATTTCAGTTACAGGACGATTACCTAGATGCATTCGGAGATCCAAAGACCTTTGGCAAGCAAGTCGGTGGCGATATTATAGCTAATAAAAAGACGTTTTTATATTTGACAGCTTGTGAGTTGGCTTCGGAAGAGCAAAAAAGAGCGTTGGAGCATCTCTTTTCGATTTATCCGAAAGATGTGACAGATAAGGTAAATACGGTGAAGGAAATATTTGAACAATCCACTGCTGTAGAAAAAACCCAAGAGGCGATTAAAGAGTATACCCATGGGGCTTTTGAAGTTTTGGATAAATTGAAAATATCCGCTGAAAAACGAGCACTTCTCGAAACTTTTGGAAAACAGTTGATGCACCGCGAAGCTTAATCGCACTTGCCTTTACAAGCTACCGCTAGTTTATTTTATAACGCATGCCAAAGAATGCACGCATACCTTGATTGGGCCCGTAAACATAAGAGGGGTCGAAAGTAAGCGCGTAGGGGTTATTGGCGGTGGCCACAACATCGCCATTATTGTCGAAAGTTACATTTTTATCAAAAGGGTCATTGGCCCTTGCGATGATGAATGGATTTCCCCGATTTGGTGTCCAGTTCAAAAGGTTTTTGATACCGGCGTATATTTCAAAATTTTGAAGACCTTTGTACGTAAATTGAATATTTTGAACACTCCAGGTTGGCGAGAATTCTTGTCGGGGATCTGATTCGCCCAATAGGGGCAAACGCATAGGGCCATATACATTTCCGGTATAGTCAATATTTAATTTGAGATTTCTCAATTCGTATGAGACATTCCAAGTGCCTGAAATTTTTTCCGTTAAAATTTGTTGTTTCTTGATTCCATTTTCGGTACTGCTCACATCTTGGTATGTTGCACCGATCAATATTTTAATGCCGTTGGGAAAAACTGCATCTACATTAGCACTTATACCTTGGGAGATTGATTTTCCGTCAAGATTGTCATAAATAATCTGGTTGGGGTCTGTATCGTAATCAGGAAGTATAATGTTGCTGAAATGGGTATAGAAAGCCGAAGCATCGAGACTTACGAATGTGCCATTATCCGCATAGATTTTTTTTAAATAGTTTAAATTTATGTTGATAGAACGTTCAGGCTTTAATGCCTCGGTTATAATTACCGTTCTTGCACCTGTCAAGGCGGCATGCTCTTCTGTGAATAGGTTTACCACCCGAAAGCCTGTTCCTGCATTCAGACGAAGAATATCGTTATCGGAGACTTTCCACCTGTAGGCCGTTCGTGGAGTATAAATTGACCCGTGCCGTTGGTCATAATCATACCTTAACCCTAGAAGTAGCGAATGTTTTTTTGCCAAACTGATTTCATTCTGGGCAAACAAACTTGGTATTATGGTTTCATTAGCCTGGTTTCTTTGAATAGTTGCGGTAGCCGGTGTATTGTCGTCATAATAGTTGTAACGTAACGAACTTCCGAACAGCAAATCGTGAGCGCCCAACGATTTGTCCCAGGTCAATTGAGTAAAACCAATACGCTGATCGGCAAGATACGATACATTACCATAAACCGAATTTTGGCTGTGGTCGTTGTACGAAAATGAGAGCAGCATTTTTTCTTTTAATGGGAGTTGATATTTTCCTAATATCTCCCACCTTCGGGTGTAAATACTTTCTCCGTATATCTCATCACCACCCCGATACTCTGGTGTCCATTGAAGTTCGCCTCCCCATCTATCCTCATAAAAAAAACGCCCGGCTATCGAAAATATGCGTGACTTGTTTCGTTGAAAATTCCATTTTTGAAATATAGAAACACGATTCTGCAAGGTGACATCGGTGAAATTGTCATCGTTATTATCGACTGGTGTATCGTAGTTAAAATAATTGATGCCCAACAGCATGTCTGCCTTTTTTCCGACGTGGAGTTTGGTGCCGATATCAAGATTGTATTCGCCCCATCCTGTGGCAAAGGCATCGGCAAAAAAATCGGGGATTTCCAACGTATTCTTGGTTATGATGTTTATTAGACCACCCACTGCCTCGCTACCATAAAGGCTCGAAGCAGGGCCTTTAACGATTTCTATTTGCTGGATCAAAGAATTAGGGATGCCTGACAGACCATAGACGGTTCCAAGACCGCTAACAATAGGCATTCCATCAATGAGCACTAAGGTGTACGGACCCTCTAGGCCATTGATATGTATGTCACCCGTGTTGCATACGTTACAATTAATCTGCGGGCGTACCCCATTGACATTTTGCAGTGCCTCAAAAATACTGGCCGTTGGGTTTTTCTTTAAAAAAGTTGGACTATATACCTCCACAGGAACGGGACTTTCCAATCGATTTACCGATTTTAGGGTCCCCGTAACTACGGTTTCCTCAAGTTGCTCCGAAGATTCGCTTAACCTAATAGGGTAGGATTTTTTTTCATATTCGACAAGTGTAATTTTTTTCGAAAATGGCAAATACCCTAAAGCGGTTGCACTCAATTTATAATCGCCTGCCGGAATATCATTCAAAACATACTTCCCATTTTCATCGGTGGCCGTTCCCAAAGTAGAACCTTCCAAGTAAATGTTGACAAAAGGGACTGGCGCTCCATTGGCGGTGACAATACCGTTAATCTGAACATGTTGTCCAAATGAATTAAAGAGTGGGGCACAACATACGAACAGAACCAATCGAAAATTTATTCTTATAAAGGCTTTACTTTTTTTTGTCATTTTTAAAATAAAATTTTAATATGTTCTAAATAAATATTTAGACAAAACTAAAAATATGTTTTTAGATATAAAAATGTATTTTTGTTTAAATTTTATAAATGACACTTTCCGAAGAAGATTATATAAAGGCGATTTACCATTTGGGCAAAGGTGAAAACAATACGGTCACTACGAACGCTATCGCCAATGGTATGGATACCAAGCCGTCTTCCGTGACCGATATGGTAAAAAAGCTCTCGGACAAAGGATTGGTGAATTACAAGAAGTACCAAGGTGTTACGCTTACGGTTTTAGGTAAAAATGTTGCGCTTTCCATTGTGCGAAAACATCGGTTGTGGGAAGTTTTTTTGGTAGACAAGCTTAATTTCTCATGGGATGAGGTTCATGAGGTTGCAGAACAGCTTGAGCATATTAAAAGCGAAAAAATGATCGACCAGCTCGATGCCTATCTTGGTTTTCCAAAAATTGACCCCCATGGTGATCCAATTCCTTCTAAAGATGGCGAGTTCAAAAAATCAATTAAAAAGTTACTTAACGAAGCTTCTATTGGTGTAGAGGGTATTTGCGTTGGCGTAAAGGATTCATCCGTCGCCTTTTTAAAATTTTTGGATAAAAATAATATTGCCCTGGGTGATACGGTGACCGTAATTGATAAAGAGGAATTTGATGGTTCGTTACACATTAAAATAAATGGACGAAATATGCATATTTCAAATCAAATTGCGTCCAATCTGTATTTGCAAATAAATGAGTAGCAATGAATTTTTTCGAAATCAATTAAGTATGATTAACCATAAACCAGCGTGCCGTATACCAAGGTTCACCGGGCGTCGGACCGAATAGAAAATATAAACTAAAAGAAACCATGCAACAAATAATCTATTATTTTGAATCTATTGACCCAATTCTGGCCGCACTCTATGCTACTTTGTTTACATGGGGTTTGACTGCTGCGGGGGCAGCCTTGGTGTTTTTCTTTAAGAGTATGAACCGCGCGGTCTTAGATGGTATGTTAGGCTTTACCGGGGGGGTGATGGTAGCCGCAAGCTTTTGGAGTTTACTGGCTCCGGGTATTGAAATGAGTCCGGGTGAGGGTTTTGTCAAAGTGATTCCTGCCGCCATTGGATTTCTTATGGGTTCACTCTTTATTTTCGGATTGGACAAAATTCTTCCGCACTTGCACATTAATTTTAAAGAGAGTGAAAAAGAAGGTATAAAAACCCCCTGGCATAGAACGACCTTGTTGACCTTGGCCATCACCTTGCATAATATTCCGGAGGGTTTAGCGGTAGGGGTTTTGTTCGGTGGTGTAGCTGCGGGGTTCGATGGTGCTAGTATTGGTGGGGCAGTGGCTTTGGCCTTAGGTATAGGCTTACAGAATTTTCCTGAGGGGTTTGCCGTAGCCATGCCCTTGCGACGACAAGGGTTAAGTCGATATAAAAGTTTTATGTTCGGTCAGGCATCTGCTATTGTAGAACCGATTGCGGCAGTTTTGGGGGCCTGGGCAGTGCTCACCTTTCAGCCTATCTTACCTTATGCACTTTCTTTTGCTGCGGGAGCAATGATTTTTGTTGTTGTCGAAGAGGTGATACCTGAAACGCAACAAGATAAATACACCGATATAGCTACAATGGGCTTTATAGGTGGTTTTATCATTATGATGACCTTGGATGTGGGCTTAGGTTGATGAATTTTTTAAGTTCAAGACAAAACTAAAATCGCTCAAAAAATTTAAACCTTGAAGAGAATTGAGATGTCCCTCATCTTAGTATTTTCACTTCCTATTTAAATCTGAAATTCGATATATGATACGTATCAGGCAAACTATTCTTCTAATCGTAATCGCATTTTGCGTTGTACAATGTGGAGCTGATTCAAAGGCAAAAAAACCTAAAATTGGAGATGTGGAGAAAAAGGTTGTTTTTGTAATCATCGATGGTATAGCAGCCGATATGTTGAAAAATGTGAATACACCGAATCTTGACGATATTGCAGAAGTGGGTGGCTTTGCCGAAGCTTATGTAGGTGGCGAAAGAGATGGCTACTCCGAGACCCCTACGATTTCCGCTGTAGGCTATAACAGTTTGTTGACGGGTGTTTGGGCAAATAAGCATAACGTTTTTGGTAATGAAATCAAAGCCCCCAATTATCGTTATCCAACGATTTTCCGAGTTTTTAAGGATAACTTCCCAATGAAAAAGACCGCCATATTTTCAACATGGCTTGATAACCGTACAAAATTGATCGGCGAAGGCCTCCCGGAAACAAAAAAGATAAAAATGAATTATGCTTTCGATGGTTTTGAGTTGGATACGATTAATTTCCCTCACGATTCTGAGCGAACGTATATTAAGAAAATTGACGAAAAAGTGGCTATCGAGGCGGCTCGGTATATTGAATCGGAAGGTCCTGATATGTCGTGGGTTTATCTTGAGTTCTCCGATGATATGGGGCATAAATTTGGCGATAGTCCTGAACTTAATGCAGCTATTGAATTCGAAGATCGATTGATGGGTAAAATATGGGATGCGGTACAAGAACGGGAGCGTTCATTTAATGAAGATTGGTTGGTCGTTGTTACTACAGACCATGGTAGAAGTGCCAAAGACGGTAAAGGTCACGGAGGGCAATCTGATCGGGAACGCAGTACTTGGATTATTACCAATGCCATGAATACAAATACGTATTTCAAGGAAGAAAAACCAGCAATCGTTGACATAACGCCAACGATTCTTCGATTTATGAACCTGGAAATGGACGACAATGTACTTTTTGAGCTTGATGGTGTACCACTTTTTGGAGAAGTTGACGCCATAGGCCTAAAGGCAAAATTGATTGACGACGGCTTAGAAATTTCCTGGAAAAATAGAGCCCCTAAAAGCGAGCAGGCAACCCTCTATTTGACCAGTACAAACGATTTTGCCAAGGGCGGGCAAGATCAGTATGAAATAATTGGAGAAGTTTTGCTCGAGAAAGAACGGTTGGTAGTTCCTCTCGATGACCCATCCGGGTTTTATAAAATTGTGCTAAAAACTCCGAACACTATTTTAAATACTTGGCATAAAACAGAGGAATAAGGATAAGTTCGGATAACAATCGACACTAAAGGGGGTACCGCAAATGGGCTCCTATAAAGTTTAATGTGGAATGGACCGATGGGAAGTTGTGAAAGCCAATTGCCGGAAGATTACAATATAAATAGGATAATTGGGTTACTTTAAATAAGGAACTAAATCATCTTACTTTTTCATAGTTTTACGCGATGAAAGTATGATATGATTTCCAGAATTTTGAAAGAAGTGCATTGACTTTATTACGAATAAAATCTTAAATAAATAGAATTGGCCCGAGACCTGTGGTCAGAAGATAATAGCTATTTTATGGGAAGAAGCAAAAGATCTTGGTTGTGGAACATTTTAATTGTTGTGACGATTATAGTTTGTTTGGTCGCTTTTGTAGCACATTATAAGAACTGGACCAAGGTAAGTGCAAAAGATATTCAGATACTTTCCGGGGCGTATTATCGGCAGATACAATTCGCTGATTTAGATAGTGTACTCTTGGTAGAGAAAATTCCACCTATGGAACGGTTAAACGGCTTTTCGGCCATGGCTAAGGAAAAAGGACTTTTTAGGGAGTTCAAAGATTCGCTTACCGATAAGAAGGTATATGTCTATCTCGATAATTTTGATCAACAGAAAATTAAAATAGTATATAAAGATTCATTAAAGCTTTTTCTAAATCTCTCCGATTCTTTGGAGACCGATCAGCTCTACCGCTTTTTACTTGATAAAAAGGATGCAACTACGGCATTAAGCATAAAAAAATGATATTATGGTTTTACTAGCACAATGTATAGGTGCCTTATTCGGGCTTTTGACCGTTATTTTTGGTGCGTTTGGTGCACATGCTCTAAAAAAGGCATTTACCGAAGATCAACTGAAAAGCTTTGAAACCGGGGTTAAATATCAAATGTATCATGCTATTTTATTGGTTATTCTAGGCTTTAATTTTAATTTGGAAACGGCCTTGGAACGTTATATGATTTACTGTTTTATCATTGGTACTTTTCTATTCTCTTTTAGTATTTACGGTCTGTGTCTTTCTGCTTCCAAAGGCAAAAAGCTAAAATTTTTGGGTCCCGTTACTCCAATGGGAGGTCTTCTTTTGGTTACTGGTTGGGCATTATTACTGTATGCCTTTATTAAAAATTGGGTGTAAGTCTGCTTCTTTTTAGAGCCAACCTGTTACTTCAAGGGTACTTCAGTAGCTGTGAATTCTTCAATGGCCTTATTCGGTTCTATAATGGTATGGCCTTGCCAAAATTCCGGATTATAGGTGGGCATGTAAGTCGGCAATACCTTGTTATTCTCTTTAAAAGCGTCAAAATCAGTTTTGCTGATGCTTTCGGAATCAAATATGACCACTTCATTTTTATCGATATTGGCGAAAGAGAGGTCAACCTTGGCCGAGAGTTCATTTTGCTTGTTACGACCTTTTACACGTTTGTTTTTCTCTATAATCTTTAAGGGGCGTTTGACACCCATTCGGTTACCTCGCTCTGATTCGTAGTAGCTCAAGCTGTACTTCTGTTGTCCTCTATCTTTTGAGAAAATCACTTTGCCTTTAAAAAGGTAGTTATTAAGGGAAATACCCAATAAATTAAAGGTTTTCAGCGATTTTACATTTTCGAAATCTGCCCTGATCAATGCAAAATCATCTGAGTTTATATATAGGGTTCCTTTAAAGTCGGCCGAACGTCTTGGTTTGAAATCGATAACGTAAACGGCATCGCTCCCGAGGTATGTAAAATCTTTAAGTGTGAAATCGTACTTTCTTGATTTCCAAATAAAATTCAAATCAGAATCTTCTAAAATAGGTAAGCTGCTGAACATTTTGCCTAAGGCGTTTCTTCTAGAGTTGGCGAAATTCTTCTTTCTTTCCGCTTCTTCCTCTTTAGTCTTTTTAAGTTCTTTGTTCAAAGCCGAAATATCTGTGGAGTCAATTTCCTCCTCGAAAAGCTCATCTACATCGACTTTCGTTCCGAAAAAGCCAGACTTGATCTTGAAGTAAGAATCGGTTTTTACATTTTCTTTTATGATCAAATTGAACTTTTCTTCCAGTTTGTTAAAATCTAGCTCCATGTTTTTATCATAGAGTTCCGAGGCCTTTATTAAACTGAATTTCTGCTCTTCCTCTTCATAATTCCCGTAGAGGTCGCCCAATACTTCGGTATAGTAGCTATTGCTTTTTGGAATAGTGTTTATTACGCTGTCGAGAAACTTTTTATTGAAAGCTTTGATGGTCGATTTTTTAAGCGTGTAGTCTGACTTGTGCATTTGTTGAAAGGAAGACTTTCTAAAGAACAGCCTTTTTTTGGTAAAGGCGAGGTTGTAATTTTTGTGTATGGCCTCTTTCATTTTCTCCACGATTTCCTTCGCGGTATATTGTTTGTTGCTAACGATGACCTCTTTTAATTCGATGGCCGTCGGAACCAAATAAATCGTTGCTTTGTCGAACTCCTCTAAAGGTTTTGCAATAGATTTATATCCTAAACTAGAAATAAAAAGCGAATCGCTTTTTTGAAGACCTTCGGGCAACAACAGGCTGAAACGGCCCTCTTCATTAGTAATAGCCCCTTTTTTGGTCGCCCATTGAATGGTAGCATAGGGCACGGGTTTTTGGGTTGCCGAATCAATAATTATAGAACTTATTGATTGAGCGTACGTCGCATTGTGATACAACAAGCAAAACAAAAGAAAAAGTAGCGTAGCTTTTCTAATCATTCAAGCGATACTTGTATTATAACAAAGCAAACGATATCTGTTTAAAGCACCATGCTTTTTTAGATTTAATTGTGATGTATTTGGAGTTTTTTAACGCAAGTAGGCTTTTTATTTTTGATTTACTTCTCGCCCCTCACTGTTGACGGCTGATGTGAGTTCTACTAGTTTTTGCTCTAGCTTTTTCATGTTTAGATTTTGAGCTATAATTATTCCATCGCTATTCAGTAAAAGGTTACTTGGGAGTAGACTGATCCCGTAAATGATAGCCGCTTCATTGTTCCAGCCTCCTAAATCGCTAGCATTGGTCCAAACTAATTTGTCTTGTTCGATTGCATGTAACCATTTTTTTCTATCGTGATCCAAAGAAACTTGAAAAATGTCAAAACCTAATGGGTTGAAGCTATTGTAAATCGACAGAAGTTTTTTGTTATCGGTGCGGCATGGGGCACACCAACTGGCCCAAAATTCCAACAATATCCATTTGGCCGCTATGTTCGATAATTTGGTTTTACTTCCGTACTGATCGGTAAGTTCGAAGTCTGTGAACAGATCTCCAATTTTATGATTTTTGTTCAACGAAATATACCGAAGAATTTCTTCTCCGTAAGCGGACTTTTTATTGTCATCTGACAGTAGTTGATATAGTGGTTCTGTTTTCTCCTTCTTCCATAAAATATACCATTCCGATAAAACGACTGCGCCCAACAAGTGGTCGGCATGCGTTTTTACAAAATCCATTAAAAACTTTTCCCCTTCTTTTTTCGAAAGGGTATCAATTGTTCCATATAGGGTACGATACATTGTTTCCGAATCACTGCCTGTAACCACGGCTTTTTCGAAGGTGTTTGCACGTGCCTTAAATACCATTGGGCTATTCTCTATCCAAAAGCTTTTGTACAACGAATTGTCGTTGCTTTTTAAAATGACTTTTAAAGGATATTTAGCAATTTCAGGTGCTAAATAAAAGGAGTTGTTCTCTATAAGCACGGAATCTATTATGTCGTTACTTTCAGCAGCTATTAAATATAATATAGAGCCATTGCTAAACCCATCCATTTTTCCTTGTAACGAGAATTTCGCGTTTTTTTTGTGACATGAAGTCGATACGGATATCATTAAGAGGATTAATAGTATTCTCATGGGTTACCGAATTTGATGTAATATAACTCAAAATGTCACCGTAGAAACCGCAAACGAGCAAGCAGGGCTGATAAATGAGGGAAAGAATACTTTTTGGGAGTAAAGGCGATTTACTAGAATTTCAAGATAAATCTGTTGGTAATACAGGAAGAAAGAAAATAAAGGGTTAGCTGCACCCGCAATTACTGTCACCACAATTTTTAGAACTTCCTTTTTTAGAAGAAAAAAGATGCTTGGGCAACAAGAATTTTCGAACCAAATATGCCGCTGCCAGTGCCAAGGTTATATAGACCAATATCGATTGTATGTGTTCCATCGTTATTTTAATATTTGATAGGCCGCTAATGCTACAATATAAGCAAAAAGACTCATGAAAACTAGTTGTGCCATGGGCCATTTCCATGTATTGGTCTCCCGCTTTACGATAGCGAGTGTGCTCATACATTGCATCGCAAATGCATAGAATAATAACAGTGATATGCCAGAGGCAAGATTAAAAAGAGGTTTTTTGGTCGTTGAATTTACCTCTGCCGCCATACGATTTTTAATAGTTTCTTCTTCATCGCTTCCCACGCTATAAATCGTAGCCAATGTGCCGACGAATACCTCTCGCGCTGCAAACGAGGTCAATACTGCAATGCCTATTTTCCAATCGTATCCTAAAGGTTTTACAAGGGGTTCAATGGCTTTGCCCATGTTTCCGATATAAGAATTCTCTAATTTAAAGCTTGAAATTTCTTCGTTCTTCGCCTTTTTTTCGAGTTCCTTTTTTCGCTGGTCAAGTGCATTGGAAATAGCATTTGCATTTAATTTTTTTGAATCGGATGTAATACTATCGCGAAGAACGTTTTCATAGGTTGATAGGTGGTTTGTTATGATGGCCCTATTAAAGTCGGAATACCCTTCTGTATTTATTTTATTTTCAACAATACGTTCTGCATTTTCGAATTTTTCTGAATAGCCGTTAGAGCCCAAAAACCACAAAACAATAGAAATAGCCAGAATAATCTTTCCTGCACCAAGAACAAAGCTTTTAGTCTTTTCCCAAACGGTGTAAATCACATTTTTGAACAAGGGTAATTTGTAGTTGGGCATTTCTATTACAAAAAACGAGCGACTTTTTATTTTCAGTATTTTGTTCAATGCCATAGCGGAAAGAATCGAAATGCCAAACCCCATTAGGTACAAAAGCATTAAGGTAAGTGCTTGATAACTGAGTCCGAAAAACCGGTTTTCAGGTATAACCAAGGCGATAATGATTAGATAGACAGGTAATCGCGCCGAACAGGTCGTAAAAGGAACTACTAGAATGGTAATCAACCGTTCTTTCCAATTTTCAATCGTTCTGGTGGCCATAACAGCGGGTATGGCGCAGGCTGTTCCCGATATTAGGGGTACGACGCTTTTTCCACTTAACCCAAAGGGCCGCATCAATCGATCCATTAAGAATACGACCCGACTCATATAGCCCGATTCCTCCAATAATGAAATAAATAGAAATAGAAAGGCAATCTGCGGAATAAAAATGACGATTCCTCCAATCCCTGCAAGAATACCCTCGGCCAATAAGTCTGTAAATACACCCGGAGGCAGATTGTTTTTAACCCACTCACTGGCCGAGGCAAATGAGGCATCGATAAAATCCATTGGGTAACTGCTCCAATCATAAATGGCCTGAAACATAGTCAACAGGATTAGGAAAAAAATAAGATATCCTAAAATTTTATGGGTCAGTATTTTGTCTAAAGTTGCACGAAATCCTTTGGCGGTACTTGAATCTACCTTGTATGTTTCTTTTAGAATGCCGTTGATAAACTGGTACCGCAGTATGGTTTCCTTTTGTTGTAGGCGTTTCAGTTCAGCTTTTGACTTTGTTGTGAAATTTGAGGCGTCGTTTATGGCCTTTTTTCTAATGGGCATAAAATTTACGTCCTGTGTAATCACTAGCCATAATTTGTAAAGGTCTTCCTTTGGAAATGCATTTTGCAGTCTTTCGAAATAATCAGGAGCAATAACAGTTGTGTCTATAACCGAAGCATCTGAAAGGTTTTTGTAGTCTGCTATAAGTTCTTTTAGGTGGTCGATTCCTGTACTTTTTCGGGTACTGACCAATGCGATTCTTGTATTTAGTTTTTCTTCTAAAAGAGCAATATCGAGAGAAATCCCCTTTCGAGACATTCTATCGGCCATATTGATTACCAAAATGGTCGGAATTTTCAAATCCTTTATTTGGGTAAACAATAAGAGGTTGCGCTTGAGGTTTTCAACATCTGAAATCAATACGACAACATCTGGGTGGTCTTTATCGTTCTTGTTCAGTAGTAATTCGACCGCTACACTTTCGTCAAGAGAAGTGGTGTTTAAGCTGTAGGTGCCTGGGAGATCTAATATGTGTGCCTTTACGCCTCTGGGAAGTTTGCAGATTCCTTCTTTTTTTTCAACGGTAATGCCGGGGTAGTTGCCCACTTTTTGGTTTAAGCCCGTCAGCTGGTTAAAGACCGAAGTTTTACCCGTATTAGGATTTCCTATGAGTGCTACATTAATTTGTTTGCTCATAACACATTGGTATCATCGATGATATCAAGTTCAATTTTTTGAGCAACTGAACGTCTGATGGCGATATGCGAACCATTGACATTGATATATATGGGATCTTTAAGGGGTGCTACTTGAACCAATTCTACTTCATTACCTGGCAAACACCCTAGCTCGAGAAGTTTGATAGGAAGAATATCTTCGGCAAATTCTTTAATTATGCCTTTTTCCCCGCGTTTTAGATGTGCTACAGTAACTGTCAATTCTTATTTAGATTGATTACAATTAAGGGCAAAAATAAGATAAAATATCCTAATTAGTCCCAAAAACCGATACCAATTCCAAAATCGAACGCATGTAAAAGGTTGGGGTTGATAATAGCGGAATAAAGTTTGGGTTTTCAATTGTTTCCAATCATCTCGCTGACAGCTAAATGGTAGAATTTGTTAGGTTTGGCAAAACCCACGTGACCTTTGTCCCATTTGTTTTAGTTAAGGTTTTCTTCTTTATAGGAAGCTTTTAAAACTTCCAGATCATCCATTAGTTTTTCGATTTCCTCCGTTTTGGTGCCATCATAGAATCCTCGAATACGCTTTTCTTTGTCGACAAGAATGAAATTTTCGGTGTGAATCATATCAAAAGCTCCCCCATCACCATCGTCTTTTACAGCCAAATACGACTTTCTGGCCAACTCATATATTTGCTTTTTGTCTCCCGTAACAAGATTCCATTTATGGTCATCTACTCCTTTTTCTAGCGCATATTTCTTCAATTGCGTTACCGAATCGATTTCTGGGGTAACGGAGTGGGAAAGCAACAATACGTCATCGTCGCTGGTGATCTGTTTTTGAATATCGGCCATATTTTTAGTCATGATAGGGCAAATGGTCGGGCAGGTGGTAAAGAAAAAGTCGGCAATATAAATCTTGTTTTGATAATCGGTTTCGGTAATGGTTTCCCCATTTTGATTGGTGAGCGAGAAATCAGCGATGGTGTGGTACTTCTTTACAAATTGTAAATTACTATCGACCAATTCTGGGTTTACCATTGAAGGTTGGTAAACGGGCAAGATTTTTTTTGGTTGCAGTGCATTGTAGAACAGATATACAATAACCGCTGATAGAAAAAACAGCGTTATCCCAAAAAGTTTGTATTTGCTGAAAAATGACCGCATACTCTTTTTGGCAAAGATACGTTAGCCAATAGTGGCTTTCAAGTATTTCATGCCTTTCTAGCTGCTAAATGTTTCATAAATACGGGCAACCTTGCATACTTTCTTTTTTTAAGATTGGGTAAAAGCGTACTTTTGTGCGCTTTATATAATAAAAAATTTTAGATGACACTTGCGATTCAGATAATACAATTTATACTCATCATATCCATTTTGGTCATTCTTCACGAGTTGGGCCATTTTATACCTGCTAAATATTTTAAGACGAAAGTTGAGAAGTTTTATTTGTTTTTCGATGTGAAATTTTCTCTTTTCAAAAAGAAAATCGGGGAGACGGAATACGGAATTGGCTGGTTACCCTTGGGAGGTTATGTGAAAATTGCCGGAATGATCGACGAGAGCATGGATACCGAGCAGATGAAAGAAGAGCCTAAACCCTGGGAATTTCGTAGCAAGCCGGCATGGCAAAGGCTTATTATTATGTTGGGTGGGGTCACGGTGAACTTTTTTCTAGCGTGGATAATTTATACGATGCTGTTGTTCAATAATGGTGATACATATATTCCTGCAGATAGCTTAAAATATGGTATTCAAGTAGATTCCGTTGGTCAGCAATTAGGTTTGCGTACAGGCGACAAAATTTTGGCTGTCGATGGAAAAAAGACGAAAAAATTTAGCAATGCGGTTCTTCAAATTATTTTGGGAGACGAAATAACGGTAAATCGGGATGGCAAAGAAATTACGGTTCCACTTTCCGATGAAGGAAAAGCAAGTGTTTTTGAGGCACAGGGAAGAAATTTTATCACCTATAGAAAGAAAGCGGTTATTGATAGTGTAATTCCCCAATCTGTGGCTAAAAATGCAGGAATTAAAGCCAATGATCAAATCGTAGGCGTCAATGGTAAGCAAGTAGACTATTGGGATGAGTTTACCGAAGTTATAACGTCTTCTTCTGATGTCGACCTTACCCTCGAGATTGTGAGAAACGGGAAAAAAGAGAATATTCAGATAACGGTACCTGAAGAAGGTAAAATTGGGGTCTACCCAAGTGTTGAAGATTTAAGGGTGACCGATAACTATACCTTTTCAGAGGCAATACCTGCCGGATTCACAAGAACCATTCAAGTACTGACCGATCAAATACGACAGTTTAAGGTAATTTTTAATACAAAAACAGGTGCCTACAAGCAGGTAAAAGGCCCGATTGGGATAGTAGAAATGATGTCCCCTACGTGGGATTGGACTTTCTTCTGGAGCTTTATGGCCATGTTTTCAGTTTGGTTGGCATTTCTAAATATACTTCCTATTCCTGCACTTGATGGAGGTCATGTCATGTTTTTACTTTATGAAATGATTTCAGGGAGAAAGCCAAGCGAAAAGGTTCTTGAAACGGGTCAGATAATCGGGTTTGTCATTCTTATGGGCTTGATGGTGGTTATATTTGGTAATGATATTTGGAATATTATTAAAAAGTTTCTTTAAAGGATAAGTTCATAGAGTTTTTATGGGCCACCGCATAAAAGAATGGGATGCACTTCTCAACAATTTGTTTCCTTTTTAAGAATATGTTAAAAGTTGCATTTTTTTGTTTGGAGCAAACAAAAAAACAATTATATTTGCACCCGCTTTCCAGATGGAAAGTGCGGGAAACATTCCTCCTTAGCTCAGTTGGTTAGAGCATCTGACTGTTAATCAGAGGGTCCTTGGTTCGAGCCCAAGAGGGGGAGCCCAGTGAGAATAAGCCTTTCGAGAAATCGAGAGGCTTTTTTTTTTGATTGGATCAACATTGGGGCAGCAATTAATTTTCTTTCCATTTACCCTAATCTTCAATGGGTGTAGCTATTGGTCCAAATATTATTTTATTGATAATAAAAAGTAGCTGTATCCCAAAAGGAGAGAGAGATTTACTGGAGAGGTTGAAAAATAATAAAAAAAGTAATGGTCTTACCGCTGACGGTTCAATTTGTTCCCGAAATCGAAGAGTAAAAAAAGTATATGCTCGACTTTTACCCCAAGTTGCTTCCCTAATATTTTGAACGCCCTGGTCATATGGCCTTCGACTGTCTTTAATGAGATATCTAAATGCTCGGATATTTCGGTATGGGTCAGCCCTTCCTTCTTATTCAGCACAAATATTTTTTTACATTTTGAAGGTAGTTTTTCGATTTCTTTATTGACTAATCGTATCAATTCATCGATATCTTCTCTTTCATTTTCTACTGCCACGTCTATGGCCTCCATATATTTTTTTTCTAAGTAAATGACCGGTTTGTTCTTTCTGTATTGGTCAATAAATTCATTGTAAACCGATTTATACATATAATTTTTAATCGATAAATTAGGGTTTATCTTTTTACGATTGACCCAGACTTCAACGAATACGTTCTGAACAATATCCTCGGCGTTTGCGTGGTCTTTGGTTAAGGTATAGGCGTAAGCACATAACATCTTATAATAGGAATCCATCAGGAAATCATAGGCCTTCGAGTTACCTGATAGTAATTGATGGGCCAATAAAGAACTATCGCCAAAATAAGAAGTCATGGTGGATTATTTATAATTATTACGCTGTTAATTTGAGCAAATATAAAAAAAGGTGCAAAAAAATAGAGGGGTTCACAATAATAGTACGTAATAAATATATAATCGTCACAATGAACGAATCGGATATTGAAAGAATTATTGTCAAATACTTGAACAGGGAAGCTGATATTAGCGAGCTGGAAAGGCTGGATATCTATTTAAGAGACAAGAAGAATTTAGTAACCTTTAACCATTTCGTGCGGACCGAATATTTAACTACCATTGGCATGGCAGAATACGATGTTGATAAGGCAAAAAAAGCAGTTAGGCAAAAGCTTGCGAATATAGAACGAAAGGGTAAGGTTTTGAAATATAGAAGAATTGCTGTTGCGGCTTCCATCGTTCTGCTCGTAGGTGCCGTATTTTTCAAATGGGAATTGGGCAAGCAGGGAATCCGAACAGAATCTTTGCCCCCTATCGCTATTGAGGCGGGTTCCAATAAAGCTATTCTTACTCTTGAAGATGGAAATCAGGTTGCCCTGGAAAAAGGAAAGCAATATCGAACGGGGAGAGTCAAGAGCGATGGGTCTGAAATTGTCTATAATTCTTCCAAGGAAAAAATGGACCCAGTAAGTGAACCAAGGTTCAATTACCTGACAATCCCTAGAGGGGGACAGTTTTTTGTCCAATTGGCCGATGGCACACAGGTCTGGTTGAACTCAGAGTCCAAATTAAAATATCCAATAGAATTTCAGAAAGGAAAAATGCGTAGTGTTGAACTACTTTATGGGGAGGCTTATTTCAAAGTATCTCCGAGCTCTGAACACAATGGCTCCGAATTCCATGTATATTCGAAATTTCAAGAGATTGGTGTTCTGGGCACTGAGTTCAACATTAGGGCATATGCGGAAGAAGACGTAATAGCAACAACTTTGGTCGAGGGTAAAATCAATATTCAAAAAAATGGGATAAACAAAATCTTAAAACCGAACCAACAATCAAAAGTTCATTCAGATACCGATTCGATTGGGGTAGCCGAAGTAGACGTATCTCAGGAAATTTCTTGGGTAAAAGGTTTATTCACCTTTAACGAAGAAACCTTAGACGAAATCATGATGACCTTATCAAGGTGGTATGATGTCGAAGTTATTTTCGAGAATGCCGGGCAAAAGAAATTCGTATTTACCGGAATAATAGAAAGAACAGAATCTGTCAACCACATTCTTAAACTAATTGAGGCCACTAGTGAGGGACAATTAAGATTCGAGATTAGTGACAATAAGATTATTGTCAAATAAAAAAGGAAAAGGCCAGCACCTTCCACAGCAATAGCCTTTTTCCAAGTAGATTAATTAAAACGATGTTTAACAAACCCATTACAAATTTATGAAAATTAGATTTACCAACCGACCACCTTGCCTATTCGGTAAGGTTCTTTTACGCTTTTTTATGAAATCCATTATTTTCCTTTTTTGTTCGATTTCATTTGCACTGAGCCCTATTAAAGGTGAGGCCCAAAATGCTGAGATTAAAATTGATAGCGATATGACCTTGACAATAAGACAGGCATTTCGGCTAATCAACAAACAGACCGACTATAAATTTATCTATAGGCATGATCAAATAAAAACCGCTCCAGATGTGGTGCTAAAAAGAGGCGTCATAAAGGCTGGGGACCTATTGGACAAATGTCTGTCCCCGATAAGTTTTACCTATGACTTCACTGATGGGGGTACTATCGTGGTAAAAAAAAAGCCGATGGATTCTATCGATGAAAGCTCAATTAGCCTAGCGAATCAAGACCTGCAATTTCAAGTAAGTGGTACTGTGTCCGATATGGAAGGGGTGCCCCTGCCAGGTACAAATATTATAGAAAAGGGAACCACTAACGGAGTGACGGCCGATTTTGATGGCGAATTTTCGATTTCCGTTCGTGATGAAAATGCCGTTTTGGTGGTTTCTTATATTGGTTTTACCAAGAAAGAGGTAGCCGTAGATGGAAAGACTGCAATTTCTGTACGCTTAGTAGAGAGCGCGGCCAGTTTGGACGAGGTGGTCGTTGTAGGTTATGGTACCGTGAAAAAAACGGATTTGACCGGTAGTGTGGGTAGTGTAAAGGTTGCCGAAATATCAAAAGCACCGGTGAACTCTTTTGATGAAGCTTTGGCAGGTCGTGTGGCGGGCGTTTCGGTAATTTCTGGGGATGGTCAACCAGGGAGTCTGCCCGAGATTGTTATCAGGGGCGGAAACTCGTTAACACAGAACAACTCTCCGCTCTATGTCGTTGATGGATTTCCCCTGGAAGACAATGACAACAGCTCGATCAATCCATCTGACATAGAATCCATAGATATTTTGAAAGACGCCTCGGCCACCGCAATTTATGGAGCGAGAGGTGCCAATGGGGTCATTATAATCACCACAAAAAGTGGGAAGGAAGGGGCCCCGACCCTCAAATTTGATAGATATTTCGGATTGCAAAATGATATCAAACGGATTGAAACCATGGATCCCTACGACTTTGTAGTCTTGCAGTTGGAAATCGACCCCTTAAATTCACCTTATACGTACCTTGAAAGACCGGGTAGGACATTGGAGGATTATAAAACTTATGAAAAAATAGATTGGTATGACAAGGTTTTGCGCACCGGTACCATGCAAAACAATAATTTGTCAGTTTCCGGAGGAACCGGAAGGACCAAGTATTATGTGTCTGGATCTTATTTGGAACAAGAGGGTATATTCATTAATACGGGGTTTGAGCGGTATCAAGGAAGATTTTCCTTAGATCAGGAACTTACCAGTAAATTAAAGGCACGGATCAATGTTAACTATAGCAACAGCAAAAATTATGGGGTTATTGCCACCAACAATGGAGGGTCTACCAGTGCCAGTTTAATGTACAGTATTTGGAGTTATCGCCCGGTTACAACTGGTTTTGAAACCGATTTTGAGCAAGAATTGGTGGATCCAGAAGTAAACCCTGCAACTGATTATCGGGTAAACCCCGTTCTCGAGGCCGAGAACGTGTTGCGGGAATCCATTTCCCAGAATTTATTGGGGAACGGTTCGTTGGAGTGGAGCATAATTAAAGGACTAAAGTTAAGAGTAACGGGTGGTGCCAGTGATTACCTAAGGCAAAACAATACATTCTATAATTCCAAAACACGTAACGGTGGACCCAGTCACCCACAATCTCGTGGCCCCAATGGATCCCAGCAGTATTACCGAAGTACCACTTTTTCCAATGAAAACCTTCTAACGTATACGAATAGGTTTAACAAATCTCATTCGATGACCGTTTTGGCGGGGTACTCACAACAAAAGAACAAAAGTTCCTTGTTTGGAGGGGAATCCGTTCAGATTACCGATGAGGAATTGGGCCTTAGCGGCTTGGATGTCGGTACGCCGACCAATATATGGGCCACCTCCTCCAACTGGGCGTTACAGTCCTTTTTTGGTCGTCTTAATTACGATTTTAAGTCCAAGTATATTTTCACGGCCACCATTCGGGCCGATGGTTCGTCTAAATTTGCACCCAAAAATAGATGGGGATATTTTCCTTCCGCTGCATTGGCCTATCGTTTGAGCCAAGAGAATTTTATGAAGCCGATTGAATTTATTTCCAATGCCAAGGTCAGGGCAGGATATGGGGTTACCGGTAACAACAGGGTAAGTGATTTTGCCTATTTATCGGGAATAGGGACCGCCAATTATACAGGGTATTCTTTCGGAAACCAAAACCCTGACCGTGGAACTTTTGTGTCCGGACTGGACAATGCCGATCTTAAATGGGAATCTACTGCCCAGTTAAATTTTGGTCTTGACCTTGGATTCTTTGATAACAGGGTTTCGTTTACCGGCGATTACTATTACAAGGAAACAAAAGACCTATTGCTACGTGCACAGCTGCCCTATGCTACCGGGTTTCAGACAGCCTATAAAAACATAGGTTCCGTGTCCAACGAAGGGGTTGAACTGGCCTTGAATACAGTAAACGTTGATAGCGAAAATTTTACCTGGAAATCTGATTTCAACATTTCCTTTAATAGAAGCAAGGTATTGGCGTTGGTGGAGAATCAAAGCTCTTTGACCTCTACCACATTTGCGGTATACAACAGTAACCCTAGTTATATAGCACAGGTAGGTGGGCCAGCGGCCATGTTCTACGGTGTTTTATATGATGGGGTATACCAATATGAGGATTTTGATCAGTTGACAAATGGCAACTATGTTTTAAAGGAAGGAATTCCTGCCAACGGAACTGCACGAGGCAATATATTGCCTGGTTATGCGAAGTACAAAGATATTGATGGAGACGGCAATATTAGCTTGAACGATTACACCGTTATGGGCAACCCGAATCCAGATTTCGTTGGGGGCTTTAACAATACCTTCAACTATAAAAATTTGGACTTAAGTGTCTTTTTCCAATTTTCCTACGGTAATGAGATATTGAATGCCAATCGCGTCGTTTTTGAAGGTACCTTCTTAACGGGTAGAAACCAATATGACAGCTATACAGATCGTTGGACCGAAGAAAACCCTACATCCAATATTCCAAGGGCTAAAGGTGAGCCTGCTTTCTTTTCCAGTAGAGTTGTAGAGGATGGGTCCTTTCTTAGATTAAAGACCGCTTCATTGGGGTATACGATTCCTTCAGACTTTTTAAAAGAATTGGGAATCCAATCTTTTAGGACCTACGTGTCGGCTCAAAATTTATTTACATGGACCGGTTATTCAGGGGTAGACCCTGAGGTATCTACCCGAAATTCGGCATTGACTCCTGGCTTTGATTACTCCCCTTATCCAAGACAGAGAACGATAATCACTGGAATCAATATAACATTTTAAGGTAAATCAAACTAAGTTTTAATACTATGAAAAAATATATATATGCTATTCATATACTTCTTGCGGGCTTTTTGACCTCATGTGTCAACCTCGACACGGAGCCAACGGATTATGCCACTTCTCTTAGCTATTATAGCAATGAAACGGAAGTTGAATACGCCCTAAACGGTGTATATGATAAAATCGGATCCAATTATATATTCGGGGGAGGTGATTGTCTCTCGACTCTTTTCGACACTACCGACCAGATGTGGGTAAGTACAAGCCCTTCAGTAGGTGTATATGACTATCCTGCATCCGATACGCGTGTGAGTATCATATGGAGGGAGTTGTATACAGGCATTGAGCGAGCCAATGTTTTACTTAAAAACATCCATGATGCAGAAATGGATGAAGACCAAAGAATGGTAACTATTGGTGAGGCAAAATTCCTTCGGGCATTTTATTATTTTATGCTGGTACAGAATTATGGCGATATTCCTTTGAAAACCGAACCTACCCAGTCAGCCAATGACGTGAATTTTGCACGTACCAATGCCTCTGCTGTATATGATTTCATCTATGCCGAAATGATGGAAGCAGAATCATTGGTGAATCCTATTACCGATTATTCCTATGCAGAGCGGGTTACAAAATCAGCGGTCCAGGGAATTTTGGCAAGGGTCAGTCTCTACAGAGCCGGATTCTTGAACCGAAAAGATAGATCTGAGGAACAGATACGGGAATATTATACCAACGCATTGTTCTGGGCCGAGAAAGTAATCAACTCTGGGTTACACGACCTTAACCCAGATTATGCCCAGGTATTTATCAATTTGATACAGGATAAGTACGAGACCAAAGAGAGTATCTTCGAAATAGGTCATTTTACCGATGGGGCTTCAGGTGTCTTCGGGACGGCTGAAATAGGGGATCTGGGGAACAACAACGGGATTCCTCAACGGCTTACCCAGTACGGCTTTTCAGGGGCTCAGTTCAGATTGCAGCCTAAATTGTTCAAGGCATTTGAGTATAACGATGAATATCAAGATGTAAGAAGGGATTGGTGCATAGCCGATTATCTATTTGTACGTGACTCCGATCCGCCTGAAAAAGAGTATTGGATCGATGTCGAAGGAGAGGCCTATGAAGACCCGAACAAGTTGTTGTATAGACGAATTGGTAAATTTAGAAGGGAATATGAATTGCAAGAGGATAAAATTAAAAATTACAACTCGACCAACAATCCCATATTGCGTTTTTCCGATGTGTTATTAATGGCCGCCGAAGCCGAAAATGAATTGAACGGCCCCACGCCCAAGGCCCATGAATATTTGAATCGGGTACGACTTAGGGCTCAAATTTCAGAAATTAAAAATATAGCCTCTAAGGACGATTTTCTAAAAATTATCCAGAACGAGCGATATACCGAATTGTGCTTTGAAGGTTTTCGTAGGATGGATTTGATCCGTTGGGGCATTCTAGTAGAGCAAATGAGGGAAATGGTAGATTTTAATAATGCCAATAGCGTAACCCATATCACTTTCAATCGGTCGGGGGTGAATATTTCCGAAAGGGATTATTACTTGCCCATTCCGGTTCGGGAGCTTTCACTGGATCCCCTATTGACACAAAATCCCGGTTGGTAATTTTAATGTAAAGACTAAAGAGATATGAAAAATATATATTCGATTCTAATATTGGTAGGTGTTTTGCTAACCGCCTGCCAAGACGATAGTGTAGAGGTGCCCACGCTGAACGTTTCTGTGAATAAAACCGAGTTCGTGGAAGGAGAACTCGCGCAATTTCAATTGACGGGTAGTGCCGATTTTGTTACATTCTTTTCAGGCGAAGTTGGAAGTAGGTATGAATTTTCCGAACGACTTTCCGCAGAAGGAACCTCTATCTTGAGTTTCAATTCGGCGGTAGCCAACGGAACCCAAGAGTCCTCCCTGCAATTATTGGTTTCCCAAGATATGACCATCGAGGGCGAAAGGGATAGTTTAGCGGTGGCGCAAGGAATTACTTCGGCCACGTGGACGGATATTACCGATCGTGCAGAGTGGGCCACCAGTAGTTCAAGTACATCATCCGGCGATATCGATTTGACCGATTTTTCGAATAAACCGGTGTATTTGGCATTTAAGTATACCGGCTATCCAGGTTCCGTTCAAAATAAATGGACCATTTCGTCCCTTGTGGTACAGAACAACCTACCGGACAGTACTTCGTATACCATTGCGAACCATACTACCTCGACCATAAATAATTATGGGATTTCCACTACGACAAGTCCAGGATGGGTAGGCCGTAATTTGGTGAATTCCTATAATTGGGGGGTCAGTTCCACTAATTTTGCAATTACGGGCTCCACCAATGCGGGTACAGCTGTCGAAGCGGAGGCTTGGTGTATATCAGGGCCCATTGATTTGACTCGTGTTACACCCAATGTGGGGAAATTGGTAAAGAACATGGCGGCATCAATGACCGATTACGAATATCAGTTCAACACGGCAGGAGAATACAAAGCAACCTTTGTCGGTAAAGCGAGCAATGTATACGGAGAGGAAGACGTAGTTAAAGAAGTAAATATAGTAGTTCAACCTCTAGAGGAGGAATAGCACTTTCACAGGGATCGGCCCACATTCGTGTGTCGGTCCTTTTTATCTTGGCCAAACTGAAATCCATATTCAAGTGGCCTTTAACGAACCATAATGGCCTATATCTATATCGGGCCGAATAGTACTAAATGGCATATCAAATTATACATATTAAAAAATTACTGGTGCTGCTTGTGATTCTTTCGCAATCACTTTTCGCCCAGGATATAGCGTCGTATATGGCCCGTAAGAGCCAAGTAATACATTCACTTAAAGATGTTACCTTGGTTGAGCGTGGAAAACATGGCCTGCCTAAGGCCATTGCTCGACTCGAAGCGAACCCGCGCGACGGGGCTGCACTGACCTATATTACGAACGACCTAGACAATCGCCACCAAAGCATGTTCGACTTTCCAGGGATTGCCCTGGCTTTATGTAGATATTGGGACAGCTTTGATGAAAAGCAGTTGGAAAAAATAAAAAGAGATTTGGAAAAGTTAGCCAAATCTGATAAAATTGATGGTGAAGGATTTTTGGGTCACGGTACCGAGAATCATGCCACGATGATGTGGTCCAGTGCCTATCTTTTTGGGCAGTTGTTCCCAGATGCCCGTTGGGCCAACGGCATGACCAGCGAAGAACTGATGGCCGATATGAAGGAGCGTTTGCGCAAGACCTTTAAAAACGTATATGATCACGGGTATACCGAGTACCTTTCCACTACCTATGAGGTGGTAATGAATTTTCCGGTGGAAATGGTAATGGAGTACGCCAAAGATCCGGAAATGAAGGCCATTGCCGAGGCCTTTATGCTCTACAAATGGTCGCTATTGTCATTGAACAACTTTGACGGGAATATTTTGGCGCCCTATGGACGGATGAACACACAACAGGACCATCTTTCCGATGAAAATTACATCGCGGCGACTTCCTATTACAATTGGTTGATGTGGGGTTGGGGCCCTGCTACCCCAAACGTAAAGATGAGCCAGTTTGATGACTATCAGGAGGCTAGCTATACCATATTTGCGGCCCTGTCCGGAGTGGTGCCCCCAAGCGTTTTCTTTCGCTTGGCCGGTAATGACACCGCCCCGTTCGAATTAAAGACCTCGGCCTCTTCTTTTGGGCCTTTTGGCTCCGGAGTACCTCATTGGATGATGCGCAAGGTATATCGCACTAAGACCTATGCCATTGGGACCGGAAATTTTCGCTGGACACCAGGGGGTGATTATGCGGATCACGATGCCAACGGTTTCAATATCGTATTCCAAAGCCCAGACCGCTTCAATTATATCAATTGTTTTCACCCGTATTGGTATAGCGACGGAGACGAAAAGGACCGTACCGCGGACACCTGGTATAAAGGAACCAACTCTCCCTTTCAACAGACCGCCCATTCCAAGAATACGGTAATCACACTCTTTAATATTCCGCAAAAGGATCAATGGGTCAATATGCCTAATGAGACCAAATGGGCCTGGCGCGATGGCCATACCGATGACCTGATTAAAAGGGGGATGTTGCGCTACCCCAAATCAGTAGATGAAAAAGTGGAGGAAAACGGTTGGATCTTTCTTCGGGAAGGAGATACCTATATTGGGATAAAACCCTTGAAAAGTTATTATGAACAGATCGATTTGAAAGGAAAGGGATTGGATGGATTCAATATTGTGAAAAGTGATCACGCCCAGACTGGTTTTGTATTCGAACTCGGGAGTAAAAGGGAATCGGGTACCTTCGAAAAATTTTGCCGAACCTTGAATAATAATCGGCTGTCCATAGATTGGAAGAAAATGAGGGTCACTTATACCGATAGTCAAAAGGAGAAGCTACAGATTCAATATCAGGAAGGGCTGCCTATAGCCCCAGAAAATAAAATGCCTGAACACTTGTCGAGAAAGGGTATTAAGGGGATGGCCGAATCGGTCCCTGTAGTAAAAATCGAAAACGAGGAGGAGATAGGGTACCGCCAATGGCCTATGATAGAGAGTCCGTCTATTAATATGGATGATAGTATTCTCAAAATTAATGATGGTCCAACAGCAATCACGGTCAATTGGCAAGGAAACATACCAGTGATTACTGCAAATTGATGCATTTTATGGATTTTAGATATGGGGAAATGAAGAAACTGGCATTCTTGCTTACAGTTTTGTGCAACGTATTGATTTCCAAGGCAGAAGTTGTGCTGCCAAATATATTCAATGATAATATGATGCTTCAAAGGGAGAAACCGGTAACCATTTGGGGCCATGCGGATCCGGCCGAGAAAATAGCGGTAGCTTTCAACGGACAGGAACATAAAACTTTGGCGGACACCAATGGAAACTGGGAGGTAACCCTAAAACCCATGGCTTTTGGAGGTCCATATTCGTTAAGCGTACAGGGTAGAAATACGATTGTGCTGCAGAATATTTTAATTGGGGATATATGGATCTGCAGTGGACAGTCCAACATGGAATTTTCGGTAAAACATGTTGAAGATGCTGACAAAGAGATATCTAATGCCCATTACCCTAAAATTCGTTCTTTTAGAGTAAAGAGGAACATGGGCTATGATCCATTGGAAGAAGTTGATGGGGCCTGGACGGAATGTAATCCCGAGACTGTGGGGCAATTTTCAGCAGTTGGTTATTTCTTTGCCCGGAAGGTCTATGAAGAGACAGGTATTCCAATAGCCCTGATTAATAACTCATGGGGAGGTACCCAAATCGAAACTTGGACAGATAGGGAGGTTTACAAAAAGCTACCGGCAGATTATTGGGAACGATATCAAAAAGGTGTTTTTGGCGAGGATCCAGTTAGGTTTATCGCTTCCCAAGAAATGGCACAAAAATCATTTCACGATGCAAAGAGAATTAAGGATGACAGTAAGGAGGAAGGATATTTTTTTCCAGCTGATATTTCCGAATTTAAAAAGTGTAAAATGCCCTTACGATGGAACCAATCCGAGCTAAAGAACATTGATGGGGTCGTGTGGTTTTATGCCGCCATCGACTTACCTTCTAATGCCATCCAAAATGAGGGTATCCTCAATCTGGGACCAATAGACCAAAAGGACATGGTGTGGATTAATGGAAAAAGCGTTGGGGAATCTGAAACTTATATGGAGGAGCGCAGCTATAAAATTACCAAAGGCATTCTAAAGGAGGGCAAAAATACCATAGCGGTCAGGCTTGACGATAATGGTGGGAATGGCGGCTTTGCGGGTACTGAAGAAAATCTGTTCCTAAAACTTGATAATAAAAAATATTCCTTGGTAGGCGATTGGACCTATAGAAAGGGGATTACCAGTGATATGTTCGGATACGAGCCCAATGCCCGTAATTTATATCCTGGTCTCTTATATAACGCCATGATAAATCCATTACTGCAATTTAAGATAAAGGGGATACTTTGGTATCAGGGAGAACACAATGTTGGTAGGTCGCAGCAGTACAAGACCTTGTTCCCTAATTTGATTAAGGACTGGCGGAAAAAATGGGGAGAGGACCTTCCATTTTATTGGGTACAGCTCGCCAATTATTTGAGAACCGATGATAAACCCACCAAGAGTACATGGGCCGAACTCAGGGAGGCACAAACCAGTGCGTTGGCACTTCCAAAAACCGGGGAAGCCGTCATTCTCGATCTGGGGGAGGCAGAGGATATCCACCCTAAGAATAAGCAGGATGTGGGGCAGCGTTTGGCATTGATTGCCTTACACAAGGACTATGGAAAAAAGAATCAGGTATATTCCGGCCCCTCCTTTAAGTCCGTGAAATTCAAAGGGCAGAAGGCGGTTATCTCCTTCAAAAACATGGGATCAGGTCTTATTACGTCAGATAATTCGGAAGAGGTACGCTGTTTTGCCATAGCGGGCGCCGACCAAAAGTTTGTCTGGGCCAAGGCTAGGATTGTGGGGAATAGGATTAGTGTGGAAAGTGACGCGGTCAAGGATCCAATGTATATCCGATATGCCTGGAGCAACAATCCAGTGATAAATTTGTACAACAAAGAAGGCTTGCCTGCTAGTCCCTTTAGGACCGATGACATTAAAAAATAGAAGAAAAATACCTGTGATTAAGCGAATGCTATACGTTGGGATTGTAATGCTCCAAATAGTATTGGGTCCTGTAAAGGCATTAGGGCAACGGAACCCCTCAGACCTGTTTGCGCCCTATCTGACCAATGAGGCACCCAAGATAGTTAAAGAGTTGGGCGAAGAAATTGAAAATGGGGTAAAACTCAGAAAAGTGATTTTTCAGTCCTACACCTATCAGGAAGCTGGAGTGATGAAAAATGCCGAAATCTTTGCCGCCATAGCGAGGCCTGAAAAGGAGGGAAATTATCCTGGTTTGCTCGTTTTGCACGGAGGGTCTGGACACGCGGAAATTGAAAAAGCAAAAAAATGGGCTACTCAGGGGTATGTTACGGTCGTCTTGGACGAGCCAGGCGTTGCCCACCCCGATAAAACACCGATGTCTCATGGCCCGTGGGAAAAATACAAATACGGGGAAAACCGTTTTGTAGTGCGACCCGAACTATCTTCGAGCACTCTTTTTTCCGCGGTTCTTGCTTCGATCCAAGGGCTTTACCTGCTATATTCCCAACCAGACGTCGCAAAGGACCGAATCGGGGTGACGGGCATTTCATGGGGGGGGTATTTGGCCACCTTTGTCTCAGGTTTGGCCAATTCAAAGATTAGGGCTTCTTTTTCGGTTTTTGGAAGCGGGTACTATGACCATGGGTCGACTTTTCTAAAAAATCTGGATGCCATGACTGCCAGGGATCGCGGAAAGTGGCTCAAGAACTTAGATGCGGGCCGGGTGGCCAAGCACATTAAGACCCCGTTTTTTATTGCGGCCGCAGCTAACGACAATTGGTTTTATCCTCCGGCAGTAGCCCAAACACTTCAGAGCATGAAAGGGGAAGCAAACCACTTGTACGCCCCCAACAACTCCCATAAAATAGAAGTTCCGGGAGGCACCAAAGGAAAGAGTGGCATGGAGCCCGGGTGGTTGTCCATGGAGCGGCTCTATTTTGAATATTACCTCAAAGGAAAAGGGAAGCGCCTCCCGAAAATACATAAGATGGAAACGGAAAGGATGAACAGCGGTTCCTACAAGGTGCGGTTTCAGGTAACTGGTCCAAAGCCCGTTGAAGGAGCTACTGTGTGCTTTGGCCCTGTAGGGGTCGATTGGCCCAAAAGGGAATGGGAGACCATTTGGGCCACCGACTTGAAAAACGGATGGTTTGAAGCGGAGATTCCCGCCCAGAAAGTAAAAGGAGGACTTTCGTGTTTTGCTTCCGTTTCAGATTCAAGACCTGTGACCGTCTCAAGTACAATTATCACCGTTAGATGATTTATAATCTAAAAAAAAGCCATATGTATATCAATACAGTAACGATTATATTTTCAATGCTATTTACATTTTCCTTGGTAGGTCAAAACAAGTATAATTTAAAGCAATTCCCAAAAGGAAAAACGCCACAGGATATTGGAATGCGAATTGCCGAAAAGTTTCTAAATACCTCGCATTCGCAGTACGGGAATACGCGCCCGCTCAAACCGCCCACGCAGATAACCTATCCCGATGTTTGTACATGGCTTGGCGGAATGTGGTTTGCCGAGGCAACCAAAAATGAAGAACTCTTTAATCGTTTTGAATCACGTTTTATACCGCTGTTGGGTGGGGAAAAGAACATGCTTCCCAAGGGCAACCATGTAGATAACAATGTGTTCGGGGCCGTCCCCTTGGAACTGTACCTGAAAACCGGGGAACAAAAATACCGCGATCTAGGCCTAAAATACGCTGACAGTCAATGGGAGGTGCCGATGGGTGCCACGCCCGAACAAAAGCAGTGGGCCGCAAAGGGCTATTCTTGGCAGACCCGTATTTGGATTGACGATATGTTCATGATTACTGCAATACAGGCACAGGCCTACAGGGTCACGGACAATCGCAAATATGTAGACCGTGCGGCTAAGGAAATGGTACTCTACCTGGATGAAATACAGTTGGGCAACGGACTCTTTTATCATTCGCCCGAAGCACTTTACAGTTGGGGCAGGGGAAATGGCTGGATGGCCGTAGGAATGGCGGAGATACTTCGGATACTACCAAAAGATAATCCCGACCGCCCACGTATTCTAGCAGGCTACCACAAGATGATGGCGGCCTTGTTGAAATATCAGGAGAAGGATGGTATGTGGCGCCAGATTATAGACGATGAGGAAGCCTGGAAGGAGACCTCGGCAACCGCCATGTTTACATATGCGATGATTACCGGTGTAAAAGAAGGCTGGCTTAACAAGAAAACGTATGGTAAGGCGGCCCGCAAAGGCTGGTTGGCGCTAACGGGCTACATCAATGCCGATGACGAACTCACCGAGGTGTGTGCCGGCACGAATATCTTGAACAGCCGTGATCATTATATGAACCGTCCAAGGATTGTTGGCGACCTTCACGGTCAGGCCCCTTTGCTTTGGTGTGCGACCGCCTTGGTGCGTTAATTTTTATTAAGAGGATTCAAACAGTAGTTCATGAAAAAGGAGATTTTTATAATTGTGTTATTTTTTGGAGTGGTATTTTCTGGTTTTTCCCAGAAAGAATACACTATCTATAAATTGATTGAAAACCTTTTCTATACCGACGTTTACGAGGGGGAAAAGGACTATTATATGAAAGCGGGCTGTAAACTGGATATCTATAACCCCGATAACAAAAAGGACTTTGCCGCGGTAGTCTGGTTCCATGGCGGGGGGCTTACAGGAGACGAAAAATCCCACACTATTAACGATTTTTAGGTTTGAGTTCGGATGATTCCTATCAAATAAAAACGTTAGAATAAAACAATCAATTTATGCAAAGACGGAATTTTTTAAAGAAGGTGCAGGTGGGCGGACTGGGGCTCTATATGGTGCCCAACGTTGCCTTGGGCTCCACGT